>CAZYKA010000016.1:0-61654 GCA_964647915.1 uncultured Ferruginibacter sp. | reverse complement strand
AAAAAATCAGTCAGTTTGCTGCCCCCTCCCCGGGGGCAAAAATAAGATGCGAAAAAACGTAAATCCGAATTTTCCGCGAATGAAAATTCAGTTAAACCTACTTTTCTTTAGTGCCGAATACCATATTTTCCATGAAATCAATTACCCGCTTCTTTTTATTTTACTGTAAACTTTTGAGCAAGCCAACTTTTTCCTGCCGGAGTAATCCAACGGGTAAGCATGGCTTCCTTAGTTAAAACCGAATTGTCAAAATATAGCGTATCCTCATTTATAAAACCATTGTCCATAGCATACTTTAACTGGGCCATAGGCATCAGTTGCACTTTGTCTTTTATTAGGAATGCCAGCATCTGCCGGTTTAGCAACTCTACCCCAAATTTTTTCTCTACCTCTTTTATAAGTCTTATGGAACTGTCGGTACTGCAACCGCCCAGCCCTGTTTGGGACTCGTCGGCCATTAATACAATAAACTGCCCGAAAAAAAGATTCGCATATCCTTTTACCGGATCACCATGGCTGTTCCAGGAAGAAATAAAGTGATTCATCATTTCCTCAAGTTCAAAAACTTCGGAAAGTTGGAATAACCGGCTCGACTGGTAAATCCAAACCCGCGAGGTGCCGGCAAAATCGGCGGGGAGGTGGTCTTCGAAATTAAGATTCATGATCTGGTGTTTTTTTAATGGAGGCAGCAATAATTTCCGCGATATCCAATACGGCTACTTCATTTTCCTTTTCTCTGTTTTTCACGCCATCGGTAAGCATGGTGTTGCAATAAGGACAGGAACTGGCAATAATAGTTGCCCCGGTTGAAATCGCTTCATCGCTCCTTTCAAAATTAATCCGGTTGGTTCCTTTTTCCTCTTCTTTAAACATTTGGGCACCTCCGGCTCCGCAACACATCCCCTTACTTCCACACCGCTTCATCTCCACCAGTTCCGAATCGAGGGCTTCCAATACCGCTCTTGGGGCTTCATAAATACCGTTTGCCCTGCCCAGGTAACAAGAGTCATGGAACGTAATTCGCTTCCCCTTAAATGCCCCACCTCCTTCAATTTTTACTTTTCCCTGGTCGATGAGTTCCTGCAAAAAGGTAGCATGGTGTACAATCTCATAATTTCCGCCCAGTTTGGGATATTCATTTTTGAAAATATTAAAGCAATGGGGGCAGGTGGTTACCATCTTTTTTATTTTATATCCATCAAGGATTTGAATATTCTGATAGGCCATCATTTGAAACAAAAATTCATTTCCCGCCCTGCGGGCCGGGTCACCATTACACATTTCTTCTTTTCCCAGGATTGCAAATCGGATTCCTATATGATTTAAAATAGTAACAAATGCTTTGGTTATTTTTTGGGCGCGTTGGTCGAAACTCCCGGCACACCCAACCCAAAAGAGAATCTCCGGTTCTTCCCCCTTCATTGCCATCTCGGCCATTGTTGGTACATGCATTTCGTTCAATTTTGGACAAAGTAAGTAAGAATTTGATTAACCTAATCCCAAGGCAGATACTAAATTTGTGCCTCAATTATTATGATAAACAGTTTGTTGAGGAAAATCACCAATTGGGAGGCCTGGCCATTTAAACTTTTGTATGCACCCCTGGTTCCCTTTTGGTTGATGTATATGTTGCGTTCACGGGCTATTTGGTTTTTTACCCCTAGTAATCCCAAAATTACTTTTGGAGGGATGGAAGGTGAACCCAAGCAGGAGATGTATAACCTACTTCCGGAAGGGCTTTACCCTAATACAATTTATGTAAATCCCGGGATGCCCGAAAACAGCCTTTTGGATTTACTTCGGAATTCTGGAATCCATTATCCATTCGTGGTGAAGCCGGATAACGGAGGGCAGGGGATCTTATTCCGTAAGATTGATCAGCCGAAACAATTACTTCTTTATCATAAACTGGTTCCGGATGTTTATATCATCCAGGATTTGATAAAGTATCCTATGGAGGTTAGTGTATTTTATATCCGCTATCCAAACAAAAGCAATGGCATCATTACCGGGTTCCTCCATAAAGTTCCCATGCATGTAGTGGGCGATGGAAGCAGTACGCTCTGCCGGTTAATTGAACAACACCCCAAGGCATCCCAAAGGATTAAAGAACTGAAGCTTAAACATTCCGAAAAATGGGACAGCGTGTTTTCGGCCGGAGAGTCCTATCCTTTGAGTTTTGCAGCTAACCATAACCGGGGCGCCCGATTTTTTGATTTAAAAGACCAGATCGATGATAAGCTGGTTGCCGTTTTTGATAAGATTAGCCTGCAGGTAGATGATTTTTTTTATGGTCGTTACGATATTTTGTGTAACAACGTGGATGACCTCAAACAGGGAAAGAATTTTCAGATTATTGAGTTCAATGGTTGTGGCGCCGAACCCAATCATTTTTACGATACAGGTTATTCTTTATTAGGTGCATATAAAGAAATTTTAAAGCACTGGAAAGCCCTTTATGAAATTTCGATGTTTAATCGCCAGCATCGTCATATTCAGCCCTGGCCCTATTGGAAAGGGAGGGAGTTTTTAAGTTCGGCAAACCAACGCACGGCAAAGATGAAAGAAATTGATAAACAGATTCCCTGAATGTATGGTACTTTATAGAAGTTGCCTCTCTCTTGTTGGATTCTTATTTTCTTCATCCGATTCCTGATTTTTAAATACGGAATATTTTTTTAGCCTTTCTATCTTTCTCCCTCGCAGTTAACAACACAATTCGCTGAGCCATTATCTTTGGGCATGCTCAAACTCGCCAGGGTATTTTTTTGGGGTATGCTGATAAGCTTTCTGGGGTCTTTACCCCTGGGTACCCTTAATGTTGCCGCCATGCAGATTGGTATCCAGGAAAGTATCTGGAATGCCCTGCTATTTTCTTTCGGATCGCTGCTGGTAGAAATGATTTATGTGCGGATATCCCTGGTTGGGATTGATTGGGTTCGTAAACAGGCGAAGTTGATGAAAATGATGGAATGGATCACCCTCGGCATCATCATAGCCCTGGCCGTGGGTAGTTTTATTGCTGCCACCAACAGCAATCCCCAGGCAAAGAATGCTTTCCTTAATAACAATCTTAACCGCTTCCTGCTGGGGGTAATTATGTGTGCCCTCAATCCGGTTCAAATTCCATTTTGGTTTGGATGGAGTGCCGTTCTGTTTACTAAAAAGATTCTTGAACCAAAGGCAGGGCAGTATAATACCTATATAATTGGGATAGGTTTAGGTACCCTGGCCGGAAACTGTGTATTTATTTTTGGAGGCAAATGGGCAGCCCAAAAAATCGCTAACAGTGAAGCATACCTGAACTGGTTAATCGGTGGGATATTTGCAATAACTGCCCTGATATTATTATTCAAAATTCTGATGAAAAAGGATTCGATTCAAAAGTTTACCCACGAGGAAGAAAAGGCACAAACAGGTTAACTTTCCATCTCCGTAGCCCATTTGTCCCGATCATCCGGGCTGAGTTTCCATGGCGCAAAATTATTCTCAATGTTGCCAAACATGGCATTCCACTCTGCCGGTGCATTGCTTTCCTCCATGATGAGGCTTCGGCGTAATTCTATAATGATGTCGAGCGGGTTGATACTTACCGGGCATTCTTCCACACAGGCATTGCAGGTGGTGCAGGCTCTCAGTTCTTCGGCTGTAATATAATCGTGTAATAAAGACTTCCCGTCTGCACCAGCTTCTTTTCCGGCAATCAGGTTACGTCCTATTTCTTCTGCCCGGTCGCGCGTAGCCATCATAATTTTTCGGGGGCTTAGCAATTTTCCTGTCAGGTTGGCCGGGCAGGCAGCGGTACACCTTCCGCATTCGGTACAGCTATATGCATCAAGGAGGCTTTTCCAGGAAAGGTCGGGCACATCCTTCGCGCCAAATTTAGCCACCGGTTGTTCGCCGGTAGGGGCCAGCTCAGGCTGCATCATGTATTTAACTTCATCCTGAACCCGCGGCATATTTTTAATTTCTCCTTTCGGGAATAAGCGGGCATAGTATGCATTAGGAAAGGCAAATAGGATATGGAGGTGTTTACTGTAGGGAAGGTAATTGAGAAAGGCAAAAATTCCGATGATGTGCAGCCACCAGCAACTGCGCTCAATACCTGCCAGGGTGGCCGGGGAAAGATTTTTAAAGGATTCGGATAAGGACCCCGAAATTAAAAATGCACCCACATCCTTATAATGCCCGTACTGCGGAACCTGGAGTTGAAGCGCCCGGTCTGCCGCATTCATAGTGAGGAAAAGACACATTAAAATGATTTCGGTGATGAGAATGTAGTTTGCATCACTCTTGGGCCATCCGTTTAATTCTGCCTGGGCAAGCCGCTTCACTTTTACCACATTTCGGCGTAACAGGAAGATGGCGCAAAATGCAGTTACCAGAACGGCCAGGATCTCAAAGAAATTGATAAAGACCGCATACGCACCACCCATAAAATTTGAAAAAAGCCGGTGTGTACCCAATATCCCATCGAGGGCAATTTCCATCACTTCCAGATTGATAATGATGAAACCGGCATAAACTACAAAGTGCAATACGGCTACCAGGGGATTTCGAAACATTTTTTTCTGCCCAAATGCCAGCAAAAGAACCTGCTTCCACCTGGCTCGCGGGTTGTCGGTAAGGTCTTCTTCCCTTCCAAGGAGAATGTTACGGCGTATTTGGAGGATGTTTTTAGTGAACAACCAAATAGCAAAAGCAGCAATCAGTACAAATGCAGCCTGTTGGATATATTGCATACGAGGCGTTAATTCGTGGCTAAGATAACGGATTTAATAGTTAATATTGCGTATAAGGCCTTTATGAACAGAATCCTCGATAAGGAAACAGCCGGAAGGAAATTGCGGCGCATGGCGTTGGAAATAGCAGAACGAAATGCCGGTGTGAAGGCAGTAACCCTCGTAGGCATTAAGGAAAATGGAATTCATATTGCACGGCAACTGGCTTCCCAGCTTGCATTGGCAAATATTACTACCCACCTGATTGAACTTAGCCTGAATAAAAAGGACCCCGGCGAGGTTCAATTAAGCGGGAACCCGGGAAGGGAAAGCGGGATCCTTATTTTGGTAGATGATGTGGCCAATAGCGGCCGCACGATGTTATATGCTTTAAAACCCCTGCTGGATATAAAACCGGAAAAGATTGAAACCCTGGCCCTGGTAGAACGTACCCATAAACGCTTTCCCGTTTCGGTTGATTATGTGGGCCTCTCAATTTCAACCACCAGCGATCAAAATATTGTAGTGGAGGTGGAAAACGGAGACGTAATGGGAGCCTACCTTCAATAATTAAAAAATCAGCCAGCGCCAATGCAGTTTCCCTTTCGAAAGTTCCAACCCGGGGGTGGGGAATTTTATGATATTTATTATATTCAGTAAGGTTTTTATTCCTTTCCTTCGGGTAGGGATCTTCGTTAGGTCGATGTCGGGAGCAAGATACCATTGCCTGTACCTTTTAATATCATTCCGAGAAAAGTTAATGCTGCCATCAGGATTTTTCCCAATATTTTCATACCCCCCAAACATGCCATCGGCGCCGGTGCCAATAGCAAGTTGTAACCAGGGTGGAAGCTTGCAGTTTGGAATCCATGAAGCGGGTGCCGTGCTAAACCAATAGGTTTGACCATTGTAATCTTTAAGGAAACGTTGCGCCCCGGTGCCAAATAATGCATTGCTTCGCTGGTTAAGCAAGGGATCGCTGTATGATTTCCGATGAAACGACCATTTAAACTGGATTCGCTGATCGTTCCAGGCCAGCTCCTGAGAAATAAGCATGGAGCTTCCAATGAGGTTTGCACCAAAATCGGGCCAGCTCCATCCCCATTCGGCGCTGAAACCATCTAAAATTTCGATGACGGTTTGGTAAAAAGCGCCGCTAAGTCCACCTATCCAAATTTGTTTTTTACGGGAGATGCCCGTCCAGCGCCATAACTCCATGCTGGCTTTGCTTTCGGCATAAGCGCTGTAAGCATGCCCTATTTTATCAATCTGCATCCATTCTTTTATATCGTTATAGGCATGCATTTTAGTTTGCGGATAATTTTTATACCATGCAGCGTATAAGCCCACCATCGCACCGCCATATCCTGCTACGTTGGCTAAGGCCACCGTAGTCACTTTTCTTTTATGATAAGAATAATTGAAATTCTTATTGCTGATATAATTGGATGGATTGGAAATGGTACTGTCGGGATGTGGCTGACAAAATGCAGAGACCGGTAACAAAGAAAACAAAATTGAGCCGAGTAGTGTTCTCCAGGTACAAGAGTGCGACGCCAATGATGCCGGGCTATGGCCAACAGCTGATTTCATTAAACAAAAATAACGGCAAACCACATTAATGGCCATAATGGGTTAAATTTGGCGCTGTTAATTTTAAAACTATGGACGAAAAAATTCAAAAGAAAGTAGCAGTTTGGCTGAATGGAAATTATGATGAAGCCACAAAGGAAGAGATCCGGAAAATGCAAATAGATAACCCGGAAGATTTGGTGGAAGCATTTTACAAGGACCTGGAATTTGGCACTGGCGGCCTGCGCGGTATTATGGGTGTGGGCACCAACCGGATGAATAAATACACGGTAGGTATGGCCACCCAGGGGTATGCTAATTATCTAAAACAATTTTGGGGCTCAACAGAAATCAGTGTAGCTATTGGGCACGACAGCCGGAATAACAGCCGCAGTTTTGCTGAAATTACAGCTCATGTTTTTGCAGCAAACGGGATCAAAGTTTTTCTTTTTGAATCGCTGAGGCCCACCCCCGAACTAAGTTTTGCCATACGGCACCTGGGATGCAAAGGCGGTGTTGTTTGTACTGCCAGCCATAACCCGAAGGAATACAATGGGTATAAAGCGTATTGGGATGATGGGGCTCAAATGGTTTCGCCACACGATAAGAATACCATTAAGGAAGTGGAAAAAATTGCGTCGGTGGATGATGTTAAATGGAACGGCGGGGATAATTTAATTACCGGCATTGGTGCGGAAATGGATAAAGCCTACCTGGATATGGTGCAGGGGCTGAGTATATATCCGGATGTTTGTAAGAAGCAGAAGGATATGAAGATAGTGTACACTCCGATCCACGGCACAGGAATTATGCTGGTGCCTGATGCATTGAAACAGTATGGATTTGAAAATGTACATATTGTTGCCGAACAGGCAAAACCGGATGGAAATTTTCCTACCGTAAAATATCCCAACCCCGAGGAAAGAGAAACCATGCGCATTGGCCTGGCCGAAGCAGAACAAATGAATGCTGATATCCTGGCCGGAACAGATCCTGATGCAGACCGGATTGCCATTGGAATTAAGAACCATAAAGGAGAGTGGGTACTCATGAACGGGAATCAAACGGCGATGCTTGCATTTAACTATATGATGGAAGCACGAAAAGAAAAAGGAATTGCACAGCCCAACGATATGGTGATCAAAACCATTGTTACTACGGATATGATTGATGTGATTGCAAAGGCAAAGGGAGTGCATTGTTATAATGTGCTTACCGGGTTTAAGTGGATATCGTCCTTAATTAAAGCGAAAGAAGGAAAGGAAAAATACATCATCGGAGGTGAGGAAAGTTTTGGGCTTATGATTGGCGATCAAATCCGGGACAAAGATGCGGTGAGCGCAGTTTGTATTCTTTGTGAGATGGCCGCTTATGAAAGGGAAAAGGGACGCAGTCTTTTTGAAAAACTGATCGATTTATATGTTGAATACGGATTTTATAAGGAACACCTGGTGAGCATTACAAAGAAAGGAATGAATGGTGCGGCAGAAATTGCAAAGATGATGGAGAATAGCCGGAATAACCCGCCCAAAACCATTGATGGCGTAAAGGTGAAAGAACTGCTGGATTATGAACTGCAGGTTGGTAAAAATCTGGATACAGGCGAAACCTGGAAAATTGATATTCCAAAAAGTAATGTGTTGCAATACCTCATGGAAGACGGCAGTAAAGTTTCGGCAAGGCCCAGCGGCACCGAACCCAAAATAAAGTATTATTTCAGCGTAAATACAAAATTGGATAAAGCCGAAAATTTTGATGCAACAGAAGAAATATTGGATGCTAAAATTGAAAGAATCATTCGGGAACTGGGGTTAGATTAATTTCGGCGATTTAGTTTGGCTCTTAATATGGAGACAATAAAATATTTTTGTTTGTGCCGGCCATGCGCCGGCATTTTTTATATTGCACCGGATATGAGGAAATTTGAAGATAGTTACCGCCACAAAGGGCTCCGGAAGAAGCTGATCGATTCTATTAAGAATAAGGGGATTAGTGATGAACTCGTATTGAATGCCCTGATGAACCTTCCCCGGCATTTTTTCCTGGATACCGCCCTGGATAATATTGCTTATGAAGACAGGGCATTTCCCATTGCAGAAGGACAAACGATTTCGCAACCCTATACGGTAGCTTACCAAACGCAGTTACTGCAAATTAAACCCAACGAAAAGGTTTTGGAAATTGGAACCGGAAGTATGTACCAGGCCATGATCTTAGCTGAAATGGGCGCCCGGGTATTTACTATCGAAAGGCAAAAGGGTTTGTTTGATTTGGGAAAGAAATTTGTGCTTCGGAAAAGATATCCTACCATTAAGTATTTCTTTGGAGATGGCTTTGAAGGCCTGCCTACTTTTGCACCCTTTGATAAAATCATTATTACCGCTGCCGCTCCGTTCATTCCTCCAAAACTTATTGAACAATTAAAACCGGGAGGATACATGGTGCTTCCTTTAGATGAAGAGGGGGGGCAGCGCATGTTACGAATTGGGAAGAATGAAGAGGGGGCGCTAAAGGAAGAAGCCTTTGAACAATTTTCTTTTGTACCTATGCTTTCCGGTAAATCAAGATAATAATATGCGCGTTTTCTCTAAACTGGTTTTTATCTGTAACCTGTGTTTTTTAGCAGCGGCCATTTTGCGGCTGGTAGAAATTCAGCAACGAGCGCAGGGTAACTTGAACGGGGCCATCCCGTATCAGCCCCTGGAGGCCACCCTTGTGATTTTGGGGTATGGCGCTATTTTTATAAATGTAATTTTTTTTGTACTGGCCGCAGTGTTTTTCAGACGGCCTTTTGTGCAGGCCGTATCCCCGAAAATCCGATGGTTCAACCTGCTTATTTTCCCTTTGCAGGTTTACTACTTTTTTTTCCTTAACTTATAGCCATGATGCATAGCATTTTTCGTAATAAAAGCGCCAGGTTGTTTTTTATCCTGGGAGGATTCTTTATTGCGAATGCTATAATTGCACAGTTTATTGGAGTCAAGATTTTTTCTTTTGAAGATAGTTTTGGCCTGCAACCCTTGGATATCCCCCTATTTGGCGAGAGCTTCAGTTTTCAACTTAGTGCGGCTGTTTTGGTTTACCCGGTCATTTTTGTTTTTACGGATATTATAAATGAATACTATGGCGCAAAAGGGGTGAAATTCCTAACCTACCTCACCCTTGCCCTGACTGGTTATTCATTTTTTATAGTAAACAGCGCCATTTTGCTTGCTCCTTCACAATTTTTTAATCTGGGAACTGGCATGAACGAATCAAATAATGCTTTCCGTGGAATTTTCGGACAGGGAACCTGGGTTATGGTAGGCACCCTGGCTGCGTTTTATGTAAGCCAGATGACAGATATTTGGATATTTCGAAGGGTTAGGCGAAAAACCGGCAACAACAAACTTTGGTTAAGATCAACCGGTTCTACGCTCGTATCACAACTGATCGATACGTTTGTGATGTTGTTCATTGCCTTTTATCTTGGAAAACACATCCAGGGAGACCTGGGCAATGCCTGGACATGGAAGCAATTGCTAATTGCAGGTACCGGAAATTATATTTTCCGCTTTTTAATTGCTATTGTATTTACGCCCGTAATCTACCTGTTGAATGGATTAATCGAAATGTATTTTGGCCTGGAAGATGCCGACTTAATGAAGGAAGCAGCCATGAGAAAAGAAAACGGGTAGGGGGAATACCCCAAAATACCGGCTTGTTAAATTTGGAATTATAAAACGAATGTTGTCGCTTTGAGGATGATGAGGTGTGTAATCCTGTTCATATTTTTTTTCCATGTTACTATGGCTTGTTTTTCCCAGGTGGAAAATGAAAATCAGGATACCCTTTTTTTGAAGAAACAAAAGGGATTGTTGGGAAAATTGTGGAAATCAGTTTCCCGCACCCCATCCGAAGAAACAGAAAAATTATCCAATCCCTTTTTACCCTTTGCCAACAAAATTATCCGGAGTGTGGAGGTCTTTCCACTTGGCTTCAATCGGAATATGGATGATACAATCTTGAAGCGTAACAACAAATGGGTTATACTGGCTAACCGTTTCCATAGCGATACACGGGTAAAAGTAATTCGCAAAAATTTATTTTTTAAGGCAGGAGATAAATTTCTCCCCCTGTTGGTTTCAGATAATGAAGTGTATTTGCGAGACCTGCCTTTCTTACGGGATGCACGAATTCAGGTTGAACCGGTGGAGGGAACTGCAGATACCATTGATGTTATTGTTTTTACCCGCGATGTATTTTCAATTGGTGGGAGATTTAGCATTAACACAAAAAGAGCCAGGGCCGAGCTCAGGGAGGAGAATTTTCTGGGAACTGGAAATGAGATTTCATCTTCCGGCCTTTTGGATAAGAACCGAAGCCCTAATGCCGGGGTAGGAGCCGGATTTAAGTTTTATAATGTAGGGGGAAGTTTTTTAAATTGGTATGGGCAATATGAAAATTTTAATGCCGCATTGCAATCGGGGAGCTTGCAGGAGAATTTGTATACCACCAATCTGGAGAAACCCTTCATTAACCGGTACACGCAATGGACGGCAGGCCTGGATTTGTCGCTCCACCTTACGCAAAACGCATATTTCACCGATTCGCTTTACACCAGCGATTACCAATACCGCTATCATACAGTAGATTTATGGGCTGGATACAATTTTGGTTATAAGCAAAAGAAAGGGAGAGATTCAGAAAAAAGGTTACGTCATTTTGTGTCGGGCCGGATTTTTTATAACCGGTTTAGTGAGGTGCCCAAGAAGTATGATACCAGTTTTTATTACCTGTTCGCCAACCGGAATGGAGCCTTATTCTCGTATACCCTTTACCGTCAGAATTTTTACCGTACTAATTACTTATACACTTTCGGACGAAATGAAGATGTACCGGTTGGCATAAGTGCGGGAATTGTAGCCGGATGGGCTAATGTGGAAAACAGACGTACCCCATATTATGGATTGGAACTGGAACTGGCCCGATTTTCAAAGAGGTTATATTATAGCAATATTAAATTCCGACTCGGAGGATTTCACCGGGGAGGCCGGATGGAGGATGTAAACCTGTTATTTTCGTTAGACCATTTTACCCGGCTCAATGATTGGGGAAGGAACTGGATGAACCGGAACTTCCTGAACTTTTCATACACCCGGCAGTTTAATTACCGATACAACGATCCTTTGTTCCTGCGCAGCGAGTTTGGCCTTCCTTATTTTCCCAATATCCCATATCCCGCCGATGAAAGAGCCACCCTCCGGATCGAATCCGATTTTTATAATAGAAGGCTGTTATTAGGATTCCGGTTTGCCCCTTTTATTTTTGGAGATGTCAGTTTCCTGCGCGGATTGGGGCACGATACCACATCTTTTAAAGGGTATCCTGCCGTGGGGGCGGGTATCCGAACCCGTAATGAAAATTTGGTTTTTGAAACAATTGAATTGCGAGGCTTCTATTTCCCTGTTATTCTTCAAAATATGAAACATTGGAAGGTGAACCTTTCAACGCGCGTCCGCTTTGAAGTAATAGCCGACCTGATTAAAAAACCGGATTTTATTTCAGTCAATTAACCATCCCCCATTTTTCCCGCTTAAAATCAAATTTTGATATTTGAAATTATGTCGCCATTCTGATGGGTTTACCGAAATATTTTTCCAGGTTTTTTTTAGCAGTTAATAAAATGGCTGAAGTCAGTATCTGAATTGATTTTGATCATTATTCAACCAATATGACCACACGCATATAGGACACTTCGCATCCGGGATAGATTTGCGGAAATTTTAACGCTTAAAAACACTTTATGAAAAAGCTTTTGGTTTATGTATGTTTTGGCGCCCTCACCGCACTGGCTGCCTGTTCCGGAGATGCTGCTAAAACTGAATCAATGCCCGCCACAACCGAAAACCCGGCCGGTGCAGGCCAGTCGGCAGTTCAGGATGATGTTTCTGCCAAGAACGTGGTACAAATTGCCATGGGGAGTAAGGACCATACTACGCTGGTGGAAGCCGTTAAAGCAGCAAGCCTGGTAGATGCGCTCAGTAATGCCGGGCCTTTCACCGTATTTGCCCCCACCAACGAAGCATTTAAGAAATTACCTGCAGGAACAGTGGAGGGTTTATTGAAACCCGAAAAGAAAGATGCGCTGATTGATATTTTGCAATATCACGTTTCTGTGGGGGTGTATAAAGAAAATATGCTCCAGGATGGCCAAGTATTGGGCCAGGTGAATGGAGGTAATATAACCATTGGCAACAAAGAAGGTAAGATTACCATTAATGGGAAAGCAAATGTAATTGCAACCATTCCTGCATCCAATGGTATCGTGTATGTGGTGGATGATGTTTTACTCCCTCCTTCAAAATAGTCCCAAAAGGCCGGCTTGTAACAGGTTTTACAACTTGTATATGCCATTAATTTTTGCTTGTCTATTACCCATGGTTGTTTTCCTTTTTGGAAATATCAGCCATGGGTTTTTCCCTTTTTACATATTTATCCTTTTCGTTCTATTTTTTGGAATCTGGATTTGGGAAACTTTACTTTCTTTTACCGGATAAACTTTGGTACATTCACCTAATTTCAAAGTATGAAATTACTGGTGCCTGCCGTCCTGATGGGATTGATATGCGGGATTATTATTTTTGCATTCCGCCGTCCAAAGGAAAAAGCGGGGTTAGCGGATGAGGAGCAAGGGGATGGTGGAGAAGATACGAACAACGAGATTACCATTTCGGAAGTACCTTATTTGGTAAATGGACAAACTTCGCTTGGCCTGCTTGCATTTCCTGCCAAACCGGAAAAGAAATGCCCGGTGGTCATTGTTGTTCCTGAATGGTGGGGACTAACCGATTTTACAAAGAAGCAGGCAACCCGACTGGCTAAACTGGGATATGTAGCATTTGTGGTTGATCTGTATGGGAACGGGGTAACCGCTTCCAACGCAGAGGAGGCCCGCCATCTTTCGGATGGATTTTATAAAAACCCCAAACAGGCCGCATTGAATATTAACCAGGCGATAACCTTGAGCCGGACCCTGTCTGTAGCAGATGAATCAAAATCTGCTGTAATCGGTTATTGTTTCGGAGGCTCTATGGCATTGAGCTTTGCCAATTTAGGAAACCCGGTGGATGGAGTGGTGAGTTTCCACAGTGGATTGAAAATTGTTCCCCCCGGCAATCGCATTTCAGCGGCTGTATTAGTTTGCCATGGCGGCAATGATATCTTCGTCCCGGCCGAAACCGTGAGTAATTTTAAAAAACAAATGGATGATGCAGGGGTTAATTACCGGTTTATTTCTTACCCCGGAGCAACGCATTCATTTACTAACCCCGATGCAACGGAAATGGGTAAACGATTCTCTATTCCTATTGAATATAATGAAGAAGCTGCACAGGCTTCCTGGAATGATATGATTACTTTCTTTAATCAAATATTTCATTAACCGAGTATGAAAAAAATCACCTTTTTAATTCTTTTAATTTCTTGCATGCCGGCATTCGCACAGGATTACCGTGGCCGGATGGATGCTGTTAATACGGAGATTAAACAAATAGACAGGGAGAAAGACAGCCTTCTCCAGCTTTATGATGATTTGAGGCTGGCCCAGGTTAGAACGGATTTGAAAAAATGGGGGCTCCCGGCAGTACTGCCATCTGAGAAGGTAGTCTTTCATAGTGCATATGCCCTTGTGTATGATGAACCTTACGAGCAGGCAAAGTGGGTGGCTCATATAATTCTGCCAGATGTTCTCAACGGTTCAGAAGGAAGATCGAACGATTTTCGCCCGGATTCTTTAATCTCAACCGGATCGGCCGTGGAATCTGATTATTTTTTGAAAACCTTAATGCCGGATAGTACCTGGAAGTATGATGGCTTTGGATACGATCGGGGGCATCTGGCTCCTTCTGCCGATTTCAGATATTCCAAGAAGGCTCTATCCGAAAGTTATCTGTATTCCAATATGTCGCCACAGTTGGCAGATTTTAATCGGGGAAGGTGGGCCGAACTGGAAGATGCCATTCGGCAATATGCCATTGATAACCATTCTGAACTATTTGTTGTAACCGGCCCTGTGTTAAAACCGGGACTGCCCCGGATTGAAAGGGGCACAAATAAAGTGGCAATTCCGGAAATTTATTTTAAAGTGGTGTTCGATAAAAAGAACAACCGGGGTATTGGCTTTTTGATGAAAAACCAGCGAAACGATGAACCCTGGTACCATTATGCAGTGAGTATAGACAGTGTGGAACAGGTAACCGGAATCAACTTTTTCCCCACCCTGGATGCCTCACTCAAACAGAAAGTGGAGGCAATGTCGGATGCTAAACCGTGGAGGTCGGATATACAGCCGGGTGAAGTGGAGCCAATGAATGCTGAAAACCTGCCTCGCAACAACTTTAACACCCTTCAGGCAAAATTTTACCAGGGCAAGAATGAAACAGTTACCATTTGCGGCACGGTGGTTAGCACCAAAAAATCGGCAAAAGGAAATGTGTTCCTGAACCTGGATCGAAAGTTTCCCAACCAGGTGTTTACGGTAACCATTTTTAAAGATAAAATTTCAAATTTCAGCTATCAACCGCATGTGGTTTTGGATGGGAAGCGTATATGCGTTACCGGAAAAGTTGTGAATTCAAACGGCACACCAGGCATAAACGTTGAAAATGAAAAGGAAATTACAATAATGCCTTAATACCGGATTTCTTTAAAACGGGCTCTTGGGGGAAGTTCCTGTATTACGATGCGCATTTCAGGAACGATGCGGATACTTCCGGGGTCATCCTTTAATTTCTGTATGTTGCTTAATCCGGAAATAAATTCCTTTTTCTGCAATGCATTCATTTCTGAAAGTCCAAATCCTAACCGGTATTCTCCTTCACGGCCAAGCGGGCCAATCCGGGTGGCAAGAATTTCGGGAATATCATACTTTAACTTAAACGAATCGATAAACAATTTCATAGGCGTTTCAGATGGTACGCCGCAGCACATACTGTTAAAGGCCACTCCAACCTGGAAAGTGCTGTCTGAACCTGCCTTTTGGCTATAACCGGAGCATCCCATCATAACAGTGAAACAAATTAAAAATAGTCGGTGCATTTATTAAGTATCTGGGTTTGAAGTTAAGATTTACCAAGAACAGTAAGAAATTTTCCGGAGGCTGTCCTGTTTTTTTCCCTCAATTCGTATTGCAAATTGGCAGTAGGCCTAGGGTTGCCCGGATTGGTTCATTCCATTTTTATTGTTTGAATTACTTCTTATTCCCAATTTGGATCATAAAAGTTTTTTGTGCAATAAATTAAATTGTGAAAAGAAACGCCAGGAAATGGCCGGCCCGATCCGAGGTTTGCATTTCGTTAAAATGTGGGATCCGGTTTACTACCGCTGGCAAACATTATATATTTGCATATTATAATGAAAAGGAAGTATTTAAAAATATTGTTTATAACTGCCGTCATTCTTGCTTTGATTGGCAGTGGGATTGCCTGGTACATCATCAGCCAGCGGTTTGATGATACATCCAGTGTAAAAGCCGATTTTACAATATCAGCTGATTCTCTTTTACATGAGTTTGGGCAAAACCTGGATGCAGCGAACAAAAAATACACGGAGAAAATTCTGCAGGTAAAGGGAATTGTTAATGAAGTAGAACCACTGGATTCGGAGGTAAATGTAAAATTCGTTGATACCCTTTCCGGGAATTACCTGATTTTTTCTTTTCAGGATAAAGGGGTAGATGCGGCAAAGAAACTCAAGGAAGGAGACCTGGCAACCATACGCGCTTCCTGCAGTGGAGGAGTACACAGCGATATATTGGAATTGAATTACGTTAGTTTTAAAAGAGCCGCATTAATTAAAGATTAGAATGATTAGAAATTATTTTAAAGTAGCAGTCACCCTGGTGGTATTCCTACTTTCCGGTGCCGCACTCATCGCACAAAAAAAAGTTACCACATCCGCTGTAATAAATTTTGATGCAACCACCGGTTTAAATCCATTGCCTAAAGCAGCAAATACGGCTGCCATTGGTTCTTTGGATACCCGGACGGGGAATATCGCATTTGAAGTAACCATTAAGAATTTTTCCTTTGCCAATCCGCGTATGCAAAGCGATTTTAATGGAAAAACCTGGATGGATAGTAACCAGTTCCCTACCTCCACCTTTAAAGGAAGAATTACCAATCTTACCGAAATTAATTTTAAAGCAGATGGAAAATACCAGGCCCGGGTGGAAGGATCATTAACCATTCACGGCGTTACACAAACGATTTCCACCACTGCAAATATTGTGGTTGCCGGGAAACAGATAAAAACCAGTTCTCAGTTTTCGTTGAAAGTTAAAGATTATAATATTTCGGGTCCGGCAATTGGGGCGGGTAAAGTGGCAACCGATCCAACAGTTACCGTTTCCGCCGATTTTAAATAAATCATAATTGGATAAAAAAATCCTCCCAATTTTTCGGGAGGATTTTCATTTTATTCAGTTTTTTAGGATTAATCAATCACTACTTTACCGGAAGCAATGCGTTTTCCGGAATTATCTCTCAGATCAACCATATATACCCCAGATCCGGCCTGGGTGATATTAACATCCATTTCAGTATAAGGCGCATTTATGGTATATGCCTTTTGATAAACCCTTGCACCCTTGCTGTCGTAAATAGTTAACGTACGTGCCGTATTCGAACTGGAACTATAATACCGCACTTTAAAAATACCCATGTTGGGGTTAGGTGTAATAAATAAATGGTTTGATGATATAGCATCAACTGTAATCGGGGAACTCATCGAAGAACATAATTCAGGCTGCATTACAGCTTCAGCCGTCCAGCTTCCTAAATCATCCACCGTAATCAAAATAGAAGAGCTATGCGGTTTTGTTGGATCTACGGAACCGTTTTTATACCAGTTGTAAGAATAGTTACCGGTAGGGGAAGCGGTTGCCGTAAGGGTAATTTGCATAGCCGGGTTTATGCCCTGGCTGGAGGATGCCGCAAGGGTAACAACCGGAAGATTGTTTACGATCAGTTTTGCATTTGTAGAAGTTTGCGAGCCACAGGGGACCCCCGAAACTATAACCCTGTAATATTGATTATTTAGAGAAGCACTAAGAGGGTTGATGGTAAGCACAGCGGTATTAGCTCCGGAATACACGCCGCCATCCATTATATTACTGAAAGTGGTGCCATTTGAACTGGTTTGCCATTGATAGCTTAATGAAGCACCTGTTGCGGAAACCCTGATTGTTGTTGAACCCTGGTCGCATGCACTTATTGTTGCCATGGGTTGGTTCGTAATATTTACAGTGGAATTTACAAGCAGGGTGGCAGCCGCAGAAGGGCTGGTGGATGAGCATGCACCGCCAACCTGTACCCTGTATTTATTATTATTAAAGGAGGCGGTTAAATTACTTAATGAAAGAGTGGACGTAGTAACTCCCGCGTATACCCCTGCATTGCTGAGGTTGGTGTAACTGGTTCCGCCGTTGGTGCTTTCCTGCCACTGGTAGTTTAACCCCGTACCGGTTACGGATACACTAAATGAAGCGGTATTGGCAGGAAGGCAAATTTCAGCGTCCTGAGGTTGACTATTAATAACCAGTGGAACATTCACCGTAAGCGTTACACAATTGCTGGTAACGGTATTGCAGGTGCCGGTAACTACAACCTGGTAAGCACCTGCATCCGAAGTGGCAATATTGGTTAGGGTGAGCGTGGAGGAATTGGCTCCGGCTATATTGGAGAAAGTTCCTCCGCATGTGGTGGCCTTTTGCCATTGATAAGACAAGCCACTTCCACTGGCGCTTATTACGAAACTATTGGAAACCCCCTCACAAACGGTACTGTTGATGGGTTGATTGGTAATAGCTGCTGTTTGGTTTACCGTTAAGGAAGCCACACCAGAGGTTATGGGGTTGGCGGCGCAACTATACACCAATACCTGGTACTGATAGCCCGACATGGCCAGCGTTGCTGAAGGAACCGTAAGGGTAGCCGTAGTTTGCCCCGAAATATTATTGAATCCCGATCCCGTATTTACCTGCCATTGGTAACCCGATACCGAACCGGACGTAGTTACAGAGAAACTTGCATTTCCACCTTCACAGACAGCGGTAGGGGAAGGGTTGATGCTGATGGATGCTGGATCACCTACCGTTAACGTACCACAATTAGAAGTAACAGAGGAGGCGCAATCGCCTGTAATAAGCACCCTGTAAGCCCTGCCACTCATTCCCAGAGTTACATTGGGAACCGTAAGGGAACTGGAGGTTTCTCCCGTCAAATTGGTGAATACACCTCCGCAGCCGGTAGGGCTCATTTGCCATTGATAACCCAGGTTGGTACCAGATGCGGTTACACTAAATATGGCATTCGATCCGATGCAGGTACTCACATTAGTTGGTTGGTTGGTTATCTGGGCAGGGGATTTTACGGTAAGGGTAGCATCGTTTGAAGTGGTTACACCACAGGTACCGGTAACGAGTACATGATAAATATTTCCGTTTTGTCCCGCCGCAGGGGAACTGATAGTAAAACTTGGGCTGTTGGCTCCGGAAATATTATTAAATCCGGACCCCGTATTAACCTGCCATTGGTAAATCACCGAACCTGGGGCAGAGGCAGAGAATGTAACAGCAGTTCCTGCACAAACACTCGCAGCGGAAGGCTGGGAAGAAAGTACCGGCCCTGAGTTTCCAATCACTACATAGGTAAGGGTACTCGTTTGGGTTGAAGCACCTGCAGTTCCTGTGATCACAATGGAATAAGAACCCGGAGCCAGGGTATTTGCATTATTCAGGGTTACGTCGCTGGCATTGCCCGGAGTAACCGGGTTTTGACTGAAACTAACGGTGGTGCCTGAAGGAACATTGGACGCAGACAGATTTATTGGAGTGGTAAAGGAACCAATCTGGGTTGTGTTTAATGTTATCACAGCCGGGGAAGATGACCCGCAATTGACGTTTAACGGGTTTGGCGTGCTAAGGGTAAATCCATTTGTGGGGGCTGTAAGGGTAAAATTGTTATTGGAAATATCAAAGAAGATATTTTCAACTGCCTCTACCTTAATTCTTGCGGTTGTGGTGGCTAATGCCGGCATGGTTACCTGTTCGCTTCCATCATTGGGGGTACTTGCCAACAAAACGGTAGGGTAGGTTAAACCTCCATCTGTAGAAATACTGATTTTTACATTTGTGGCATTAAATGGAGCAACATTGGTACTGGAAACATTCCAGGTAACAGTTTGTTGCGAACCACCCATATAGCTTTCTCCCCCATTTGGAATGAGTACTTTGAATGGAAAAGCGCCGGACGTATTCACCACAAAATTGGTTTGGTCGAGGCATCCCCCCGATCCACTGGCAACCACTCCGCCACCGCCAGCTCGGTTATCCCTTACCGTTAATCTGAATTTCATAGTTCTGGCTACGGTGGGTAAAATTTCTCCACGCAGGCCATCCATTGCAGAGGGAGCGGAAGTTCCCGGATAATTGGCTACTATTACCCGCATGTCCGGGAAGGTCCTCTCCCCAACGGGTTTGGAAACACGGGTCCTGAAAAGTGGCCTGTTCGTGGTCCCCGCTGCGGAAGTCCAGGAGCCTGCCGGGCCCGAATCATACTCTTCCCAATTAAAGGTAAGAGCATCATTGTCGGCATCTGTTGCATCGCCCTTTAAGGTAAATGGGGTACTGATGGGGATGGTGAAATTATTATTGGTAGCAACTGTTATTACCGGAAGTGTATTGCCCGTGGGGCTGTTAACAGCACAGTTGGCGCCACTTCCAGAAGTTATATAATTAGTGATCTGATCATAACTGAGTGCATGGAATAATGCATCACTATGCGGTTGGATATTTTCGGTGGGGGCACATATTCCGGCATAGGCCATGATGGTTGTCCCTCCTCCCGGCTCAACGGAACCTCCAGAAGAAGCACAGGTATTGGAATTGAAACTATGGCTTGCACCGAACTGGTGCCCCATTTCGTGCGCTACATAATCGATATCGAATCCGTCTCCAATTAGGTCGGGTGCACCGGTAGCGCCCCTTGCTTTCCCCGAGGTACAAACTACGCCCAGGCCTGCCAATCCGTTGTCATCGGAGGTGAAAATATGGCCAATATCATAATTCGCAGATCCAATTACAAGGTCTGTATTGGTTTGATTTGCATTTAATAATGAACTGCTGATTACATTTACAAATGGGTCTGTATTTCCATTCAGGTATTCAATCAGGTTATTATTGGCAATTAGGGTAAGCCTTACCGATAGGTCTATTTCATAAACTCCATCTACCCGGTTAACGGTTGTTACAATAGCAGCATGCGTGGGGCCTGCCTGCCCTGCACCCACCGCCTGTGCATATTCGCCGGTACAGGAAATGGCCAACCGGTATGTACTCAGGGTAGTTCCGCGGCAGGTAGCCGCAAGGGTAGAAGTGGTGGAATTTATTTCTGCCAGCCTGGCCTGCATTTCCATTTCGTCATTCAGACAATGAAAATTGGAACTGCGGTTATTATCCAGGTGATAATAACTTATGCAATAACCAGGATCATTGCGCCGATAATGATCGATATAGATTCTGCCGGTAATGGAAGACAGAATCTGAGCCCGGAAACCAAAATAAGGGCTGTAATCGAATCGGATGCTTGCATAAGGGTCATCAATACCCTGACCGGCAAATGTTTTAATTTCAGGAAATTTCTCCTCCAGCCCAGGTTCTTGTATGCTGCTTTCCCAAACATGGAAACGGGCATTTCGCCCATCCGGCATTGGCAACCACATTACAGGCGCATTGTCCCGATTGGGATGAATGGTTGCTTCCTTTGGCAAAGACCAAAGAAATTGGTGCAGCCCATCCACATCCACTTTTAAGGTTTGAAACTTTTCTGGAATGATATCTCTTTTTTCCAGACTAAATGGAATTGCACTCTCTTCAATACCGGAAAAATAATTTTTTTGTGCAGATAAGGAAATATTAAAGGATAGCAAACAAAAAACACTAAGAAAAAATTGGTAAAACTTCTTCATAAATAATGTTGAATAAAAAATATAATTTTCGAGGGGCATAAAAGTATTGTATTTTGACGAAATCCAAATTTTGATTTCCCGGCACTTTCCTGCCTGTTCTAATAAGAAAAAATACCTTCTTCATGCCGGGTAATAATTGTGAAAACGTTGCATCACCCCAATCCAGACTTATGGAAATATTTTTAAATAAATCAGGTTTTCACTAAATCAATTTCAATTTTTGAAACCGGGACGTTAAATCCCCTTTTAAAGGATAGGGTATCAAATAAAATACTGTAAATTCTTCCTTTTTAATTAGTTACCTTTGCCAAATGACAATTGAGCAGTTAAAATCTATGAGAGACCGTATCCTGGTCTTGAGGAGGTTTCTTTGACGTCGAGAACAGAGAAGCCAAGATAGCAAATGATAAGCAACTAACCCTGGCCCCGGGTTTTTGGGACGATAATGCCCGGGCAACCGCCATCCTTAAAGAGAATAAGGTTAATGAATATTGGGTGGAGATGTTCCATACCGTGAACGCTGCGGTTGAAGATTTTTCAGTTTTATTTGATTTCTGGAAGGAAGGAGAGGCATCCGAGGAAGAGGCAAAAGAGGCCTATCAAAAAGCATTGGCCCTTATTGAGGAAGCCGAATTTAAGAGCACTCTAAATGACCCTTCGGATTCACTCCCCGCTATTTTACAAATAAATAGTGGTGCCGGAGGTACCGAAAGCCAGGATTGGGCAGAAATGTTAGCGCGTATGTACCGGATGTATGGCGAAAAACAAGGCTGGGCGGTTTCAGAGCTCGACTGGCAATGGGGCGATGGGGCTGGCATAAAAACCTGTACCTTTCAGTTTGACGGGCCTTTTGCATTTGGATTCCTGAAAGGTGAAAGCGGGGTACATCGGTTAGTCCGGATTTCTCCCTTCGATAGCAATGCCCGCCGGCATACTTCTTTTGCTTCTGTATATGCCTATCCGTTGATTGATGACAGTTTTGAAATTACCGTTAACCCAGCCGATGTGGAATGGGCTTTTTTTCGGAGTGGTGGTGCAGGAGGGCAAAATGTGAATAAAGTGGAAACGGCAGTAAGGCTTACCCATAAACCTTCGGGTATCATTGTGGAATGCCAACAGGCCAGAACGCAGGGCGAAAACAGGGAAAAAGCGATGTCGATGCTAAAAAGCAGGTTGTATGAAGAGGAAATGCGCCGCCGGCAGGAAGCTATCGATTCAAAAAATGCCAGCAAGAAAAAAATCGAATGGGGTAGTCAGATCCGGTCTTATGTTTTCCATCCATATAAAATGATTAAAGACCACCGGACCGATTTTGAAGTGGGAAATGTACAACCGGTGATGGATGGTGAACTCGATGGGTTTATAAAGGCCTACCTGATGGCGGAAAAGGAAAGTGAATGATACTGACGTTAACGATTAACTGCAAATAAAATACATTACTATGCAATTTGGAGATTTTTATTACCCCCTTCCGGCTAATGAGCCGGTACTTTCATATTCATCCGGCTCTGCCGAACGTAAAAAATTAAAAGAAGTATTGTCCGAACTAAAATCCAAAAAGCTGGATGTTCCCATGTACATTGGTTCGGAAGAAGTGCGAACCGGTATAACAAAGGAAATCAGACCACCTCACGATCATCGATTCGTACTTGGGCAGTTTCATACCGGGGAGGCAAAACACATTACCCGGGCCATTAATGCGGCTTTACGTGCAAAGGATAAATGGGCCAATCTCAGTTGGGAAAACCGGGCTCATATTTTTTTAAAAGCCGCCGACCTTATTGCCGGGAAATACCGGGCTTATATGAATGGCACCACCATGCTGGGGCAAAGTAAAAATGCCTTCCAGGCAGAAATTGATTCGGCTTGTGAATTGATAGATTTCCTCCGGTTTAATGTACATTTTTTAAGCGATATTTATCGCCAGCAACCCCTGAGTATACCGGGTATTAATAACCGTTTGGAATACCGCCCACTTGAAGGATTTGTGTTTGCCCTAACTCCATTCAATTTTACGGCGATCGGAGGAAACCTTCCAACTTCTGCAGCGATGTGCGGTAATGTGGTTGTTTGGAAATGTGCTAATACCCAGGCATACAGCGCCCAGATGTTTATGCGTATTTTAAAAGAGGCCGGACTTCCCGATGGGGTTATCAACCTGGTTTTTGTTGACGGGCCAACCATTGGCGAAGTGGTGTTCAATCATCCCGAATTTGCCGGTTTGCATTTTACCGGAAGTACAGGAGTGTTTAACAGGATGTGGGAAACCATTGGGAAAAATATGGGGCTTTATAAATCCTATCCGCGTATTGTGGGAGAAACAGGAGGAAAGGATTTTGTTATGGCGCACCCCTCTGCTGATGTGGATGTTTTGGTAACTGCCCTCGCAAGAGGTGCTTTCGAATACCAGGGCCAAAAATGTTCTGCTGCATCAAGGGCTTATATTCCCTCTAACCTGGCGGCAGAAGTTAAAAGAAAGCTGGTAGAGGTGGTGAAATCCATGAAAATGGGACCGGTAGAAGACTTCAGTAATTTTGTGAATGCCGTGATCGATGAAAAAAGTTTCGATAAACTGGATGGCTATCTCCGGAATGCCAGGAAAAGGAATAGTGGAGTAAAAATTTGGATTGGAGGAAAAGCTGATAAATCGAAAGGCTATTTTGTTGAACCCACCATTTTGGAGGCAAGCGACCCTCATTATGTGACCATGTGCGAGGAACTGTTTGGCCCCATCCTTACTGTGTATATATATGATGAAAAGAAATTTGAGGATACCCTTAAATTGGTGGATCAAACCTCCGGTTATGCGCTCACCGGTTCAATTATTGCGCAAGACAGGTACGCTGTGGAAACAGCTACGAATAAACTAAGAAACAGTGCCGGAAATTTTTATATCAACGATAAGCCAACCGGGGCTGTTGTAGGCCAACAGCCTTTCGGTGGGGCCAGAGCAAGCGGTACTAACGATAAAGCCGGATCGCAGTTAAACCTCTATCGCTGGCTGAGTGCCCGTACAATAAAAGAAACATTTAACCCACCTACCGATTACCGGTATCCCTTTATGCTGGAAAAATAATTTTTTCCTTAATCATAGGATAAGATCAGTTTTATCTCAACACAAAATGGTTCGTGCCTGCACGGACCATTCTTTTTGTTTGCAGGGTAGGAAATTATTCGATTTGAGATATTATAAAGTTGATTAGTTTTGGTACCTGAATGCAGGTTCTATTTACCCCCCCTCAATTATCTCTAACCATCCGGAGGATGGCTGCTCAACTTGTGGAAAATAGCAACGATATTTCTAAATTATATTTTGTGGGAATCCAACCGAGAGGGGTATTTTTTGCAGAGAAATTAATGGCCGAAATACAAAAACTTTATCCGGGCCAACTGGTAAACTATGGGATACTGGATATTACCTTTTACCGCGATGATGTTAGGAGCGCCTTACATGCCCCGTCAAAAACAAATATTTCGTTTTCAATTGAAGGGCAAAAAGTAATCCTCATTGATGACGTGCTTTATACCGGCCGAACCATCCGGGCGGCCTTAGATGCACTTCAGGATTTTGGCCGGCCTGCCCGTGTAGAACTCTGTGTATTGGTTAACCGCCGGTTTAACAGGGAACTTCCCATTCAACCGGATTTTTGGGGCAGATCTTTAGATACAATTTCTTCACAGAAGGTAAAAGTCGACTGGGATAAAGAAGAAGTAGTTATTTATTCATAACAACCTGTTAGGTTGGTGAAAAATTTTATAGCTTCGCTTTTTAATGCAACTCTCCACCCGACATCTACTTGGCATTAAAGACCTCAGTGCAGCCGATATTTCCCTTATTCTCGAAACGGCTAAACAGTTTAAAGAAGTTTTACAACGACCAGTGAAAAAAGTCCCCTCGCTCCGGGATGTTACCGTGGTTAACCTGTTTTACGAGAACTCTACCCGCACCCGGATTTCATTTGAACTTGCTGAAAAGAGACTGGGCGCAGATACAATTAATTTTTCGGCTTCCGGTTCCTCGGTTTCTAAAGGAGAAACACTCCTCGATACAGTGAAGAATATCCTCAGCATGAAGGTAGATATGGTAGTGATGCGCCATAGTGCTTCCGGCGCCCCGCACTTTCTTTCGCAACAGCTTCCCCATACCGCTATTGTGAATGCCGGGGATGGCATTAATGAACATCCAACACAGGCCCTGCTGGATGCCTTTTCCATAATTGAAAAAAACGGCTCTTTGCCAGGGAAGAAAGTTCTGCTTATTGGAGACATTATGCATTCGAGGGTAGCTCTCAGCAATATCTGGCTTTTAAAAAAAATGGGAGCTGAGGTTAAGGTGGCTGGGCCTCCAACCCTTATTCCCAAGTATATCGAACAAGCTATGGGTATTAAGGTGGAATATAATTTGGAAAGGGCTTTGCAATGGTGTGACGTAGCCAATGTGCTTCGTATACAACTCGAAAGACAGAACCAGGTTCTATTTTCATCGCTTCGGGAGTACAACCTGGCTTATGGCGTAAAGAAAAGAATGCTCGATAAAATCGGCCGGCCTATCACTATCATGCATCCCGGACCCATTAACAGGGGAGTTGAAATTGACAGCGATGTGGCAGATGGAGAACACGCCGTAATATTAAACCAGGTTGAAAACGGAGTAGCTGTCCGTATGGCTGTAATGTATCTGCTTGCCGGTAACGGCCAGGCATAAATGATTATTTTATGAAAAGAATTTGTTTATTTCCAGGCACCTTCGATCCGGTTACCCTGGGCCATACGGATATTATACACCGGGCACTTCCCCTTTTCGATAAATTATATATCGGCATAGGCCGCAAC
Organism: uncultured Ferruginibacter sp.; assembly: GCA_964647915.1. Taxonomy (GTDB): domain Bacteria; phylum Bacteroidota; class Bacteroidia; order Chitinophagales; family Chitinophagaceae; genus Ferruginibacter. The sequence continues at coordinate 35,522 of CAZYKA010000016.1, read as the reverse complement.
ACCAACAAAGCTCCTATGTTCTCGGAAGAACGGAGGTTAGATTGGCTGAAATTAATTTATAAGAATGAACCCCGGGTGGAAGCCATTATTTATGACGGACTCACGGTGGAATGTTGCCGGCAGGTAGGCGCACAATTTATTTTAAGGGGTATCCGGTATGTAAATGATTTTGAGTACGAGAAAGCCATTGCAGATATGAACCGGAGCCTGGCTACACATATTGAAACCATTTTTCTCACCTGCCTTCCCCAATTTACCTCGGTAGCCTCCACCCTTGTGCGGGACGTACTTAAGAATGGTGGCGATGTTTCGCGCTTCTTGCCGGAAGCCGTTAACCTCGACTTAAAGATTAATGGATAATATTTCTCCCATATGGTTCGATAAATCTTTGGGCATTTCCCACCTGAAGACTATGGGTACTATTTTTATGAGCCATACCTTGGGTATGGAGTGGGAAGGGATTACGGCTAATACCCTCCAAATGTCGATGCCCGTCAATGATAACTCCAAACAACCCTATGGCCTTCTCCATGGTGGCGCCAGTTGTGCCCTGGCCGAAACGGTGGGTAGTGTGGCATCTTTTCTGGTAATTGATTCCTCAAAATTCATTTGCATGGGCCAGGAAATAAGCGCCAGCCACCTGCGTCCGGTAAACGCCGGAAAAATATTGGCTACCGCCACGCCGTTGCATCTTGGCAGGACTACGCATGTGTGGGATATTCGGCTGGAGGATGAATCGGAAAACCTGGTATGCATCTGCCGGCTTACTGTGGCAATCCGGCCAAAGCACTGAGTTTATAGAAAAAATTTATGCAGCAGGTCAATGATGGTAGCATAGGTATGCTGTGTAATTTGAGGAATTTCCTTTTTAGATATCCACTTTGCCGCCGTTATTTCTTCCTCCTTCTGGGGTGAAAGGTTGAAATTCCCGTAGGTTCTAAAATGAAACCAAATACTTTCTTTCAAAATGTGCTTTCCCGCTTCCTCATAAATATGAAATGTGGATCCAAGTGCATTTAGGGTTTGGAGGTTCCCGACTCCGGTTTCCTCTTCAATTTCCCTTTTTGCGCATTCTTCTGCAGATTCACCTTTTTCCTGTTTTCCTTTTGGAAGGTCCCAGTGCCCTCTTCGATGGATAAATAAGAATTTTCCTTCCTCATTTTCCACTAATCCACCGGCAGCCGATATTTGCTGGAAATGTCCAAAAAATTTCTTTTTTAGAGCAGCTAAGTTTTCCGAAATCATTACTGCCGCCTTTTTATCGGGGCTTTTGATTTCATGGAGGAGGGCATTAATGGCATGGGTCGATAATTCATCTACCCAAACCACTTGTGGCTGGTGCCTGAGAACCTCCAGATCCATATCATTCTGGTCCGTTAAAAATATCGGTTTGTTACCCAGGTAAACTGCAATTTTCATATGAATACAAATGTAGCGCCTAATAGATCGGATTTAACTATCCCTGGGTTAACTTGCATAAAACCAAACATGGATATTAGAACGGCTAATACTGCAATATCAGAAAAGCTCTTACAAATTGGAGCCATAAAATTGAATCCGGATAATCCATTTATATGGGCCAGTGGCTGGAAAAGTCCCATTTATTGCGATAATCGGCAGATTCTTTCCTATCCTTATGTCCGTGATTTTATTAAGAGTGAAATATGTAGTGTAATTTTTGAATGCTTTCCGGATGCCACATCCATTGCAGGAGTAGCTACTGCCGGTATTGCCTGGGGAGCGATGGCTGCCGATCAGTTAAAACTCCCCTTTGCCTATGTGAGGCCCAAACCGAAAGACCATGGGTTAGAAAATCAGATAGAGGGGAGGATTGAAAAGTTGGATAAGGTAATTATAGTGGAAGATTTGGTGTCAACCGGTTTAAGTAGCCTGAGGGTATGTGATGCCGTTTCTGCAATTGGCGCAGAAGTACTGGGTATGGTGGCAATTTTTACTTATGGATTTCCGCAAGCCTCCCAGGCCTTTGAAAAGGCAGGTGTGAAATTGATCACCCTCACCAATTACCAAAATCTGATTGAACTCGCTTCAGAAAAGGGGATTTTTAAACCGGAGCAGTTAAATACCCTGTTAAACTGGCGGAACGACCCGGGAGGGTGGAGTAAATAAGTTTATATTTGGTCAATTCCCTTGCATTATGCCTAAATTTTTCTCTTTTTTGGTTAGCTTCTTATTCCTTTCGCTGGCAGGATTTACACAGGTTAAACCCGGGAAAGCAACCATTCATACCCCAGGAATACAATGTGATCTTTGTAAAAACCGGGTAGAACGGTACCTAAGCAGCGAATATGGGGTGAGCTCAGTGAAGGTGGATATTAAGAAAAAGACCACTACAATAACCTGGATTCCAGACCGTACCAACCTTGAAAATATTAAGACAGCGATTGCCAACCTGGGATTTGATGCTGATGATGTAACGGCTGAACCGGATTCCTATAACCGGTTACCGGCTGCATGTAAAAAGCATGGGGAGAAGCCAGAAAGCGCTGTGGAGCAAAAAAATTAGTGTTTCCACCCGGGTATTCCTTTTTGGCGAAAGGAAGGCTTACATTGAAAATTGCTGAATTGTCTGATAATCAACAGGGAAGCTTTTCTTAACTCCTGCCTTCGATAATTTTATGTTTCCCAATAGTCGAATCGTAACCGACTTATTCAAGAGAGCCGTAATACCGTTTTTAAGAAGGTTTTTCATATCAATATCCATCTTTAAAGGGAGGATAAATACATCTTTCCGGGGTATTGCTACCTGCAGGTTTTGAGTTGAGTGGCCCAGGAAATTTCCATCAACATATATATCCAAATCGGTATTATTTAACTCTAATCCAAAATTATTGGGGTTATAAAACACCAGGTCGATGCTTAGCTGCGATGTCGAAAATCCCAAATTTGTGAGTTTAAGATTCCGAAATTCCCGGTATTCTAAATCTTTAGGTTCGCGACAGGCTGTCAGTAAAACGCAAAAGCCCAGAATGGTAAAAAGGGCAGGGGATTTTAATTTAAAAATTGTCATAGAAAAAATATAGGAGCCTAAGACCTTGTAAAATTAACGAAAACAAGCACTAAAAAATTACGCATTTTGAAAAAAGCAAAGCCCAAAAGTGAGAAAAATGATAACTAAAATAATAAGTTCAAAATAAAAAATGTATATAAATGATAATCAATAAATAGTATTGTGTTAATTATTATTTATATTAAATATAAAACTTAAAAATTTTGGCTTTTATCTTTTATTATTTTGCGTAGTTTACACTGCATTTAATTTTCATAACTATTAATTCAAATTTATTGATTATTAAAATGATAATAATCTTACCTATAATAAAAGTTTAATAGTTTATATTAATTATATTTTTTTTAATTTTCTTCCTGGTTTAAAATTGGAAATCGGGAGAGGATGGGAAACCGCCTTCCGGATTCTGAAAATTTTGGAAAGGGGCGAAGAGTATTTCAAATTGAAAATATGTCATTATGACGTCAATTTGAAATTCGATAGGAGCTGTTTATAAAAATTGTAGTACTATATATAGAATATAATGAAAATCATACTAACTGACGAAATATTTAATATATTATATCATTTGTTGAATAAATTTCTTCCATATTTCATCAGGTTTAGAATTTTTATATTCTCTTTTATTGGATCGAGTATAAAAACTCGAAAAATGGTAAAATTACTGTCTAAAAACTTGCATTTCGAAAATAGGGCTATTATGTTTGTATTCGAAAGCGGAAATGATTCAAACCTCGGTCATTCCGAATTTCAATCCTCACCCACTATCTTTTGATAAGCCAGGTCCAATTTTGCTAATTTAGGCACCTGTGTAAGACCGGAAATTTTCATAACCCCAAACCACAAAGAAAATGAACCGGACTTTTACGCTTATCCTTGCCCTTATGTTGGGCACTATCATCACTAACGCTCAAGCTCTTTTTGAGCAATGTCAATCAGGACAAAACACCCAGTCGTTACCTCAATTTAAGGGCCAGCCCACACTTATTGGCGGTACAGCCTTATCGGTAGGTGCTCAATACCGTTACAATTATGCGGTGTCTCAGCCTTACGATATGTACGCAGTAATTGTTGTTGAAGAAATTGTTAACGCAAAGCTGGTTAAAATAGACGAAGCAGATGCAAGTGACGCCGATAAAGATGGCCGTTTTCAGCCCCAGATTGCCCCCGATTTAACGAAACTTACCGCAAACCGGGAAGGGTATATTCAATTTTCAATTCATTTTTATCAGGCCAGTACCAACCAGCCTTCCAACATCACCGGCCTTCGCTTTATCCATTACGATATGGACGGAGGAAACTACGGTACAAATGGCTGGTTCAGGGAATTAGGGATGATTACTGGCGCAACCGGCGTACAGGTTAGCCAGGTTCCTGCTTCCCAATTAACAAATATGGGTAATGTTGTGAGTGGCGGCCTTACCTGGAATAAATTTTATGGTTCTACCACCGAACACGCAGCCGTTTCTTCCGATCCCGAAGTGGCTATGATTGCCATCTACGGTGGAGTTAATACCATCAAGTTCCGGATGGGTTATAATTTTAAATATGGTGGTTCTTCCTATAATTCTCCCAGTTTTCGCCAATATGCTGCAAAATTTGGTTGTGTAACCTTTGGTGCCGGTGGAGTGCTCCCTGTTAAACTTAGCTATTTCGGAGCAACTGCCAAATCAAACCATACTGTATTTACCAATTGGATTACCGAACAGGAAACTAACTTTAGCCATTTTGAACTGGAACGCAGCTTTAATAATAAAGATTTTTCAACTACGGCAGTTATCCTGGGTGCAAAATCAAGCAATGGTACCCGGAATAATTACGAATACACCGATAAATCAGCTGAGCTTTCTACCGCAAAAGTGGCCTACTATCGCCTGAAACAAATTGATAAAGATGGTGCCATTACTTACAGCGAAATCAGAATGGTACGATTTGATGCAGCAAATGCAACTGAAATGCAGGTTTCACCAAACCCATTCATGGAACAGGTTTCCCTGAAATTTGAAAGTGAAAATGCAGGTAACGCCGAAATTAAACTGATCAATATGGCCGGACAGGTTGTGAATAACAACAGCACCCGGATAAATAAAGGATTTAATAATATTTCACTGAATAACCTTTCATCTCTTAGCCGCGGTATCTACATTGTTCAGGTTACCGTAAACGGACAGGTTATCAGTAAAGAAAAGCTTGTAAAAAATTAAGCCTGACAACAACCCAGGGAGGGCCGCTGCCCTACACAGTGGTCCTCCATTTTTAAAACAGAAAAAATTGCACTTGAAAGACTTAAAAAAAATTGTTGATTTCCTCCGCGAGAAACTTAAAACTGGAGAAAGTAAAAAGTACCAACTCCAACCCATTCCGGCCTCAAATAAACAAACTCCCCGGCCGGGAAATTGGAGGAAATTATAAAGATGTTTTCTTTGGGGGTTACAGAATCATCAGATTCTTAACACGAGCCGCATGTCTATGCGGCTCTCTTTTTATTGTACACTTCTGGGAACAAAAATAATGGAACTATCCCCATTTAATTTGCGCAAAGAATCCGGCATTTGCTTCTCAGCAATTTGCCATAAAAGTTTAAGCTGGAAACCGTCTTTATCCTGGCTTATTAAATAATGTGATGTGATTACCATTCCCGATTCCGAATCTTCCTCTTTTAATGTAACTTCTTTTGGAAGGGCTACCATTTTATCAACTACCGGGACAATCTTAAATTCGGAGTTTTGGATAATACCGGCCTCGTTGTCGGGTATCCTGCTTTCCTGAATGTTTGACGAATTTCTTTTTTTTGCAGCTAACGAATTTCGGGAAATGGAATAATCCGGAACTGCCTTTTCAATTGCGGGTAGATTGGGCATGGTTACATGGAGGGAAGATGAATTGGCTGATACAGGTTCCTTATCTATTTCAATAATTGGAATGGGATTGGACTTTTTCGATAATACCATGACTGATACCAGGGCAATTCCTAATAAAAATGGAATTATCCTCATCCCCATATTCCGCCTTTTTACAACCGGATACCTATCGCGCATAAACGCTATTCTTCTTTTTAAACTACCATTCCCTTTCCCTGCGGCAGCTAACATAAACCGGGGGCTGGCCAAATTCATCCGGGCAACTTTTAATAAAGCCGTAGCGTAATCAGTAATCGAATATTTATAATCCAGAACCACTGCATCACAACTGATTTCCCTGCTCTGCCTGATTTCTTTAATTATATATAGGATGAAAGGATTAAAGAAGAAAACGATTTCAGAAAAAATACAAATCCAATTGATAATGTAATCCTTTGCCCGGATATGTTGTAATTCGTGTAAGATGATGGATTCAACTTCTTTAATGCTCAGGTGGTTGAGTAAGGCTACAGGAAGGAGAATGACCGGTTTTAGCATCCCGAATGTAACCGGTACCGAAATATTTGCAGAAAAATGCAGGGCTACCTTTTGCTTAATTCCTAAATGAATGGCCGTATTTCGGGTGAATAGCCGTAAATGGAAGGGCGCTTTTACTTTTTCCCTCTTTATGGATGATCGGAATTTATTCCACGAAAAAAAGGTATGGATTATCAGGAATAGTACAATTCCGGAATAGATAAGAATAATAGTTTGCTCAACCCGTGGATAGAAGGAGATGCTCCAATCAGGAATGCCGGGCTTAAGAACAGGAGTATATGGAGAAGAAAGCAGGTAAAAAGTAAAGCCCGCTATAAGGATTTGGAAGAAAAGTCCAAATACACTCAACCTTCGAAGGGATGAAGGATGTAAATCCGGGAAAAATTTTTGAATTGAATATAAAAGAATCGCAATTGCAGCTGATTGCCACAGGCTGTGTAATAAAGTAATAAGTAAATGATGGGAAAAACCTTCCATGCGAATTACTGATTTGCTTTTAGCTGATCAATCATTTCCTGGATTTCGTCCAACTCCTTCCTGCTGATATTGGCATGGCCAAGAGCTTGTAAGGCTAATGCAGCAGAAGATCCGGAAAATAAATTATGAATCATTTTTCCAACAAATTGCTTGCGGGCCGATTCCCGGGTGATGTTTGGAAAATAGATATGTGTCTTTTTGGAATCATTGCGGGTAACGAGATTTTTTTCAAACATTATCTGCATCAACTTCAGAGTAGTGGTATATCCCGAATCCTTGGTCTTTAGCAACTCCTCATGAACTTCACGTACGCTTGCCTGCTGTTTATCCCATAATACTCCCAATATTTCTATTTCGCTATCTGTTGGCCTGCTGATCTTTTCGTTGCTCATGTATACGATGATTTTCGTAATGCAATTTAGGCTGTTTTATATACCATCCGATTCTTTTATGTATTTTTTAAGAGAACTTGGTAATAGGGGATGTAGCTTGCGCTGGTAACTGATTGATTAACAATTTGTTTAATGTAAACCACCTAATAAATTTAAAAATGAACCTTAAATTATTAACTCCTGCAGTTCTTGCATTTTCCCTTATTTTTTCTTCCTGTGTCAGTAAAAAGGCAATGAAGGCAGAGAAAGTTAGATATGAGACACTTCAAACAGATTTTTCAAAATCGCAATCCGATTTGCGGACCTGCCAGGATGAAGCAGTAAAATCGGCTCTTGAAAAGACATCCCTTCAGGCGCAGATTACCAGTCTGAAAGGGCAGGTCGATTTCCTTAAGGAAAACAATACGCAGGCTTTAAAGCAATTGGAAAACCTGCAGGTAATTTCGAGTTCCCAGGCAGAAAGCATTAAAAAATCCCTGGAGAATTTAGGGGCGAAAGATAATTATATCCAAACCCTGCAATCCTCCATCGCCCAAAAGGATTCATTGAACCTGGCATTAGTGATGAATTTGAAAGGCGCCATTGGTAATATCGATGATAAAGACATTAATATTAAAGTGGATAAGGGAGTGGTTTATATTGATATTTCTGATAAGATGCTTTTCAAAAGCGGAAAGTATGAAATTACCGATCAGGCCAAAACCGTATTAGGCAAGGTTGCCCTGGTTTTGAAGAATCAACCTGATATTGAATTTATGGTAGAAGGACATACAGACAATGTACCCTTTAAGAGCAATGGCGTGTTGCTCGATAATTGGGACCTCAGCGTGAAGCGTGCCACTGCCGTGGTAAGGGTACTCCAGCACCAATATGGACTAAATCCGGCAAAGATGGCCGCATCGGGAAGAAGTGAATACGAACCGGTTGCCGACAATTCCACCGCGGAGGGCCGTGCTGCTAACCGCCGGACAAGAATTGTAATCCTTCCCCAACTGGACCAGTTTTTTAAGTTGTTGGAGAAAAAGGGAAATTAATTTTGTATCAAATGTATTTCTCTGGCCCGGCAAGCCGGGCCTTTTATTTTCTAATTGCCTACCCGTGTTGGAACTTGGGAATGGAGGCTTATGGGTTCCCATTATTTTTGAAAATGCTCCTCCCAGTCTGCTATTTTCTAAGATTAAGGATACAGGTGGTTGGTTTTCCTAATCCTATTCCAAATTATCTTAACAACACAAAACTTCCTTTGGTAGTAATGGTTTCACCGGCATCACAAACTGCCTGGAGGATGTAAATATAGGAGGTTTGTGGCTGCGCAATTCCCTGGTAATTTCCATCCCAGCCCCAGTTGTTATCCTTGGCAGAAACATGGCTGGCCTCATACATTTTAACGCCAAGTCTGTTGTAGATAATAAAGTGGTCAATCTCATTTATTCCCCTCGAAATAGGATGCAACAGGTCATTTAATCCATCCCGGTTAGGCGTAAACGCCGTTGGCACAAGAATGTTTGAATTTGCACATTCCACCATTACCGAAATTTTATCGCTTGCCACACAGCCACTATCCGAAACTACGCGTACCGTATAAGTTTCCAAACTGGTTACATTACATACAGGAGCCGCACAATTGCTACAACTTAGTTGAATGGGCGGTGTCCATAAGAATGACACCACATTGGAACTGTAAATTGGGGAAAGAGAAATACTGCTGTTAAATGGCACTACCCGGTTTGGGCCTGCTTCAATGGAAGGCAACGGTTTTAAATTTATCTGAACTACAGCCCTGCTTGAAAAGCAACCTGCCGAATCAGCTAAAACGGCGGTAAGCGATTGAGAAGCTTCCGGTTTAATGGTTGGGGAGAAACCGCCCCCGGGAACCAGATTCGCCGGCAACCAGGTAATGATTTTGTCTTTGGGGCTAATATGTAAGGTTACCGTTTCGCCCTTGCAAACAGAAAAATATTGCGGAGCAGCAGCTGCAGTAAATGGTTCATAAACCACTACCTGTACACTGTCCTTCGATTCGCAATTCCATTGATTTATGGAATTCACTTTAAAGAGGGTAGTATGTGGCGGTTTAACTAAAAGAGTATCACAGGTGGTACAAGGAAGGATACCGTTGGCAGACCAATTAATGGGATCGCTATGGAAACCGATAATCGTAGTGGAATCGCCGGCACAAAGTGAATCCACATCGGGTATTTTTTTCAGGAAGGGAACCTTATACACTTCAACAGATGTTACAAGGCTGTCGGAGCATCCCTGGTTATCTTTTGCTATAAGTGAAATATTGTTATGCCCCCAATACATATTATATAGAAATGGATGGGGGGTATAGGCAGTATCGTTGGCTTCATCAATAGGCGGACCGAAATTCCAATGCCAGCTTAAAATATTGTCACCCGGAATAAATGGATAGGAATGGTTGTTAACAATGCATGGAATATTTCCGCAAAAATTAGTGGGTACAGAAAAGTTGAGTACCGGACCCCGTACCAGCATTTCATTTTGCATGGAGATGGTATCCTTGCAATAATGCACTCCATTATCTAAAACAACCACGTTGTGATTAAAATGACCATGCACATCCGCAATGATTGGTTGCGGGTTAATGGTTAAACCGGGTCCCTCTTGTAAACCCAGTACATCCCATTCGTAAGTCAGTGAAGGATTTTCATAATTATTTTCAACCAGGAAATGGGTGGTTGTTCCTTTGCAAATACTTCGGTCGGGATTGCTTAATATGGGGTTGGCCGTATAAATAGTAACGGAGGAAAGATCGGAGCAACCGGTAATATTGTCTGAAACCATCAGCGATACCGGTACCGAACCGGATTGAGGAAACAGATGAGTTATATCATAATCCTGGGAAGCAATCGGATTGCCACCTATACTCCAGGTGATGTCCGATTGATGCCCTTCGGAAGCGTTTGTAAATTGAAATGTCTTTTTGTCTGAGCAACTGTTGTGGTATCCGAACCGGGATATTACGCCAATTACATTTACCTGGAAACTTACCGGATTACCGGGGCAGTCATTAAAGTAGGGCGTAACGGTAACGGTAGTAAGGCCAATGTGCTGAAATTTATGATTTATAACGGTATCGGTTACACTAAGCGTGTCCTGGTTTCCAAAATCCCAGGCATACCGGTTGGCATTTGTGGCCTGTGCATAGAAGGCCGGGGCGGCTGATCCACAAAAAGTGGTGAGGCTGGGATGGGCTATTAGATTAGTGGGTGGGGTGCCAAAAGCCACAGGAGAAAATAGAAACTGGTTGTTGCAGCCATCATTGGTGGTAATGGAGAGGCTGGGTTGAAAATTGCCGGAGGCTGAATAGGTATGAGACACATTGGAGTTCACGCTATTATAATTATACCCATCGCCAAAATTCCAACTATATTGGCTCACCATCGAACCAGGCGGGAGTTCAATTTGGGATTGAAAATTGGCCGAAACGGGGAGGCAACCACTTAAATGATCAACGGTACCCGTTATGACGGGTTTTTGAATAGAAATGTTATCTGAAGTTTCTCCCTGGCATCCTGTTGCGGCAACCGACTTTAACTGGATAATATATTCCCCAAACTGGGAATATTGGTGGGTGATAGAGGTTGCTGTTGAATAGACCGGGGCTGAATTGTCGCCAAAATTCCAGGTAAAACTTTCGTTAGTTCCAGAGTTGATAGTAAATTCTACCTGGCCTGGCTGGCATAATTTTTTTCTGCTGATTGCCATTTCGGGAGTAACACCCTGGTGAATGGTAATGGTTTTTGTAATAGTAATGGCCTTCTTTTTATAAATGGCAATCATTTTTACCTGGAATGTACCCGGTGAATTGAAGGTAAAAACAGGATTAGAAAGGTTGCTGCTCCCAAAATTGCCAAAAATCCATACAAAACCCTGGGGAGTGCCCGATACCATGTTATGGAATTGTACCCTTGCGGGAGTGCAAAAAGATTCGCCTAATGATTGGAAGTTGAAATCAACAGATTGAGCCTGGGCCAGTATGGGGGCCAGCAGGGATAATAATAATATGACGGTACGGATTCTGTTCATTAGGATAATTATTAATCAATCATTACCAGGCGCAACTAAATCCTACTCGGTGTAATGAAGCAAAAACGTCCTTAAGACAGAAAATGCCGGGCGAACCCGGCATATAAATGTAAGAATTAATTATATATGGTCAAAATTTTCTTTTTGGGATATCGGTGCTGTTAACTACAACGGATGAAGAAGTATTATTGGATTGATTTTGGGAAACCTGCTTTTCAATCTTTATTTCTTTGGTGGCAGCCGGAGTAGTTGGAACCGTATCATTTTTCCCACTCATATTAGCCAGGGTGGGGGCAATTACCAAAGAAACAATACTCATCAATTTAATCAGAATATTCATGGATGGTCCGGACGTATCTTTAAATGGGTCTCCTACGGTATCGCCCGTAACGGAGGCTTTATGCGGTTCCGATTTTTTGAAATGAACTTCTCCATTAATTTCCACCCCTTTTTCAAAAGATTTTTTAGCATTATCCCAGGCACCGCCGGCATTGTTTTGGAACATTCCCATCAGCACCCCACTCACCGTTGCACCGGCCAGGAAACCTCCCAGGGCCTCTGCACCTAAGCCGGGCATGAATCCGATAATAAGGGGAGATACTATTGCAATAGCACCGGGAAGCATCATTTTACGGATGGAGGCCTGTGTAGAAATGGCTACACATTTATCATATTCGGGTTTTCCGGTACCTTCCATAATACCCGGAATGGAACGGAACTGCCGCCTAACTTCCTCCACCATGGCCATGGCGGCTTCTCCTACAGCTCGAATTGCCAAGGAAGAAAATAGGAAAGGAATCATTCCGCCAACAAAGAGGCATGCCAGGACGTTAGCTTTATAAATATCAATTCCTGTAATTCCTGCAACACCCACAAAAGCGGCAAATAATGCAAGGGCTGTAAGCGCTGCGGAGGCAATGGCAAATCCTTTACCTGTTGCGGCGGTAGTGTTACCTACGGCATCCAATACATCAGTTTTTTCACGAACATCCGGAGGCAACTCACTCATTTCAGCAATACCCCCTGCATTATCTGCAATAGGGCCAAATGCATCAATAGCCAATTGCATGGCGGTGGTAGCCATCATACCGGCAGCGGCAATGGCCACCCCATAAAGACCGGCACATTCATAAGAGCCCCAAATACCACCAGCCAGCACCAGGATGGGAAGGAAAGTAGATTCCATTCCAATTGCAAGGCCGCCAATAACATTCGTAGCATGGCCGGTAGAGGATTGACGGATGATACTGGAAACCGGGCGCTTGCCCATGGCAGTATAATATTCCGTTATAATACTCATTAACGCACCTACTGCAAGGCCAACTCCAATAGCCCCCATAACGCCCCATTTAGTGAATGGGATGCCACGGAGTTCCATTTGTTCGGGCAACAGCCAGTTTACTAAAATTACAGATGCAATGGCAGTGAGTATTATGGACCCCCAGTTTCCCATGTTCAATGCTTTTTGAACAGTTGAGGTATTAATTCCTGCATTTTCACTGATCCTTACAAATAAGGTACCGATGATCGAAAATAGAATACCCACTCCTGCAATTACCATGGGGAGAACGATAGGGGAGAAACCACCAAGTGCATCGGTTCCCCCATTAGTAATTATAGTTTGTTGCCCCAGTACGATAGTTGCCAATACGGTGGCTACATACGATCCAAAAAGGTCGGCACCCATACCTGCCACATCACCTACGTTATCACCCACATTATCGGCAATGGTAGCAGGGTTTCGCGGATCATCTTCGGGGATACCGGCTTCCACTTTACCTACCAGGTCGGCGCCCACATCCGCCGCTTTTGTATAAATTCCACCTCCCACGCGGGCAAAAAGAGCAATGGATTCTGCACCGAGCGAAAACCCGGTAAGAACCTCAATGGTACGGAACATTTCTTCCGAATTGATTCCGGCCTCGGGAGCAAAGAAATGTTTCAAAATGATATATAAACCACCCAGCCCCAAAACGGCAAGTCCGGCCACACCTACTCCCATTACGGCGCCACCTGTAAAGGATACATTAAGGGCTTTGCTGAGGCTGGTTCTGGCAGCCTGAGCCGTGCGAACATTAGCTTTGGTTGCGGCTTTCATCCCAATATATCCGGCGAAAGCACTCAATACGGCTCCGATGGCAAATGAAATAGCGATCGACCAGTGGGAGTGTGGGTTGGCGCCTGCCATTACAGCCAGTAACAAACCTACTATGATAACAAAATATCCGAGGATTTTCCATTCAGCTTTTAAAAAGGCCATCGCTCCTTCTGCGATGTAGGTGCTTATCTCCTTCATTCTGGGAGTACCTGCATCCTGGGCGGAAATCCACCTGGATTTCATAAAGGTGTATAGCAGGCCAACTAAGCCCATGAGGGGAACTGCATAGATCAAATTTTCCATAATGCTTGTCTAAAAATTTTGGTCGGCAAAAATAGGGTAAAGAAGGCAGAACTCATAGCCGGAGAACCTCAAAATACCGGTAAAAGCCTCCGAATTGTATAAATTTTGCCCCTTCTCATTATTACCTTTGATGGAGGGATACCATATTTACTTTAAATTGCATTTACCCAGGAGGATAAAAAAATATGAAAAAAATTATTTTTACCAGTTTGTTTATAGGTGCTTTTGTTCTTGTTTCCGTTGGTCAAAACGAGAAAAAGCCGGCTGCTGCCACTCCTTCAAAGAAGTCTGATAAAGCCAGTTCGTTGCAATTGTATGAAAAACAAAAGCAGGAAGAAGCGGCCAGGCAGGATGAAAAGGCAAAGAGGGAGTATGAGTTGAAGGTAAAGGAAGAAAAAATGAAAGAGAGGAATAGTATTAAAAGGGAACAGGAAGAGCGAAATGCGGATCCGGAGGCTGCAAGGAAGAAAGATGAAAAAGCAAAAGAAGTGACAATGAAATCGCAGGAAAAAGAAGCGAGTATGAAATCCTCCCAGCGGGAACGGGAAAAAGTGAACTCCCGGAAAATGCGTCCTCTTTTAAAAGAAAAAGCAAATGCTGAGATTCAACAGCAACAGTAACATGTTGATTTTTTAATTTTGTATTTAGGCGCTTTTACAGCGCTTTTTTTTATTCGAATTTTTTCCAAACCCCGGCCAGGCATTCAATAATATGTGAAGGTTGCATACTGTGCCTGCTGTATTGGGCGGTGGCCAGGTCTCCTGCTGAACCGTGGAAGAAGACTCCCAATATGGCTGCTTCGGGTAAGGGATACCCCTGGGCCAATAATCCGGTTATAAATCCGGTGAGTACATCTCCCGAACCCCCTTTGGCCATTCCGTCGTTTCCATTTGTATTAATATACACTTTTCCTTTTGGTGTGAAAATGAAGGTATGATGCCCCTTTAGTACAATATAGATCCCGAGATCAATAGATTCTTTTTGGGCCAGATTAATCCGATTGAATCCATTTTGAGATTCACCAAAAAGCCTGTCAAATTCCAGCGGATGGGGTGTAATAACACATTCCTTATTCCGAAGGTTCCTGAAATCAGCAACTTCGAGGAGATTTAATGCATCTGCATCAAGCAAAAGGGGGGCCTGCATTTCCGGGAGAGCATGAAGGAGTGTCTGCCGGGTTATTTCATCTGTTCCAATGCCCGGCCCAATACCAACGGATTGGAATTTGTGGAAGGGGATTGTTCTTTCATATTTTTCTTTACCTGAAAATTCGCAAAGGGCTTCCGGAATGACGGCCGGGAGAATGGCGGATGCTTCTTCCGGAACACACAACGTCGTTTTTCCTGCGCCGGAAGCCAAACAGGCGCGGGCTGCGAGAATGGCAGCCCCCATCATTCCATGTTTGCCGGCAACCAAACAGGCATTACCAAATGTTCCTTTGTGACCAAACGGATTCCGCGGCCGGATAATCATTTGAATGAGGGTTTCCTCTATGGTTTCGAAGAGCGTGTCTGTTTCTTTTTCAAAATTTAGCGATAGGCCGATGTCAAGAATATGGACATTCCCTACAAGCGGTCCGTTATCATCCAATAATAAGGCCGGTTTATAAGACTGAAAACATAGGGTGTGCGTAGCCGGGAGTACCTCTTGGGGCTTAGAGGGCCCATCCGAAAATAAACCGGAAGGAAGGTCGATGGCAAGGGTTATTCCACGGTGTGTTTGCAGATGCCTGATTAATTCCAGTGCCAATCCATCCAATGGTTTGTTAAGCCCGGTCCCGAATAGGGCATCTACCAAAATACAATCTTCTGAAAGGAAGGGGAAGGATTCCGCATTTTGGCAAAAGACGATAGCGGGAGTTAAAAGGTGAAGCCGGTGGAGGTTCTCTATAAAATCCGGACTGCCACCTGATCCGGTTTCCAAAATAAATACCCGGACTTCCTTCCCCGCAATAATTAACTGCCGTGCCAAAGCCAAACCATCACCGCCGTTATTACCCTTACCGCAAAAAATATAAAACAGTTGTTTACTTTCAAAATTCCCGGAGATCCATTCAAACAGTTTGGTGGCGGCTCTTTCCATAAGCTCAATAGAGCGGAGGCCCTGGTGATGGATGCTGATTGCTTCCCATTCCCGTAACTGCTGGTTGTTGAAAATTTTCACAGGATAAATTTAAATCCTTGCTGTTAGAAAATAAAAATTTCAAATTAGATTATATGCCCGAAAATTGAATAGACAATTGGTGATAATGAATTACAGAGTGAGTAATCATTAAATCGGAAGTTGTTTGACGTGATTTGGCCGGGAAAAGAAAGTATGTTGGGCAAAGTAGGGGTGAATGCAGAAAGGCGAATTTTGAAAATATTTCAGTATTACCAAAGAGTAGGAAAAATCTATTTTCAATGCAATTTTATAACTCGCTGTGATTAATATAATAATTGAGGGTATTGTTGTGAAATGAATTTAGCATAATAGATTGCAATTGAGAAGGCGGTTGAATTTTGATCAACTTAAACTAATTATTCATCAGTCGTGTTTTTTGGGATACAATTTTTTATTTGGTATTTTTAATACAGGTGGACCGGGGCGATAGCCCCGGGGTTAGAGGCTCATGGGTAGAGGCTCATGGGTAGAGGCTCATGGATAGAGGCCAAAAAATAATTTAAATTCCAATTTGAATTCCATCAGAACAGAATTCAGGATGTATTTTAAAATTCAAATAGTTTAATTTGTGAGGCCGGAGTCTGTTCGTTGTGGAGGAATGGCAGCCTGGGGGGGATATGGTGTAAAGAAATTAATACGCTGCTTAAATTTCATCTCGAATCAATATTAGGAAACAATAGTTTGAATATTTCCGGTTCGGTGGCCCCTCTGTTTAGATGATGAAAATGGTTTAAATTAATCTGATTTATTATTCCCTGTGTTCAACTGTTGCATGCAACTCTTCTTTTACTTTTCAAAAATTCCCTAAAGAAAAATTGCAAGTTGCTTCTTCTTTTTCGGCAAAAGAAAAGGAACCAAAAATGCCATCTCATTTTTTTGATAATACCGCTTTCGAGAATGTATAAAAAATATTTCCGATAATTTACTACGATCACTCAAAGCCGGGGTTGGATATTTTTGTTAATTGAAAGGCAATACAACCTCTATAAATGTACAGTTGAATAAATGGGATAAAAGCGTGTTAAGGAGTTCCTTGCTTCGTCCGACATTTGTATTATTATCAATTTTTCCTGTGCCGGCTATTTCAACTTAGAATTTTTAAAGACAGTGAGGTTATCTCTTTTATAAAATATAATTTTTTTTAAACAATATAAATGAAACCGTGGTGGGTTATTAATTCCAAATTTCTTTACCCCCCGGGGTCATAAATAATATTCACGAGGTTATTAGTACTGAGGTCGGTGTCAATGAAAAAAGCTTTACGCTGTCTTCCGTCGTTAATTTCCAAAACGGAGGTATTTGGAATAATAGCACCCAGATTTTCTGCAATAAAGGTTATTTTATTAGGACCTGGGTTAACCTGAACAGTGAGAAACTGCGGCTTTTTTTTCACTGCCATATCCTGTACTACCCATTTATCGTTGATGCGCAAAGAAATAGTATCTCCGTCTTCTACTGCATCGTCCCATATAGCAAGGGTAATTTCTTTCGCTCTTACTGCGATATTTCCCACCGGTTGAGTGCTTCTCTTCAGCAATTCAGCATCCGATTGTTTCCGGCTCCTGGGAGGGATAAAATTTCCCAAACTATCTCTTGATAGCAATTCCGGATGGGTACTTATATTATCAGGAGAATTCAATCTTTCGTAATATTCTCTCAGGATGATGCTCTCTTCGGGCGTGGGGTCTTTTGCTTCATAAAAAATGCGTATGGCAATGAAGCTGGCCTTTTCATCTTTTTCTTCCCTGTGATCGAGTTCAGCAATTCCTTTCTCCGTTTTTAATTCCAATTTCCCGGTAGTGGAGGGCTTCCGGCCAAATTGGTCTGTAAACAGGATCAGGATATTCATGCCGGTATCCAGCCGGATATCTTCCTCCGGCCTGTTAACGGTAAGATTTACCTGATCTATAACGGGAATACCGTTGCAGGTAAGCGATAAAGTACCATTGCCGGTTTTCTTTCTGAAATTAAAGTTGGCGAGAACATCTCTGTTATTGACGAAAATACTGTCGTGTATTCCATAATAGGGAGAATCAGGATTGGCATTCAGGATGTCAAAAGTTTTTGGGCTTACCCATTTTTGGTCTGATGTTTTTTGAAATGAAAAGGTTTCATCCTGTAATACATGGAATATTCTTTTTTCTTCGGGAGTGAAGATTGTATTTTGAGCCTTTGAAAAGGCAGGGGGCAGGAGCCTTTGCATGGTTGCTTCAAAATTTCCGTTTAGGGTCCGATGCAAATCCAGGTAACCCGAAAAGTTTTCAAGGAGCCTGGGATTTGCGTCTTCATTCTCCGTAAGGATTGGCCTTCCAATTGCAATTTTCCGAATATTCCTTTTTGCAAAAAGAAGGGTAAACGTATAACTTTTATTTCCTGATTGGAGAATAGCTTCGGCCGGGTAGAGTAAATTTTTTTCCGGTTCGGCAATTTTAAGATTGAAAATTACCGCACTGTCGGTATGCTGAAATTTATTAAATGTCCATTCCCCGGCAAACGGATCCTGCTGAGCATGTGCCTCTGAGGAGAGTCCCAAAAATAGCAGACCGGAAACAAGGTATGAAAAGTACTTAATCATTCAAATAATTCCAGTTTGTTTTTGGGCCTGCGGTTATCCTGCCATAAGAAACCCCTCAGGGTTTTTTGTTCTTGGGGTATTTGCCGGAGTGGGTACATAGTGCCATTTACATCATTAATAAATTTCACCTTATTTAATTGCCTGTTTTCAAAATAAATATCAATCACATCCGATTTACTTCGGTTCATTCCAATATAGGCGCTATCCTCGTCCTGTGGGTAATAAATACTTTCTGCCGGAGATCCCTTAACCCTTGCGTAATCTATAACTCCTTCTTTGAAATATCCGTTGATGGTCCGCCCGCTGATTTGGTTAAAGATTTGCGATTCCGGATGGTTGATCAGTAAACCATTATAATAAACGTAAATTCTCTCCGGTTTTTGATTCTTAGTAAAGAGGTACATAGTATCCCCGGTTAGTTGGGTTTTCCCATTCCAAACGATTGGATTTGTAAATAACTTAAACACCGAGTCTTCGGTGGAATAATGAAGGCTATCGCTTACGGCCTGGAGAGAGTCGTTGAAAATCCTTACCTGGTGAAATGCGATAAAGTAACGGATACTGTCTTTCACAAGATCCACTGATTTTATTTGATCCTGCGTGTCTTTTGCATTAGGAGGAAGGAGTGTGTCGGGGGTGGGATTTGTTTCTGTTGGAATCATTAATACGGAATCCCGGCGTTGGATGTGAACAAGCGTATCTGGCTTTGAATTCAGGGGCTTAGATTTATTAATTTCCTTGCCGGAGCTATCTGTTTTTTTTTCTTCGGTTATCTTGTTAAGGCTAAGGTCTTTCATATCCAAATCAGCCATGTCGTTTCCATTTTTCGCCTCGGAATTGTTGAGGTGTAAATTGGGCAGGGTGTGGTTTTGGGTGCTGTCGTATTTCCGGAGACCGGAGAAGAGCGTATCGGCAGAAATATAGGTTGAATCATTTTCACGGTAAATTATCATGACCGGTTTCCGGGTGGCAAGGAACGAATTTTTTTTCCTGTCGAGCAGGATCATATTCCCCAATACCGTAACCTTGTTAGCGCTATCCACCAGTTTTCCCATTCCTTCAATTTGCACTACCCCGCTTTTCTCATCCGTAGCAATCCGGTCTCCACTCATAAAATGGGTGCTGTCGCTAAATGAGGTACGATTTAAGAAAATAGCTTCGCCGGTTTTTAAATTATAAGTTCCCGAGCTGGTATTTATTGTGCCATCTGTTGTTTTAATACGGGTAGGGGAGATAAAACTGGCGGTCTGCAATTCCGTGTTGTAGAGGAGACTGTCGGCACGAATGTCATATTTGGGGTCTTTTAAGTTTACTGCCTGTTTAAAATATACATCCTTGGTATCAGAATAATACGTGGCATTGGTACTGGTTAGGATGGTTTTTCCGTTTATAACTTTTCCTCCCTTAGCATAATTGGCGATGCCGGTTTGTATATTGTAATCGAGGTCATCGGTATATAGGGTAGCCTTACCATCGGTAAGTTTCACGTTTTTTTTCAGGTAAGCAGTCTTGCTGTTCCCCAAATATTTCAGGTAATCGGCATAGGTATGTACCGTATCTGCATCATTAATATGTACGTGTCCAAAAACTTCCGCAATACCGCTTTCCTGGTTTAATAATATGCTGTCTCCGCTCAAATAGGTATTTCCCTGCCGCACTCTTGCATTTCCGGCCAGCATGATGAGTGTAGCCGTATCATTTTTTTGCTGCCTGAAACTTTTGGCGCCAATTATTTGGATGATTTTAGAAGAGGTATCGGATAGGGCTACCTGCGCATTAACAGGCTGGCAAAAAATAAAGGCACAGGCGGCCAGAAACAAATATATAAACAGAGGTCCCTTAAGCATTAGAATGGTATCTCATTCGCAAAAATGAGAATAATATTGTTAAGGATACCCTTATTCATTAAGGCTTTGCTTTTTGGATGAGATAAGGTGAATTAACGGTATCAGGCAGCGGAATGGAAAGCGGCTCCTTAGTATTTTTCCTTCCTATCAATGAAATATTTACATAGCGCCTGGGGTTAACTCGGATATCATCTAAGAGCAGATTAAGTTTATTGCTTGTAGATGTAAGATTCTGGTAAAGAGAGGGATCATTTATTAATTTACCCAGAGTTCCTGAAGGTTGATTCATGTTTGTGAGAATTAATTTCAGGTTGCTAATGGCAGCATCCAGGGTATCGAGCGTATTTTTGAGGTTCATTTGGGCCAGGTTGTTAGTCGTTTTATCGAGATTGCCCAATACGTTTGAAATTTTATCATTGTTTTTTGCCAGATTACCACTCACCGATTCAAAATTATTGAGTGTTTTGGCAAGGCTTCCGGTTTGGGTGTTTAACAATACCTGGAGGTTGGCTGCACTTACGGTGAGGGAAGCCGCAACCTGGTTGAGGTGCTCGAGTGCAGATGCGATGTTATTCTTGGCTTTGGGGTCAACAATGGAGTTGAAATTTCCCATTAATTTATCAATAGAACTTACGGCATTCCGCACTTCGTATAACACGGGATCAACCTTCTTAAGGAGGTCGTTTAATGCGCCTTCATTTTCTTCGGTATTTATCGTGCCATTATTCGCGATATAAGATTTTGAATCACCCATTTTTATATCCACGCTGGTGGTGCTTAACAAGTTTGGGTTAATGATGGCAATTGAATTAGCCGGAATATTAATATCTTTTGTAATAGTAAGGGTCACCAAAATCTCGTGCATATCTTTGGTGGAGGTTAATTTGGCTACATTTCCCACCTGCATACCATTTATTACTACCGGGTTGGAGGGGGCAAGCCCGTTTACATCCGTAAAATGCGCTACCAGGGTTTTGGAATTGCTAAATAAACGTTTCCCTTTTAAATAATTAATGCCAAGAATAAGAAGGACAATTGATAAAAGAGCCATGATGCCCACTTTTACCTCATTTGATATTTTCACCTGGTTATCTTGTTTGCTTAATAAGTATTAGTTGTTGCCTGGGTTTTCAATTGGATGATTCTGCCGATAAAATTACATAACCTTCGATATATTATTAAAATGAAATATGATTTTTAATCAGGCATAGGTTTTAATTTGATTTTGCATTGGCTTCATCCAATTGCTTTTTATACAGGACAACTGCTTTAGTAATGGCTTCCGCCAGCTCCTGTTGTCCTTTTTCACTGTTAATATAACGTTCATCTTCGGGATTATTTATAAAACCGGTTTCCACTAAAATGGCTGGCATATTGGTTGCCTGAAGTACCCATATCCCCTTTTGCCGCTGGTTTACACCCAGGGCAGGCCTTCCGGTGGCTTCAATTTGATCATTTATCAGGGTTCCAATTTTATCGCTCTTGAGCTGGTAGCGACTCATATAAATTTTAGCAAGCATCCTTCCCTCAGGAGTCGTAAAATCAAAAGCCGAAGTGGTGGAATCCATATCGGAATCTGCTTCCACTTCAAACTCACCCACTTCATTCATTATGGCCTTAAGCTTATCACTGGTTTTGTGTGCGGCAAACAAATAAACGGTGGTTCCCTTTGCGGCAAGGGGCAATTTAAAATACTCGTACACCGGCTCTACTACATGATAGGGAGTACTTATTTTCTTTCTTTTCTTCCCTTTTCCTTTATAGGTTATTTTATGCCGGGTAACAGTGCGGGTTCCAATTTGTCTCCGTCCCGTTTTTAAAGGCCCCGAATCGGCATGGATACATATAAACAGGTCGCCTTTATTTTCGTTGGCAATTCTCGCCTTTTCTTTTGGGTCCTGATAAATATCTGTGGTGCGGGTAGGTACAACCGTTACATCGGGAAGCTGTTTTTTTAATTCCGCCACCAGCTTCATGGAAATAGACAGTGTTACATCCTTTTCCTTGGAGCCCAACGAATGTTCATATTGGCCTACCGCCCCTGCATCTTTTCCTCCGTGCCCTGCATCCACAATGATAGTTTTCAGGGTCTTCCCCGTTTGTGCCTTTACGGGGATTGAAAACAAGGTAAACACAACAATAGCCAACCATAACGCCTCAGGCCTGATTTTTAACATGGTTATTAGAATTTTACAGTTTGCAAGAGAGGAATTATTCACCCTTACATTCTGTCTTTATGTTTATTTTTGCCGCATTGCTACGGTATGAGCCATAAGTCCAAAGGTAACGCAAAAATAAGATCCCTGCTGATTAGCGCCCTTGTATTAATGGCAATAACGGTATTTAGTTTAGCCGATCCGCACCGGAGTTTTCAATTTCACAACTGTTTAACGGATTCCCCGCCTCCCACATTGCACCGGGATACTTTTTCTCATGAAAAAAATAAACCCATAAAGCAGGCATCCCAAGCTACTGAACAGGGGGATTCTGGGGCAATCAATAATGAATTAAGAGATTCTTCAAATCTAACGGTGATGGATACGAGTAGGGAAAGCAAAATACCCTTTGCAGATACCATATCCTTCAAAGTGTCCCGCGATTCATTATCTACACCGGTATCGTATCATGCCGATGATTCGATGGTTCTGGATGTTCCAGGGAAAAAGCTGATGCTTTATGGACGGAAGTCTCAGGTTAATTATGAAGATAACCAGCTTACCTCTCCCTATATAGAATATAATAACTCAAGTAACCTGGTTACTGCCTACCTGAAAATTGACAGCACCGGGGAAGAAATTAATTATCCTGAGTTTAAACAGGGAGATTTTTCTTCGAAGAGTGATACCATATTTTTTAATATGAAAACCGGGAAGGGCCTTACCAAAGGAACTTACACCCAACAGGGCGAAATGTATGTTTATGGGGAGAAAATTAAAAAAGTGGACCTTTCTGTTTTTTACGTAAAACGCGCCCGGTTCACAACCTGCGACCTCGATACACCCCATTTTGCTTTTATCAGCAATAAGATAAAATTCATCAGCAAGAAAACCGCATTTAGCGGTCCGGTACATCCCGAATTTGAAGGTGTGCCTATTCCGGTTTACCTGCCCTTTGGGATTTTCCCGCTTCAACAGGGGCGGCACTCGGGCCTGATTGCGCCTTCCTTCACCTCCAACGAACAACAGGGCCTTGCCCTCGAAGGCCTGGGGTATTATAAAGTGTTCAACCCATCCTGGGATGCCGTACTTCGGGGTACCATTTACTCTTATGGCGGGTGGACTGCCTCTATTAATCCCCGTTATTTTAAACGGTACCGGTATAATGGATCCCTGTCTTTCAGTTATCAGAGTTTCAAACAGAATTTTAAAGGGGATCCGGATTTTGTAAAAAATAATTCTATGAGCCTCACCTGGAACCACGGTGCGGATACCAGGGCCAGGCCGGGCGTTACTTTTACTTCGTATGTAAACCTGGCCAGTAGTAAGTTTAATGAACAGGTACCCAATAGCGCCATCCGGAATATATCTAATCAAATGTCATCCACGATTTCCTATGGCAAGGTTTGGAAGGATAAGCCATATAATATTCAATTGACCGCAAGTGAGAATCAGAATACCGCAATGCGGATTTTTAATATCAATTTCCCGGATGTAAACTTTAACCTGAATACCATTTACCCTTTCCGTAAAAAGGAACCCCTGGGCGTCCAGAAATGGTATGAAAATTTAGGAATAGGATTGAATACACGCGCTACCAGCCAGTCGAGCTTTTACGATACGGCTGGTAATATTGGTGCACAACTTGCCAATAGGTTCAGGTGGAGTGCCGATCATATTGTACCTATCACGTTATCACTTCCACCTTTGGGGCCTCTCCAGGTATCTCCGGGCATCAGTTATAATGAGCGTTGGTATCAGGCTAAACAATTATTAAGTTGGAATAATACGGATAAAAAACTTGATACGGCTTTTAAAAAAGGATTTTATACCAGCCGGGATCTGTCTTTCAGCTTAAGCGCCACCACCCGTATTTTCGGGATGTTTGGGTTTAATAGATCAAGTAAGGTACAGGCAATCCGCCACGAAATCAGGCCCACCATATCGTTAGCTTACAAACCCGACCTGGCAAGCCGGAATTATTACCTGGTGCAGGTTGATACCCTGGGTAACAGGCAAAGTAAATCTTATTTCGAAGGGAATATCAACCAGCCTTTTTCACCGGGGAAATTTGCCGGACTGACCTTTGAAATTGATAATATTTTAGGTATGAAAGTGCGCAGTAATAAGGACACTGGAGAGGCGGCATTGAAGAAAGTTTCCCTACTGGATGGGTTAAGTATAAGAGGCAATTATAACTTCCTGGTTGATTCTTTTAAGCTCAGCCCTTTCAATTTTTCCATGCGTAGTAACATCCTGAATAAGGTAAACATTAATGCCTATGCAACCTTGGATCCATATTATTACGATACCACCGGCCGAAGGAGAAATACCTATGCCTGGAATGCAGGTAAATTTTCTCTGGGCCCGGTAACTTCCGGATCAGTATCTCTGTCCAGTTCATTCAGAGGGGGAGATAATAAACTCTCTAATGAAACGTCTATTCCAAGCCAGGACCAATTGTATCAGGCAGGAATGACCTTGGATGAATACCAGCAGGAAGCCGCTTATGTACAAAACAATCCCGGTGAGTTTGCCGATTTTTCCATTCCCTGGAGTGTTGATCTTACGTATTCCATGCGCTTCAGCCGGGGATTCGATCCAGGCCGCAAAGGATTTAAAACCTCACTTTCCCAGGATATAAACTGGAATGCTTCCACTAACCTTACTCCCCGGTGGAAACTGGGGATGACAGGCTACTATAATATCAAAACAAAGGAGTTGGGTACTATAACGATGTACCTTACCCGCGAGTTGCATTGCTGGCAGATCAGCATCAATATTTCGCGTTCGCCCACTTATAAGTTTTTTACCATCAATATTTCCCCCAGGTCTTCTATGCTTCGCGATCTGAAAATTAACCGTACCCGGTATTTCTACGATTTGTAATTCATATCTCATTTGTAGGAAAGCAGGCTGGAAGAATTTTGAATGATACTTTCTGATAGGCCGCCGCTTCTCAGAAACCCGTCCGATGATTTTTTTTCAAAAGAAAAATTTCCTATTCAGCAGGTGAAATTGCTGACTGGTCAATATCGTTTAACGGATTGGAAACATAGGCATTCCACATCACCTGCCTGGCTTCTGATTTTAATTTTTCTAAATCTTTTCCATTGGGTGAAATGGCCGGGAAGTATTGCAACTCGATAGGAAGGGGTAGGAGGTAAAATTTTTTATGAATTGGCATGGCTCTTTTTGTTCCACTGATCACGGCCGGAATTATTTCATTACCGGTTGCCTGCGATAAGCGGAATGCGCCATCATAAAAGGTTTTCAATGGCATTTTCGTGCGGTTCCGGGTACCCTCAGGGTAAATGCACATGTGATATCCCATTTTCAATACACGCTTCATTTCATCGAAACTGGAAGACCTGCTTTTATCATTCTTCCGATCCACCAAAACCGAACCCCTTGCATAGAACCAGCCAAAGAGTGGAATCCTGGTGAATGTTTTTTTTGCGATGGTTTTATTAGCTCCGGGAACGTAAGGAGCCGAAATGGGGGCGTCCAGGAAGGCATTGTGGTTATAAATAACTATATAAGTTTTTCCCGGTTTAAAATTTTCTCTTCCGCTGATCTTCAACCTGCACCCAATTAGGTTAAGCCACATAAACATCCAGAATTTGGCAACCTGCAAAAAATAAATCTGGCCTTTTCTTCCGGGAATAAGGTAGGCAACCATGGAAGGAAGAAAAATGATTAAAAAGGTTCCAACAAAAGTGATCAACCCCCAAAAAGCCCAAAAGCGGGCAAATATATTTTTAAATAATTTCATGATGAAGGATCCTGAATTTTCCAGTTAATGGGCATTCTTTTGTTTTTACTAAGATATTGATTGGCTTTTGAAAAATGCTTACATCCAAAAAAACCATTATGGGCCGCCAATGGAGATGGATGTGCCGCCTTCAATACAAGGTGTTTATTTTCATCTATCAATCCCTGTTTTTCCTGTGCAAATTTCCCCCATAACATAAATACGGTGTTGGTGGTTTCTGCAGAGATGGTTTCAATAACCTTATCGGTAAATTCGGCCCAACCATATTTTGCATGGCTGGCCGGCTCTCCAGCCCGTACTGTAAGGATGGCATTGAGTAAGAATACCCCTTGTTCTGCCCAATGGGTCAGGTCGCCACATCCTGGAGGCATTTCAATTCCCAAATCGGATCGTAACTCTTTAAAAATATTAACCAGCGAGGGAGGAGGAGGAATTCCACGCGGTACAGAAAAACTAAGACCTTGTGCCTGGCCTGCGCCATGATATGGATCCTGCCCCAGAATTACCACTTTTACTTCATTAAAAGGAGTGGAATTAAACGCATTGAAAATTAAACTCCCCGGAGGAAAAATAGTTTTTCCCTGCGCCCTTTCCGTTTTTAAAAAGGTAACGAGTTGGAGGAAGTAAGGTTTAGTAAACTCATTTATTAAAACTTTCTTCCAGGAAGGATGAATATGTACATCCATAAAATGGCGTTAAGAATAATGCAAAATAAAGAGGAAAATGAAGAACTAACATTAGTAATGTTGAAAACTGACCTGGCTCAAATTTTTTCTTTTTTCAGCCCAATACCTTTGGACAGTTTAAATTTTACAAAACGCAATAATTTATTATACTATGGATTTGTTCAAATACCCGGCCGAACCGTTCCGGATAAAAGTGGTGGAACCGGTAAAAATGGTTTCTTGTAATGACAGGGAAAGGATCATTAAGGAAGCCGGATACAATACGTTCTTAATTTCTTCCGAAGATGTGTATATTGATTTACTTACCGATAGTGGGACCAATGCCATGAGCGATTCGCAATGGGCGGGCATGATGAAAGGGGATGAGGCCTATGCCGGCAGCCGGAATTTTTTCCACCTGGAAAGTGTAATTCAGGATTGTTTTGGCTTTAAGTACATGATTCCAACTCACCAGGGAAGGGGTGCAGAGAATATCCTTTCACAGATTGCCATAACGCCCGGCCAATATGTTCCGGGGAATATGTATTTTACAACCACCCGCTACCACCAGGAACGGAATGGTGGTATCTTTTATGATATTATCTGTGATGAAGCCCACGATGCAGGTTTGAATATTCCCTTTAAAGGAAATGTTGATCTGGATAAACTCAGGAATCTGATTCATGAAAAGGGGCCAAAAGATATAGCTTATGTATGTGTTGCGGTAACGGTGAACCTGGCTGGCGGACAGCCCGTTTCCATGGAGAATATGCGCGCCGTTAGGGAACTGACGCAGAAGCACGGCATTAAAGTATTTTTTGATGCCACAAGATGCGTAGAAAATGCCTACTACATAAAAGAACAGGAACCCGGATTTGAACATAAATCTATAAAAGAAATTGTCCGGGAAATGTTTAGCTATGCAGACGGTTGCACCATGAGCGGGAAGAAGGATGGAATCGTTAATATCGGAGGATTTCTATGTATGAATGATGATGAACTTTTTACCCAGGCAAAGGAATTGGTGGTTGTTTATGAAGGAATGCCTTCGTATGGTGGAATGGCCGGACGGGATATGGAAGCGCTTGCCATTGGCCTGGAGGAAGCTATGCAATATGAGTATATCGAGCACCGCATTAAACAGGTCAGGTATTTGGGCGACAGGCTACTGGAAGCGGGAGTGCCAATTATTGAACCCGTGGGTGGCCATGCCGTATTCTTAGATGCAAAAAGATTTTGCCCCCACCTTAGCCAGGATCAATTTCCAGCACAGGCGCTGGCTGCCAAATTATATGCAGTGAGCGGGGTCAGAAGTATGGAAAGGGGAATCGTTTCAGCAGGAAGGGATAAAGTAACCGGTAAAAATCATGTGCCAAAACTGGAAACCGTAAGGTTAACCATTCCGAGAAGAGTTTACACATACCGGCACATGGATGTAGTGGCAGATGCAGTTATTAATTTATTCAAACAGAAAGAGAATATCCGAGGATTAAAATTTGTGTATGAACCCAGGCAATTGAGGTTTTTTACTGCCCGGTTTGAGGAGGTTAACGTTAATAAATTTACGGCTATTAAGTCTGGAACTCTTGCCCGTAACAGCATTTAAAGATTCGACTGGATGAGATGTTTTCCCGGAGTGATATAAATTCCGGTTTAGCAGGAAAAAATCACCTAACCGGTTATTTGGAAATGAGTCAGATTACGTGTTCTATTCAATAGAAATCCCTAAACTGGTTGAGATCGGTATGTTTTTTGGAGAGATATTTTTTTCGTTTTCGAATTTGAGAAAAATTACTGCCTTTTAGAACAATCCTCCGTTCCAGTTATTATATCTTTTGGGCCTATGGAGTTATTGTTATCTGGGTATTGTTATTACCTCCTTTAATGGACAGATAATGCTTTCCACTACCAATTTACCTTTAAAATATCGGGTATGCCAACATTTAAAAACCTGGACGAATGGATCAAGAAATTTCCCGAATTGGGGCCAGTAATTAACCTGGAACCCGTTACCTGGATCAATAGGGGAAAGTGGAAGATGACAGAGGAACTGAAAAGTCTTCCCGGGAATATCAGCATGGAGGAAGGCAGAAGGTTTATGGATAGGTATAGTTTCTATCTGGAAAAAACGTTTCCGGAAATTTTAGAAGAGGGGGGAAAAATAATTTCCCCGCTTCGGGAAATAAAAACATTTTGGAATTTCCGGAATAATTTATCGAACACTCCGGTGGAAGGCCGGTTGTTTCTAAAGTGCGATCATGCCTTACCGGTAGCTGGTTCTATTAAAGCAAGGGGAGGATTTTTTGAAGTTCTTAGTTTTGCTCACCGGCTGGCAGTGAAGGAAGGGTTGATTGGAGAGGAGGAGGCAGGGGATTTCAGCCTTCCAAAATTTAAAGCATTGTTTTCAAAATATTGTATAGGGGTAGGATCTACCGGAAACCTGGGATTGAGTATTGGAATTATAAGTGCAAAACTAGGCTTCAGGGTAAATGTGTACATGAGCCATGATGCAAAAGAGTGGAAGAAAGATCTGCTAAGGCAAAAGGGGGCCAACGTAATTGAAGAAAAAGGAGATTTTGGAGTAGCCATTTCAAAAGGCAGGGCAGAAACCCTCGGCAACCCGTGTGGTTATTTTGTAGATGATGAAAACAGTAAAAAGCTTTTTTTAGGTTACAGTCTGGCTGCCTACGAAATTCAAAGCCAATTGCGGGAAGCGGGTATTTTGGTAAATAAAGATCACCCATTGTTTGTTTATTCCCCTTGCGGGGTAGGAGGTTCACCAGGAGGGGTTATGTGGGGATTAAAAAATTTATTTGGTGATGCGGTGCATTCCTTTTTTGCAGAACCCACTCATTCCCCTTCCGTTTTAGTGGGTTTAATTACCGGAAAAATGGAACGCGTTTGTGTACAGGACTTTGGGATTGATAACCATACCGAAGCCGATGGTTTGGCCGTAGGCAGGCCATCTGCATTTGCCACCGGAATAATAAAGAAATTGGTTAGCGGAATTTATACGCTTAACGATAATACTCTTTTTGAGTTATTAAGAAATTTGTATGATACCGAAAATATTTTTATAGAACCTTCCGCAACTGCAGGATTAATAGGCGCGGAAAAAGTCCTTGGCTCCACTTACATATCCGATCATAAAATTGATCCATCTAAAATTACCCACATTGCATGGTCCACCGGTGGTGGATTGCTTCCGGCCAACGTTCGAAATGAATTGTTGAAACCCTGAGTAACCCTGTTTTATTGATGTTTTGTTTTTCAAACTTCTTATAGGATGGTTAATTCTATTAAATGAAACGGCTATTAATAAGTGGATTTAAATTGGTAGGATAGGCCGACTCTTTTTCAGCCAGAAGAAAACATGATTTTCGTCAGGAAAATATAGCGGGATTTGTCTGCGAGTCTTTCGAGAAGTGGAATTTCTTTTAAAAACAAACTTCTTCTGCCTTTAATATGCGAAGTTGGTTTTTACGCTTTAAAACATTAAGGTAATTTTGTGCCCGATTTGATAATCGATATCAGGAAAAATCAATTGTATGGCTATAATTATTGAACCCTTCAGAATTAAATCCGTTGAACCACTCACCTTTACCACCCATACCCAACGCGAACAGATATTAAAAGAAGCGAAGAATAACCTTTTTTTGATTAAAGCAGAACATGTTTTAATAGACCTGTTAACGGATAGTGGCACCTCTGCCATGAGTGCTAAGCAATGGGCCGGAATAATGGTAGGTGATGAATCTTATGCCGGCTCTCAGAGCTTTTACCGGTTTCAGGAA
Source organism: uncultured Ferruginibacter sp. (assembly GCA_964647915.1). GTDB lineage: Bacteria > Bacteroidota > Bacteroidia > Chitinophagales > Chitinophagaceae > Ferruginibacter. The sequence goes on along the minus strand of CAZYKA010000016.1, from coordinate 4,798 downwards.
GTTGCAAAAAAAATTACCGGGTATAAAAATATCATCCCTACTCACCAGGGTAGGGCTGCTGAGAAAATTATTTTCAGCATCCTCGGTGGAAAAGGAAAAACATTTGTGAGCAATACGTTCTTTGATACCACGCGGGGAAATATTGAATATTCGGGTGCCGAGGCGCTTGATTTTTTGACGGAAGAAGGAAAAATACCCCAGCATATTGCCCCATTCAAAGGAAATATGGATACGGTGGCACTTGAAGCCTATATTCAGAAAAGAGGTGCCGAAAATATTCCGATGTGTGTAATGACCATTACCAATAACTCGGGAGGCGGGCAACCGGTTTCCATGCAGAATTTAAAAGAAACAGCAGCCATTTGCAAAAAATACGGAATCCGATTTTTTATTGATGCCTGCCGCTTTGCTGAAAATGCCTATTTTATTAAAAAGCGGGAAAAAGGTTTCGAAAACAAATCCGTTCTGGCTATTTCACAGGAAATATTTTCTCTGGCTGATGGTTGTACCATGAGCGCAAAAAAAGACGCCCTGGTTAACATCGGAGGCTTCCTGGCTATTAATGATGATGCATTAGCATTGGAATCAAAGAACCTATTGATTATTACAGAAGGGTTTCCCACTTATGGGGGCCTTGCCGGTCGCGACCTGGAGGCTATGGCTCAGGGGCTTGAAGAAGTGTTGGACGAAGAGTACCTGAAATACCGCCTGCGAAGCATAGAATATATGGGAGAAAAACTTTCTGCTGCCGGGGTGCCCATGATTCTTCCTACCGGCGGGCATGCAATTTATCTGGATGCAAAGGCATTTCTTCCCCAGATTCCTGCTTCGGAAATGCCCGGGGTAGCATTGGCGAATGCCCTTTATTTGGAAGGAGGGATACGGGGAGTTGAAATTGGATCGTTGATGTTTGGAAAATATGATGAAAGCGGAGATCACATTGCCCCTCCCATGGAACTGGTTCGATTGGCCATACCCCGGAGGGTTTATACCCAAAGCCATATCGATTATGTTTGCGAAATTATTATTGAAGTATTCCGGAAAAGAGAACAATATAGGGGTTATAAAATCACCTACGAGTCTCCGTTATTACGCCATTTTACCGCGCATTTGGAGTGATTATTAAACAGGGCTGTGAAATGCGATGTTAAATTTCCGCCATTTTCCGGAACTATATAAAGCGTGAAAATTTTAAACCAATATCATAATGAATACAAGAGAAATGGATAAAGCACAGGGGCATTGGATACTGGCAAAAATGGGTAAAAGAGTATTACGGCCGGGAGGAAAGGAACTAACTCAGAAATTGATTACCGCACTTGATATCAATTCGATCGATGATATAGTTGAATTTGCACCCGGGCTTGGATTCACAGCCAGGCTTGCCCTCGCAGGTAACCCACATTCCTATATTGGCGTAGATGCAGATCCGGATGTGATTAGCCTGTTGACCCGTCAAATTAAAGGAGATAATGTACAGTTTAGGTTAAACAATGCTGCCAATACGGGGCTTGAACCCAACTCAAAAGATATAGTGATAGGAGAGGCGATGCTAACCATGCATGCCGATCACCGCAAATCCGAAATAATTAAGGAATCTCACAGGATTCTTAAGAAGGGCGGCTTGTATGGAATTCATGAGTTGGGCCTTAAGGATGTAAATGAACATTTAAAAAGTGAAATCCAACGCGAACTGGCTTTAACGATAAAAGTTAATGCCAGGCCGCTAACCGAAGTGGAATGGCAGGAATTATTGGAACAGGAAGGGTTTTTAATCAGGAAAGTTTTTACAAACCAGATGCTACTTCTCGAAACGAAAAGGGTTGTTGGCGATGAAGGGTTTTTCAGGTCGTTGAAGATTGGGTTCAATATATTAAAAAATGGACAGGCCAGAAGACGGATCGTGGAAATGAGGAATATCTTTAAGAAATACCGGGCACACATGAATTCAATTGCTATTATTGCAGAAAAAATCTAAAGATCCTCCTTCTCCGGAGCGATCGAAAATTTATCTCAATCCATGCTGCCACTTATTAAGCAAATCCGGGATTTGGAAGAAATTTCCGCCCAATTAGAAATTGACATCGTACAGAGGAAGGAATTGTTATCCTCCCTTGGAGAATATACAAACCAGTTTATTGAAAGCTTACCTACGGCCTTGTCTTTTATAGATAAAGATGTTCATAAAGGAAATCTAAAGATTTCTAATCAACCAGGAAACATAGCTGAAATCCTGAAAGTTTTTAACCAGGAAGTGGCAGAATCTGGAATTAAAGCGGCTTCAGGAGGACATGTGGGTTACATCCCCGGAGGCGGAATTTATGCAGCCGCTCTTGGCGATTTTTTAGCAGCCGTATCTAACGAATATGCCGGAGTTGCTTATGCATCACCCGGTGCGGTTGCCATCGAAAATGAAGTTTTAAATTGGCTGAAAGAAGTATTTTCATTTCCAAAATCTGCGGTGGGTAACCTGGCCTCCGGGGGATCCGTATCAAACCTGATTGCCCTAACAGCGGCCCGGGATAAATATGGGGTAAAGAATGAAAAGGTTACAAAAAGTGTCATTTATTTAAGCACCCAGGCTCATCATTGTATTCAGAAATCGCTGCGGATTATTGGATTAGAAGATGTAATTATCCGGTATGTGGATTTAGATGAAGACTTTAAAATAAATCCGCAGGATCTCGAATTGAAAATTCAAGCAGACAGGGCTACAGGGCTTTTCCCATTTTTGGTTATTGCATCCGCCGGCACTACCGATGTGGGAGCAATCGATCCCTTGGAGGAAATAGCTTCTATTGCCAAAACAAATAAACTTTGGTTTCATGTAGATGCAGCCTATGGTGGTTTTTTTGTACTTACATCCAAAAAGGAACTGTTTAAAGGAATTGAAAAGGCAGATTCATTGGTGGTGGATCCGCATAAGGGAATGTTTCTTCCTTATGGAATTGGGGCTGTGCTGATAAAGGATGCCAAAGCCGTACTCCATGCCAACCGTTATTCCGCCAATTATATGCAGGATGCGGTATTGGAAGATTTGGCGATTGATCCGGCCAATGTTTCGCCCGAGTTAACCAAACATTTCAGGGGACTTCGGTTCTGGCTTCCATTGCAATTGCATGGGATTGCACCTTTTATTGCCTGCCTGGAAGAAAAACTTTTATTGACTCATTATTTCAGAGAAAGATTGATTGAGATGGGTTTTGAAGTGGGCCCGGTACCGGATTTGTCGGTTAGTTATTTTTGGTATCCTGCTGAATCAAAAACGAATGATTTCAATATGCAATTAATGCAGCATATCCACGAGGATGGATCTGTGTTTTTGAGTTCTACCTTATTAAAGGATAAGTTTGTAATTCGTATGGCGATACTTTCTTTCAGAACGAAAATGGCAACTATTGACAGGGCCATAGAAATGATTCGCAGATGCCTCCAAAAAACAAGGGAACAAATGACGGGGTAGGAGGAGGGTTTCCCTTTTATTATTATTTTTTTATTCGTTGTTGAAATTCTTTTCCTTTCTCTGTTTCAAAAATAATATTTGGAAAGGGCTAATTGATCTTTTTTCGTGCATTCGTGGCTGATGTATTTTATTCATCCATTTGCGGCTGATGCATTTCCTTCATGCATTGGTGCCTTATTGGGGATTAAGTTCCGTACCGGAGGCACCTGCCGCCAAAACTGGTAAGTGTTGTTTCTAATGTTTTTATCTCCAGCATTATTAAATATTTGCAGCATCCATTCTTTACGGTTTCCCACAGGATGTTCTATTATTGCCTTAATTATTTGTTGGTTGAATAAGTAAGCTTGAGTTAATAATCCTAAAGAAAAATTGTTCAATAAAATAATATTGATTTCTTTACCGGCCGCCAACCTTCAATCTTGAATGGATACAAGTCATCTTGCGAAATGTAATTGAGCAGCAAGGGATTTAGAACTCGTCTGCCAGTTGCCGATAACTAAAAGTATCGAGATTTTGAATTTGGACGAAAAGACAGCCAACAACTGAGAGCGTTGCAAAATCGCTTGGGAATTAGAACCCGTCCAGCCGACGATCCGAAGCCAAATAGCACGGAAATACTGAAATTACTTCTGTCATCCGGAAGTTGAGCAAATACACTGTTATACGCAGTTTTAATTATATCATACCTAAAATATGTAATATCCCCCGTGTTACATTTTTACTATTGCCTCCCTTTTTATTTGAAGTCTTATATGAAGGTGCTTTTTTCTTCTGTAATTTCAAATTTTCCTTTGCATCTACAATTGATTCATTAAGTATCTTATTTATTCTAGTGATACCTGCGTCTAACTCTTTAGAACTTCTGAGTTCTTTTATGTAAGAGTCTTCAGCCAAATTATTTAGGATTATTAGCAAAAGCTCATATTCATCAATTATCATTTGATAATATAATTTCACTAAGGCGGAAACTTCCTTTGTTTCGCCATACAGTGAAATGATTTTTTCTAAGGCTTCTTTTGTATGAACAACTCTGGAAAATGTTTTTGTTGACGAGTCAGTAAAAGTTGTCATTTGTTGCCGCATAAGTTGAGAGTCCATTACTTCGAATTTTAGATAGTAGCTGACTAATTGCTTACAACGGAAGAAATGCGGCAGATGGGGGATCCTCAGGGGCTATGCTTCGCCATTGTGTACACGCTCCCCTCCATAAGGGTAAGCGTTTCTTCCCAGGAAAGAATATTGATAAATGGAGTATGCGCCACGTATTAAGGGAAAAATTACAATCAGGTTATTCCAATAATATTCATTCAAGATACCCCGGGGCTGCCGCCCCTT
>CAZYKA010000015.1:36716-62544 GCA_964647915.1 uncultured Ferruginibacter sp. | reverse complement strand
GTTTCTTTGTTTTTTAGATCCGCTCCGTTGTTTGAAGAAGTTATTCCGATTCGTGGGACACGAACCGGGGCAGTGGGTAAATTTGATAATTCGCAAACTGATGCCGTTTTAATTGAAAAAATTTTCCCGTCGTGCTTTGTGGCATACGAAACAAATTATCATTCTGCCTGCCGCCGTGGTTCGTGTCTCACGAACCATTATAGAGGATATTCCGGTTCGTGAGACACGAACCGGGGCGATGTGATGATTCACAAACTGATACCGTTTTAATTGAATAAAATTCTCATAATTTACCCCCATTTTCCACCTTCTAACCTGGCCGGCATTCATCGCCCCCGGTTTTTTGCGCAGCACCTTCCTGAATTTGGATGGCAACCAACCATATTAACTGTGCATGAAAAATTTTATGAAGAAAGCCATGACTGGAACTTAGTGAAATTGTTGCCAAAGGATTTACGGATAGAAAAAGTGAGTGCATTTAATGTTTCCCGCCCCCGAATAGTAGGAGATATTGGATTAAGGGCCTTTTTTCAATTGTATAAGGGAGCGCTCAAAGTAATTAAGGAAGAAACAATTGATTTTATTTTTATACCTATTCCTTCTTTTTATTGTGCTCTGTTGGGGAGAATGCTTAAAATGAAAACCGGGGTCCCCTATGGTATTGATTATATTGATCCCTGGGTTCATCAGTTTCCCGGAAGCAACAAAATTTTTTCAAGACATTGGCTTAGCACTCGAATCGCAAAACTATTGGAGCCAATTGCGGTTAAGAATGCCTCCCTGATTACTGGAGTGGCAGAAGGTTACTATTTGCCGGTGTTGGAAAGAAATCCTAAACTAAGAGAAAGGGCAATCCAAGGGGCCATGCCTTATGGGGGCGAAGTTAAAGATCACCAGGCATTGCAGGAGCTTGGGATTAAACCGTATTTGTTTCAACCCAATAATAAGTTGCAATTCGTTTACGCAGGAGCTATGTTGCCTAAGGCTTTTGCTCCGCTTAAGGCAATTTGCAAAGCGATTGCTGCCCATAGAGAAGATTTTGAAGATGTGGAATTCCATTTCATCGGTACAGGTAGCCGCACCAACGATCCCCAATCCTATAATATTAAACCCATTGCCCTGGAATATGGTTTATGGGAATCGATAATATTCGAATACCCCAAAAGAATTCCCTATTTAGATGTATTAGTACATCTTGATTCGGCAAAGGCTGCCTTTGTTTTGGGAAGTACCGAACCCCATTATACGCCCAGCAAGGTATATCAGGCAGTGCTCTCCGGGAAACCCCTTTTTGCAGTTTTACACAGCAAAAGCACCGCAGTTCAGGTTATTCGTGAATCCGGATCGGGGGTAGTGCTTGATTTTGATGGGGAGGCAGCCGTGCCGGAAATTGAAAAACGTTTCAACGCAACATTTAAAGAGTTTCGTGCATTTTTCAATTCATTTAATCCGGAACAGGTTGATATGAACAAATTTGATTCGTATTCTGCAAAAAATGTTACCCGTAAACTGGCCGACCTGCTTGATCAGGCTTTGGATAATAATAACAGATGAGACCTATTGTCGTCATTTTGCCGGTATATAACGGTAAGCCCTATCTGCATCTTTCGGTAGAAAGTGTGCTCAGCCAGGATTATTCCGATTTTGAATTTCTGATTCTTGATGACTGTTCCACGGATGGAAGTTTCGAATACCTGCAATCCTTGTCTGATCCGCGGATAAAATTATACAGGAACCCGAAAAACAGAGGCCTTTTTCCCAACCTGAATTTTCTAATCGAAAGATCAGACGCCCCTTTAATTAAAATCTGGAGCCAGGATGATATCATGCATAGAAATTGCCTTGCGGAAGTAGTGGCATTTCACCAGCGTTTCGTTAACCTGGGGTTTTCTTATTCTAACCGGGATTTAATAGACGAAACCGGGCGCATCAGCCGGGTAATGCCCCCTGATAACACCCCCGAAATTATATCCACTCAACTGCATTCCCGGATTGCCTATTTCACCGGTTCCATAGCAGGTAATATCGCCAATGTTTGTCTGGTACGTGTTGCCCTTCAGAAATCCGGACTTTTTGATGAGTCAATGAAAATATCAGGCGATTTTTTTATGTGGGTAAGACTGGCCAGGTATTTTGAAACCGGATTCATCAATAAACCACTTATACAACTCCGGGATCATGCCGGGCAGCTTAGCCGGAAGGAAAGCTATTATGCACACCATGTAGTGGAAGACCTGGTGGTTTATCGTTACCTGGATAGTTATTCTACCGAAGCAGAAAAAAGACTCGGACACAATTACATGGAACAGCATAAACTTTTATTTTATTATACCATCATGATAAAAGCCTGTTTTAAGTTCCATTTTAAAGTTGCCCGCGATATTCGAAGTGCATTGGTGGGTTATGCCGATATGAACAGGCTTAGAAAAAATTTCATCCTTTTTAAATTGCTTAAGAAAAAGCCCATACCATTAAGCATAAAGCTGTCATGAAAAAGCTGGCTGTTATAACCACCCATCCCATTCAGTATAATGCACCCTTGTTTGAACTGTTGGCAAAAAGAGGTAAGCTGGATTTGAAGGTGTTTTATACCTGGGGAAGGGATGTGTTAGAGTCGAAGTATGATCCTGGTTTTCAACGAGAGGTTGCCTGGGATATTCCGTTGCTGGAGGGGTATGCCTATACTTTTGTGAACAATGTTGCAAAACAGCAGGGTTCTCATCACTTTTCTGGCATAAATAATCCCACGCTTTGTTCCGAAATTTCTGATTGGGGTGCAGATGTAGTTTTGGTTTTCGGGTGGGCATTTAAAAGCCATCTGAAAGCCATTCGTTTTTTCCATAAAAAGAAAAAGATTCTATTTCGGGGCGACTCTACCTTTGTTACCGCCCAGTCATGGCTTAAATCCCTTATCCGGAAGCAGTTTTTGCAATTTGTTTATCGCCATGTAGATACCTGTTTATATGTAGGATCGAATAACCGAAACTATTACAAGCGATGCAGCGTTGCTGATACCAAATTGCTGTTTGCTCCACATGCCGTAGATAATGATCGGTTTTACGATCGAGATGGTAACTACCAATTAAAGGCCGATACATGGAAGGCAGAGTTGGGGATTGAACCAGAGGCAGTCACCTTGCTATTTGCCGGAAAACTTACGAAGGATAAAAATGCGCAACTTCTGATTGATACACTTCCCTTGCTTTCCGGAACTAATTTCCCGGTTCATTTAATTATTGTGGGCAATGGAGAATTTGAAATGAGTTTAAAATCAAGGGCCGCGGGGAATACTCATATTCACTTTGTTCCTTTCCAAAACCAGGCTATGATGCCAGTGGTGTACCGACTGGGTGATATTTTTGTGATGCCAACCCTAACTTCAGATACCTGGGGCCTTGCCATTAATGAAGCCATGGCATCGGGGAGAGCCGTTGTGGTAAGCAATATGTGTGGTGCCGCTGTTGATTTGGTAAAGGAGGGGGAAAATGGTTTTGTATTTAATAGTACAGATCCGGATGATTTCAGGAAAAAAATTTTGACGCTTTGCCATGATAAGAATTTATGCTTATATATGGGGGCAAATTCAGGAGAGATGATAAAAGGATGGAGTCTTCTCCAGGTTGCTGAAGCCATTGAAAACGCTGTGAATATTGGATAAGATATTGACAATATCGGGGCAATCAAGGATAAAATTTGATGGAGCGGCCCAGGCATTCCTCTTACTCCTGTTATTTGGACAACTCTTTTTTAATAATGGAATTTACCTGTTTATTGGGGCACTTATCTTCTGGTCCATATTTATAAACCTCCAACAACCCTATAAACCATCGGTTTTTACCATAATTTTCCTGTTTCATTTTATACAGATATCGGCCGGGATCTGGTTAAGTAATTATTTAGGAAAACCGATTGATTTTCGTTCCCCTCATGCCGCCGATGCAATTGTGTTTTCCTTTATTGGCCTGGTATTTTTGTTCCTTCCCATCATATATTATCAAAATAAAATCCCGGTATTTAGCTTTGAAATATTAAAAAAATACGCCGACCGGTTATCGCTGAAAAATACATTAAATGCATATATAATAGCATTTTTTGTGGCCAATGCACTGGGTGGTGTCGCCCTTTCTTTTGGCGGGTTCGCTCAAATCATTATAAGCCTGATTAAGGTGAAATGGTTTTTCTTCCTGCTGTTTGGGTTCCAGGTAATCTTAAAAAAGAGAATGTGGACGCAGTTTGTGATCATAGTGGGCGTGGAGTTTTTGATGGGGTTGCTCAGTTTCTTTTCCGATTTTAAAACGGTATTCTTCTACATTGCATTTTTGTTTATATGCTTATTAGTAAAAGTGAATTTGAAACAACTGATTTTTGCAATTGTTATGATTGTAATAGCCTTTTTCCTTGGAATTAAATGGACCAGTATTAAGGGAGAGTATCGAAAATTTCTGAATCAGGGCTCGAAAACCCAAACCGTTAATGTAGAGAATAACGAAGCATTCAAGAAATTAATGGACCTGACCAAAGAGAAAAGCGATTTTGATAAAGCGGCTGTTAACATGCTCGACAGGATCCAATACACCTACCATTTCTCTAAAGTGATGGATCGAGTACCATCTGTAATTCCATACCAGGACGGGCATAACTGGGGTTCTATATTGAGCTATACCCTGACACCCCGATTGCTAAATCCGTCAAAACCTAAAATCGACAATTCAATAAAAACAACTAAATACACGGGTATCAGTTACCTCAGTGCTCAAAGTGGGGTATCATTCAGCCTGGGTTATTTTGCTGATTCCTTTGTTGATTTCGGTTATTATGGTATGATGATTCCCCTATTTTTGATTGGCTTGTTTTATGGGGCTACCTATTATTATTTTGTCCGGAAATCTTCCCCCAATATAATTTTCAACTTTTCAGTAGTTGGGGCTTTATTTATGGAATTCCAGGGATTTGAAATGGATGGGATGTATTTTCTGGGGCGGATTTTTGCCTCCGTACTGACATTCAGTATGCTTAAAATTTTTGTATTCCCCTGGATTTACAATAACCTGGTTGTTAAACCCAATGCAGTCCGAGAATAGAAAAATATTTATCTGCATTCCCTGGTTTACGCCGGCCTTCCGGGGAGGTGGCCCCATTCAAAGTGTATTTAATCTGGTGGAGCGAATGCAGGGGCTTTACGATTTTTTTATTTTTACGGCTGATTCCGATCTGGATGGAAGCCCATTGCAGGAAATTACTTCAAATGCCTGGATTCCCTTTAATAAAACTACCCGGGTATTTTACTCTGTTAAAAAGCAACGAACCAAAATTCTGCTTAAAGAAATTAAATCGATCATGCCCGATAAAATATTTGTAATTGGGGTATTTGACTGGGCTTTTAATATTTTTCCTGTTTTGTTTTCACCTGTCCCCGTTATTATTTCAGCAAGGGGGATGCTCCATAAAGCAGGGCTGGCATACAAACCTTTGAAGAAAAAAATTTTCCTGTCACTTTTTAAATTTCTGAGGCTGAATGTTAAACACAGTTTTCATGCTACCGATGAGTATGAAGCAGGTGAAATTAGAAATGCAATAGGAGCGAACACAAGGGTTTTTGTTGCCGGGAATTTTCCCAGGAAACTTCCCTTTATTCAAAGGCCAAAGCAGGAAGGAGTTCTAAAAATGATAACCATTGCCTTGGTTGGCCCAATGAAGAACCATTTGGTAGTTATCCAATCTCTGAAATATGTAAAAACAAACGTGGCTTACCATATTTATGGCCCGATAAAAGAACCCGGGTATTGGGAGGCCTGCCTTCAGGAAAAAGACGCAATTGCTCCCAATGCCAGCCTGGTTTATCATGGGGAGTTAAATCCCGGAAAAGTGCCACAAACCCTGGCCGAGGCCGATTTGTTTATTATGCCCAGCAGAACCGAAAATTTCGGGCATTCCATTATTGAGGCCCTTCTTTCAGGGGTTCCGGTAATCACTTCCTCGCATGTTCCATGGCTTCAATTGGAAAAAGAACAGGCAGGTATTAATGTGGAGGCTGAACCCCTAAAATTGGCAGATGCCATCGATCGGTTTGCCAGGATGGATAATTCAACCTTTCAAAGATGGAAACAGGGCGCCAGGAGCTATGCTGAAGCCCATATCCATATCCCCGAATTGATGAATCAGTATCATCTTATCTTCAATTAAAAAATATATCCTTCCTCTTGTTTGTGAATAAACGCTTTTGGCGATTTCTCCTGCTTTTCCTGGGATGTTTCTTTTTCCTCTATTTAGGTACCATTGCCTGGATAGGTATTTCCGCCCCCGGAAAACTGTACAGCCCTTTTGTAGAAAAATACCTTGATTATGTAAGCTGGATCAAACATTCACTGATGGCCGGTACAAAATTTTTTTTAGGGATCTTTGGATATGAGGTAGTTACCCAACCCGATTTTCGGGTTCGGCTGGCGGGTGGGAAAGCTGTATTAATTGCCATGGATTGTGTGGGATATGGAGTATATAGTTTTTGGATAGCCTATATTGTGGCAAACCCCGGAAACTGGATATATAAGTTGCGGTGGATAATTGGCGGGGTATTGTTGCTCTGGGCTATCAATGTAATACGTATTTCCCTTTTTCTTTTGGCATATAATAAAGGATGGCCCATGCCATTGGGCATCAATCATCATACCTGGTTTAATATATTTGCGTATCTGGCTATCTTTAGTATGATGTATTTTGTTGAAAAAAAATCAAAACTTTTTCATTCATAGAATCATGGAGGTCGACCTTTCAACCTATAATAACGCCTGGTACCGGCCGGGCCCCGCATGGAAAAGAGGCTTGTGGTATATGGTAAATGCACTTTTCTTTAATACAATATGGTTTCCTTTTTACAGGCCAAAGCGTTTTTTACTTCGGTGTTTTGGGGCTAAATTGGGGAAAGGAGTGGTATTGAAGCAAAGTATTTCCATTAAATACCCTTGGTTTTTAACAATTGGAGACAATACCTGGATCGGAGAAAATGTTTGGATTGATAATATTGGCACGGTTATTATTGGAAAAAATGTATGTATTTCGCAAGGCGCGCTCCTTCTTTGTGGAAACCACGATTATACAAAGCCGGCATTTGATGCATGGATTTATGACATTACCCTGGAGGATGGGGTATGGATTTGTGCCCGCTCCATTGTAACCGGTGGAACCATTTGTAAATCACATTCCGTACTTTCGGCTGGATCTTTGGTATCCGGTGAAATGGAACCTTATGGGGTATACAGGGGTAACCCCGCCATTAAAATAAAGGAAAGAATAATAAAAAGCTGAAAAATTATCGAAACCGTTTCATTATATAAGGAGCAGTCTAATTTAAAAATGGATGAATTAACTTTCGCCCCTGATTTTGCTTACAGGGAAATGAAAGTCTCTATCATCACAGCCACCTATAATTCTGCCCGCTTTCTGGAAGATTGCATCCAGTCGGTGAGAAAACAAACTTTCCTGAATATTGAACATATCGTGGTAGATGGAAAATCAACTGATGCCACACTTTCCATCATACACAAGCATAGAAACCACATTGCCAAATGGATATCAGAAACCGACCGGGGTATTTATGATGCAATTAATAAAGGTATTGAAATGGCCACGGGCGATATCGTTGGAGTGCTTAACAGCGATGATATGCTCGATTCAGCCAATGTAATTGAGGAGATTGTAAAGGCCTTTGAAAATAAAGCAGTGGATGCCATTTATGGCGATCTGGATTATGTGGCAGCCGAAGACACCAACAAAATTATCCGTATCTGGAAAGGAAGGCCATATAAAAGAAACCGCTTTCATTATGGCTGGATGCCGGCACATCCAACATTTTATATCCGTCGTTCACTTACTGAAAAATTTGGTCTTTACGAGAACCATTATTTTACCGCAGCCGATTACGAATTTATGGCTCGTTATCTATATAAGAATAAGGTAAATGCCACCTATCTTCCTATGTTGATTGTAAAAATGCGCATGGGTGGCGAAAGCAATAAAAGCCTGCGCCAACGCTTCCGTGCCAACCGGCGCGATTATCTTGCCATGAAGGTGAACCAAATCCCCTTTGCCTTCCTTGTTTCCATCCTCAAACCCCTCATTAAGCTTCACCAGTTTACCCGAAACAGCCGTAACCGCTAATCACAACGGAATAGGTTAATTTTGGGTATGTTTTCTTTCTTTAATAAAGGCAAAAATAATCCTGCTTCCCGGTATTTCCCAATCACTACTGATATCCATTCTCATATTCTTCCGGGAATTGATGATGGATCACCCGATGTGGAAACATCGGTTGAATTGGTAAAAGGGTTGATGAGCATGGGTGTAACCCGCTCAGTTGCATCACCTCATATTATCAGCGATATGTTCCGGAACACTCCCGAAACTATCCGGCATGCCCTTACCGCTCTCAAAAATGAATTGAAAAAGCAGGACATTAATTTTCCGGTAAGCGCTGCCGCTGAATATATGATGGATGCTTCTTTTTTTGAAATGCTTCAGAAAAAAGAATCGCTGCTCACCATCCACAACAATATAATCCTTACCGAATTCTCCTACGCCACCATCCCGCACAGCCCGAAACAAATGTCGTTTGCCATCATTACGGAAGGGTACACACCCATCCTGGCCCATCCCGAACGGTATCCCTATTATTACCGGGATTATAAGATGTATCATGAGTTGGTGAACCTCGGATTTAAACTTCAGTTGAACCTGCTGTCTCTTTCGGGGTATTATGGAAATGAAGCGGTAAAAGCTTCGCTTTATATGTTGAAAAATGACCTGATTAGTTACCTCGGTACAGATCTTCATCACCAACGCCACCTGGAAGGCCTAACCCATTTATTTAACAAGGGATTACTCCGGAAGTATTTGGGAGATAAAGAATGGAATCAATTTGATTAGACCCCAAATAATTAATGCCTATTTTATATTACCCAGTTGATGATCTGGTTTTCCCAATCGGCACGGTAAGGGGCCACGATTTTTATGTAGTTATCTGAATACCCCTCCATCATCCCATTTTTATTTACGGATTCGAATAATACTTTCCGCGCATCACCAATATGGTGCGCTGTGAAGTCCTGCATCTTTTTGTAGCTCAGGTTCCGCAGTATTTTATTTCGCTGATGGCGAATATTCATTGGCACCACCGGCATAATGTCCAATGCCTGGGTATTATCCCGTTCCGAATAGGTGAATACGTGGAGGTAGGAGATGTTTAGGGAGGAAATAAAATCCACAGTTTCATTAAATAAGTCTTCTGTTTCGCCGGGAAAACCTACAATCACATCTACACCAATACAGGCATGAGGCATCCGGGCTTTTATCAATTCCACTTTTTCGGAATACAGTTCCCTCTTATAACGCCGCCGCATAGCCGCAAGGATTGAATTGCTGCCACTTTGGAGGGGGATGTGCAAATGCGGCATAAACCGCTTCGATTTGGCAATAAATTCAATCATTTCATTGGTAAGGAGGTTGGGCTCAATGGAGGAAATCCGGATTCTGTCTATAATGGTATCTTCATCCAGGACCCTGATCAGTTCAAAGAAATCTTCCTCTTTCTTTTTCCCTCCGTGCAACCCTTTCCCAAAATCGCCGAGGTTTATTCCGGTTAAAACGATTTCCTTCGCACCACCTTGCTGTAAGGCAGTTACCTGTTTAACCACATTGTCCACACTTTCACTCCGGCTCTTACCCCGTGCCATGGGTATAGTACAGTAGCTGCAATTGTAATCGCATCCATCCTGAACTTTCAGAAAAACCCGGGTTCGCTCGTTCACCGAGTGCGAGCCATTAAAACTATTTACATCCTCAATATCGCAACTGCAAATTTTGGTGGGGTCATTCTTACTGATTTCATGTAAGTGGTATGCGATATTAAATTTTTCAGCGGCTCCCAACACCAGGTTAACACCCGGAATTGCAGCCACTTCACTGGGTTTTAATTGGGCATAGCAGCCCGTTACCACCACCAGGGCATCCGGGGCCTGCCTGTGGATTCGCCTTACCAGTTGCCTGCATTCCTTATCGGCATTGTCGGTTACTGAGCAGGTGTTGATTACATAAACATCTGCTACTTCATCAAATCCCCTTTTTGAAAAACCGTCATTCTCCAGCATTCGCCCCATAGCGGTGGTCTCACTGAAATTTAGCTTGCAACCAAGCGTATGGAGTGCCACTGTTTTTTCCATAAGCTGCAAAATTAGTTCATTTTAAGTTTTAGGAGCAGCCAACCAACCATTATGTAATTTCATATTTACCATATATCGTAAATTGCAGCGTGGTTAAAAAATACCTTCCCTTTGTGGCATTGCTTGCAGCCGGATTTTTGTTGTACTGGGTAAAAAACCACCAGGGTACTGCCGGAGAGCATACACATATCACCGTTGATCCGGTGAACACAAACGGATTTGTCAGGGATACTTCCGAACTGGTATATACCAAACATGCCCTTTGCCGAATGGATTGCCGGCATATAGATAAAGAGGAGGTAAAAGATATTTTAATGAACGGCAGAATAAATGAGCAGAAAATTGAAGAAAATGAAAAAGGAATTTCCTATCCTATAGAAGGGTTTACTGCAGATAACCAGCATGTACGTATTGTTTTTGCGCCCCATCAGCATGAGATGGTGGTGGTTACTGCAATCGACCTGGATAAAGACTGGCCCTGCGATTGCAGGTAATTGAAAATTAGATTGGAATTTTTAGGAAAACATCAACATGAAGTTTAAATCCTTTTTGGCAAAACCATTTGCCAGCTATATCCATAAACAGATTAAAAAGGACACGGCCAATGCGGTGGCCGATCAGGAGGGTATTTTTTTGCAACTGGTTAAAACCGGATTGAAAACGGAATTTGGCGCGGAACACGGGTTCTCAGACATTAAGAACCATAAAGACTTTATCAACCAGGTGGGGCTGAGAGATTATGAAGATTTCATTCCGTACATCGATAAGATCAAGCAGGGAAAGCATAACATACTTTGGAAAGGTCTTCCCATTTATTTTGCAAAAACAAGTGGTACCACCAGTGGTGTAAAGTATATTCCCATTACCAAAGATAGTATTCCGAATCACATTAACACAGCGCGAAACACTCTGCTTAATTATATGGCTGAATCCGGAAACACCCGGTTTGCAGATGGAAAATTGATCTTTTTGAGTGGGTCGCCCACCTTAGAAAGAATTGGCGGTATTCCCACCGGGAGGTTAAGTGGCATTGTAAATCATCATGTTCCAAAATACCTTCGAACCAACCAACTTCCCAGTTATGAAACCAATTGTATGGAAGATTGGGAAGAAAAATTGGATAAGATTGTTGCGGAAACAATAAACCAGGACATGACCCTTATCAGCGGAATTCCACCCTGGATGCAAATGTATTTTGACCAACTCATTGAAAAATCCGGAAAAAAGGTAGGAGAACTTTTTCCCAATTTCAGTGTGATGGTTCAGGGAGGAGTAAATTTTGAACCGTATAAGGCTCGGATATTTGAAAGCGTAGGAAGAAAAATAGATACCCTGGAGGTATTTCCGGCTAGTGAAGGATTCTTTGCATTTCAGGATAAGCCCGAGTCGGAAGGGTTGTTATTAAATTCAAACAGCGGAATATTTTTTGAATTTATTCCAGTGAGCGAAATAGGGAAGGAGCAACCTGCGCGGCTTCCGCTTTCGGAAGTAAAACCAGGTGTTAATTATGCCCTCGTAATCAGCTCAAATGCCGGATTGTGGGGATATAATATGGGCGACACCGTTAAATTTTTATCTGTGAATCCCTACCGCCTGGTTGTAACAGGCCGAATTAAACATTTTATCTCTGCATTCGGAGAACATGTAATTGCCGAAGAGGTAGAATCGGCCATCCTTAGCGCCCCCATGGCCAAAAAGATGCAGCTCACCGAATTTACGGTAGCTCCCTTCGTTAGCAAATCGGAAGGGAAAAGCTACCACGAATGGTTTATTGAGTTTGAAGAAGAAAAACCTTCAAACCTGGACCAGTTAGCATCCGAAATTGATGGCAATCTCAGAAAAAAGAATCCCTATTACAATGATTTAATTAGTGGAAATATCCTACAACAACTGCATATCACCCCGGTTAGAAAAAATGGTTTTGTAGATTATATGAAGAGTATTGGTAAGTTGGGTGGACAAAACAAGGTGCCTCGCCTTTCCAATGACCGAACCATTGCAGATGCGCTACAACCCTTTGTAATGAAAAATTAGTTTATTATTTTATTCAGGTAACCTTTGGTTATAAATGATAATCAGTGAAGTATTATTATATTTCAACTTTTTTATTTTACTCCGTTTGAAAAATTGATTCAAGCATTTTTTAATATTTGAAGAGCTGGTGAAACTGGCAATGAGGGGACTCATTAAAGCGGTAAATTTTCCTTTTTCAGGCTCATAATTTTCTTTTTCATTTTGTAAAGCATCAGGGTTTAATGTTTGTGTTGCCAGAATAAATAGGGGTCTGGGTTCGGTTTTGTTTTTGAAGTGGTGGCTTTGCCCCTTTTGAAGATGCAACCTTCCTTCATATTAAAACCGGGTAGCCAACATTTTCCCTTAACTTGCCAATCTTCCTAATTAAATAACGGTTTAATTTTCTTTTATATATGGCAGAGGCGCCGGCAAAAAAAAAGGTTGCAATTTTTGGATCAACCGGATCCATAGGTACACAGGCCCTGGATGTTATTAAAACTTACTCTGATTTATTAGAGGTGGAAATCCTTACCGCTCAAACCCAGGACGAACTCCTCGTTCAGCAGGCGCTTGAGTTCCAGCCCAATGTGGTAGTTATTGGCGACCCCAAAAAATACGAAAAAGTTAAGGCAGCACTTACTCAAACCGATATTAAGGTTTTTTCAGGAGAAGCTGCGCTCGAGGAAGTTGCGGATTTTGATACCTATGACATTATGTTGGCTGCCATTGTTGGTTTTGCCGGTTTAAAACCTACTTTAAAAGCTGTTTCAAAGGGGAAGATGGTGGCCCTTGCAAATAAAGAGACCCTGGTGGTGGCAGGTGATATCGTGATGAAGACAGCCTTGGAAAACAGGGCTCCTATTATCCCGGTTGATAGTGAACATTCTGCTATATTCCAGTGCCTGGTGGGCGAGGCGAGAAATCCTATCGAAAAGGTAATTCTAACGGCAAGTGGGGGGCCCTTCCTCGGAAAAAAACCCAACTTCCTCGTGAATGTAAAGCGCGACCATGCCCTGCAGCATCCGAATTGGAGTATGGGTGCAAAAATAACCATCGACTCTGCCACCCTCATGAATAAGGGCCTCGAAATGATTGAGGCCAAATGGTTGTTTAACCTGAGCCCAGATCAGATTGAGGTGGTGATACATCCCCAAAGTATCATCCATAGTATGGTTCAATTTGAAGATGGCAGTATTAAAGCACAATTGGGATTACCGGATATGCGCCTTCCCATTCAATATGCCCTATGTTTCCCGGATAGGCTAAAAAACGACCTTCCCCGTATAAATATGAAACGCTTCCCTGCACTCAGTTTTGAGGAGCCGGATCTCAAAACATTCCGAAACCTGGCCCTTGCCATAGAAGCGCTTGAAAAAGGCGGAAATGCGCCCTGTATCCTTAATGCAGCAAATGAAATTGCGGTTTGGGCATTTCTGAAAAACCGGATTGGCTTCCTCGATATTACCGCTGTGGTGGAAAAAACCCTCGAAAAAATAACCTTTATTCAACATCCTACCCTGCAGGAATATTTTGATAGCGATGGGGAGGCCCGTAACTTTGCGGCGTCAATAATGAAATTATAAAAGGAAAACGCCGGTACCCTTCAAACCGCAGCAGCATTAAATCAATATGACCTTATTAGCGATAGACTGGGGCAGTGTGGGACTTAAAGTAGCCCAATTGCTCGTTTCACTCTCCATTTTGGTAGTCCTCCACGAATTTGGCCATTATATCACTGCAAAGTGGTTTAAGTGCCGGGTGGAAAAATTTTACCTTTTCTTCAATCCCTGGTTCTCCCTGTTTAAAAAGAAAATAGGCGAAACAGAATACGGCGTTGGCTGGTTGCCCCTGGGAGGGTATGTGAAAATTGCCGGCATGGTAGATGAGAGCATGGATAAGGAGCAGTTAAAGTTACCACCACAGCCCTATGAATTCCGCAGCAAGCCGGCCTGGCAACGTTTAATCATAATGATAGGCGGGGTGGCTGTGAATGTACTGCTTGCCTTTATTATTTATGCAGGGATTTTAATGGTGTGGGGCGATAAAATGGTGCCCGCTTCTTCGCTTAAATATGGTATCTCTTTTAATGACTCTATCTTCTCGGATCTTAAATTTAAAAACGGGGATAAGGTTTTAGCCGTGGATGGAAAACCGGTTACCGACCTTACCGATGTGCTGAGGAAAGTATTGGTAGCGGATAGTACGGTTACGGTTGAACGAAATGGAAAAGTCTTGAACCTGCATATGCCTGTTGACCTGATAGGTAAACTGGTGGAAAAGAAAAAACTGGCAGATGGCCCCCTGATTTCTCCCCGGATCCCGGCCTACGTAAATATGGTGGCCGACAGCTCTCCTGGGTACAAAGCCGGACTTCGCCCCGGAGATTACATAGTGGGGGTTAATAACCAGCCTGTTGCTTATTTTGATGAGCTTCGCATCCTTATGCCTACGTTGCCAAAAGATGATTCAATTACCCTGGATGTGAAGCGTGGAAATGAAATCCTGCTGTTGCATACTAAACTTAATGCGCAGAATCAAATTGGTTTTCAAACCGCCTCCGATCCAAAAACGCTTGATTCACTTGGATTCATCGAGTATAAAGTGCAGAAATACGGATTTTTTGCCGCCCTTCCTGCCGGAGTGAAAATGGCCGGAACTGAATTGCAATTTTACCTCGAACAGTTTAAGAAAATTCTTCAACCCAAAACCGGGGCATACAAAGGGGTAGGAGGGTTTAAAGCCATGGGCTCGGTATTCAGCGGAACCTCCTGGGATTGGGAACATTTCTGGACTATCACGGCTTTCTTTTCAATAATTCTTGCCTTCATGAATATGCTCCCTATTCCCGCTTTGGATGGAGGGCATGTACTTTTTACCCTTATTGAAATGATCACCGGACGAAAACCGAGTGAAAAATTTCTGGAGTATGCTCAAATTGCCGGGATGGTTATCCTGCTGGCATTGATGCTGTATGCAAACGGAAACGATTGGTTTGGGTGGGGAAAAGGAAAATAACCTACAATAAACAACCGTTCAACATTATTGATACAGTTAACTTAACCGGTTGCTGTATTTTTGTTTCATGCGGAAATCGATTAATATCATTCGCAATTCTCTTAAGCTTACCCTGGAAGAACTCAGGGTAAATAAAACCCGCACCATCCTCAGCCTGATTGGTGTTGCCTTTGGTATTTTCTGTATAATTCTTGTCCTTACCATTGTAAATAGTTTCGAAAAGAATATTCAGGATGAAGTGAAAAGCCTGGGCAGCAATACTATCTATATCGATAAATGGGATTATAGTGGAGGCCCGGATCAACCGTTTTGGAAATTCAGGGCCAGGCCGGTAGCCAAATATGAGGAAGCGGAGTTGGTAAAACGACGCTCTCAATTATTAGATGATATTGCATTTTTGATGCAGACCACGGGTTCCATATCTCATCAGAATGACGTGATTGGCAATGTAAGTGTTTATGGGATTACCCCAGCCCAAATGACTATTCAGCCCATTACATTCCAGGCAGGGCGTTTTATATCACCGGCCGAATTTCAGGCAGGGAGCCCGGTTTGCATTATTGGCTATACCAATGCCGAAGATTTTTTTGGGGACCCCAACCGCGCCTTAGGCAGGCAAATTGATATTAAAGGCAAGAAGGTTACCATCGTAGGAGTAATTGCCAAAGAAGGGAAAAGCTTTATAGGATGGAATTACGATAATTGTGTCATGATGAGTTACGAATTACTTCGAACAATTTATGATGTGGATTCCAGTAACCCGATACTCATTGCAAAAGGGAAACCCGGTGTTTCTACCGATGCGCTTATGGATGAATTAAAGGGTATCATGCGCCAGGTAAGGAAATTGCCTCCCACCCAGGAGGATAATTTTTCACTGAATAGCGTAGAAGCTTTTAGTAAAGCCCTGGCTTCTTTTTTCGTTACCCTGAATATTGTAGGCTCTATTGTTGGCGGGATCAGTTTAATTGTAGGTATGTTTTCTATCGCCAATATCATGTTTGTTACGGTAAAGGAAAGGACTGCCATTATCGGGTTAAAAAAAGCGATTGGGGCTAAGAAATCCACTATCCTTTTTGAGTTCCTTACCGAAGCTACCATCCTGTGCCTGCTGGGTGGTGCAATCGGGCTTTTCTTTGTATGGATAGGGACACTGATCATTAGCAGTGTTGCTGATTTCCCGGTGTTCATCTCTTTTTCCTTATTGCTTACCACCGTATTAATTTGCCTGGTTGTTGGTATTCTGGCTGGCATCATTCCGGCATCTCAAGCTTCTAAGTTAGATCCCGTAGTTGCCATACGCTCCTGATTTATTTCTACCTTCGCTAAAATTTTTCAGCATTATTACCATTCTTGCGATAGAATCTTCGTGCGATGAAACGGCCGCAGCCGTATGCCGCGATGGCCACATCTTATCCAATGTTATTGCCTCCCAAAAAGTGCACGAATCCTTTGGAGGGGTGGTGCCCGAACTGGCAAGCAGGGCACACATGCAAAATATAGTGCCTGTGGTTGATGAAGCATTGAAACGGAGTGCCATCAAATTAAATGAAATAGATGCTATCGCTTACACCTGTGCACCGGGGCTTATTGGTTCCCTGTTGGTAGGGGTACAATTTGCAAAATCTTTATCTCTGGCTTTAGATAAACCCCTGATAGCAATTCATCATATGCAGGCCCATGTTATGGCGAATCTGATTGGCGATAACCGGCCCCAATTCCCTTTTTTATGTCTTACCGTTAGTGGTGGCCATACTCAAATTGTACAGTGTAATGGCCCTAACGATTTGGTAATCCTTGGGGAAACAATTGACGATGCAGCGGGAGAGGCATTCGATAAATCTGCAAAATTGCTTGGCCTGCCATACCCGGGTGGGCCGCTGATTGATAAATATGCGGCAGAAGGAGATCCCAAAAAATATCAATTCCCGGAACCAAAAATAGAAGGCCTCGATTTTAGTTTTTCGGGACTTAAAACTTCCATTCTTTATTTTTTGCGCAATGCCGGTAAATCAAATTCTTTTAAGGAAGGCGACCAGGTAAGCGAAGCAGTACAAAAGAAATTTATTGATGAAAACCTTTCGGATATCTGTGCTTCCATTCAAAACCGGATTGTCAGTATCCTTTTGAATAAATTACAGAAGGCCGCAGGCGAAACCGGTATTGGAAATATTTGTATTGCCGGCGGGGTCAGTGCCAATAGAGGGCTCAGGAAATCAATTACCGAATTAGGTAGAACGAAAGGCTGGAAGGTTTTTATTCCTGCTTTTGAATATTGTACCGATAATGCAGCCATGATTGCTATTACCGGATATTATAAATATTTGGCGGGAGAATTTTCTCCGCTCGATTCCGCAACCTCGGCCAGGGCAACTTGGTAAAAGTAGAATTTTGGCTAATCATTTTTTCCAGTTTAAACAATTCAGGGTAGAGCAGCAGGAAGCCGGGATGAAGGTTTGTACAGATGCCTGTGCATTTGGTGCCTGGGTAAACGGGGCTATAAAAAAGTTACCCATTGTACAGGTAATTGACCTGGGGACCGGAACCGGCTTACTTAGCCTGATGCTTGCACAGGAAAATCCGTGTTGTATTGATGCAGTTGAGTTGGAGGAAGGATCATTTAAACAGGCAGGTGAAAATTTCAGGAACTCACCATGGCCTAACAGGTTAAATGTGCATTATGCAGATGCGATAAAATGGAATCCGCCCAGGAAGGCTCACCTCGTTATTTGCAATCCTCCATTTTTTAAAAATGATCTTCTCCCTGCAGAGGCCCTTAAAAGACAAACCAAACACGAACAGAGCCTTTCACTGCAGATATTATTTTCTCTTTCGGAATTGTGGTTAGAGGGAGATGGCAGGGTTGCCCTGTTGATGCCATTTCATCGGATGATGGAGGCGTGGAAGGTGGCAGCGGAGGCCGGATTCTTTTTGGAAAAATCTGCCATATTAAAAAGAAAGGAAGAAGATGCAGGATTCCGGGGGATGATGATTTTTAGTAAACAGGAAACATTTACTTCGCCACCTGAATATTTAATAATTAAGGGTAAGGAGGGTACCTATACTCCTTCCTTTACAAAATTGATGAAGCCCTATTATTTATAAAATGAATTTTCAATTACCCAGGGCGTAGTCTTCCATATAAGCATATAATCCGGTTAATTTCCCCTTATCCAGAATACAGGCGCGGTCAATAATTTTACTATTCCCTTCAATAAGGTCGCGCAAAATATATTTAATCAATTGTTCACCAAAATAGCGGCTGGCATCTTTGGGTAATTCGTTGGGAAGGTTTCCCACCGCCATCACGTCTATACTGTTTGGGAGATAGGGATTTGTTTTTTGGAGTGTGGTACGGTCAACCCCATACACCGGGTCATCTATGGTAGAATCTCCCAGATTGATGGGAATCGACCCATGCATATCGTCTGTGATGTCGGCAATGGTAAGGATGGAAAAATCAGGATTTTGAACGTCGGCAGCCTCAAATAAGGGCTGAATATTTTTTTGCCAGTAGATGCCGTTCATCAGGATGTCGGTACATCCTATGTATTTATGGAATAAGCATTCATATTGTTCGGGATGATGGTGAAAATCCTCGCGCTGATAAGGACCCTTGTCTTTCCTGCGATAGAGCTTACCTCCTTTTAAATGAACATATACGGGATAGGAAAATATTTTGGTGAGGTAATCTTCGGGGTCCACTTCCGTTATTTCGAGGAGATTCATGATTTCCACGATTCCATGTGCCACCCGCCCGCTTCCGGTAACGGCTATCCTCAGATTAGGTAATTTTAACCCAAAATAAGTATGGATAAGGTATTGCAGATTCTTTGATGAATTTACTTTATCCAAACGAAATTTGCCAGTCCGGTTTCCATAAGCCATGATGCCATTATGGGCGCCTACTACCCCCGCAAAGAATCCGAAACCAATAATTCTTTTTCCATCATCGTGTTCCAGGCATTCATAATCGATCAGGGTGATTTTTTTCTTCACCATTTCCATCATCATGGCCTGGTTATAAGGTTGTAATTTTTTCGTATGCGAAAAGAAAAGGTAGGTCTTATTGGGGATGAGCTGGTCTTTTGGCACTTCTTTAATCCCAAGAAGGATATCGCAACTACTCATGTCTTCGCTCAGGGTTGTTCCGGCCTGTTGATATTCCCTATCACTAAAGCATCGGTTGGGAGAAGGTTGCACCATGATGCTGATTTCCGGAACATTAATTTTAAGCCAGCGGCATTGGGCGGGAGTGAGTGCCACCCGGTTATCAGCGGGGGTCTTTCCTTCCCTGATAAGACCAATTATATGCATGCGATTGCAAGTTTCGCGCAAATTTAATAGATAATATCCCAGGTGCAAAACAGGAGTTGGAATTACCTTTGTACCATGAATTATTTTGAATTATTTGGTTTTGAAGTTTTTCCCAGGATTAGCCAGTCGCTGCTTTCCAAAAAATATATTTCCCTCCAGAGAGAATCTCATCCCGATTTCTTTACCAGGGAAACTGGGAGTGAACAGGACGAAGCACTCGATAAATCGGCTGATATAAATAAGGCCTATAAAATTTTCAAAAATCCAGACGACACCCTTGCTTATTTTTTGCAGGTGAAAGGAATCATCGTGCCGGGTGAAAAATTTGAACTTCCTTCCGATTTCCTGATGGAAATGATGGATTTGAACGAAAGTATTTCAGATTCTCCTGAAAACGGGAAAAAGGCTGCCGCTGCATTTCAAGTTGGGCTGGGGGAGGAAATGGAATATAACATCGCTTCTCTTTCACAAGATGGAGAAAATCTTTCCGTTTTGGAAGAACTAAAATCGCTTTATTACCGGAAAAAATATTTAAACCGCATTTTGGATAGGTTGGCCGATTAACGTAATATTGCCTCCCAATTTTAGATGCCCAGATGGCGGAATTGGTAGACGCAGCAGACTCAAAATCTGCCGTTCGCAAGGATGTGCAGGTTCGATTCCTGTTCTGGGCACCCTGCCTTTCAACTTTGTTGGAAGGCATTTTTTTTTATGAATATGCATATTTTTCCTGAAAGAGGAACAAAATACGGGTCATTTATTGCGAATACAGGGAGAGTGGGGATTTACCAAGATTTGGCTGATTGGTGAGCGTATTTTTTTGCATTTTGCTGCCCCCTCCCCGGGGGTAAAAATAGTGCCAGAAAAAATTCGAACAAAGAAATTTGACTGATGAATATTCAATTTTACTTTATCCTCTTTACGCCTACGCCTCGGTTCGTGTCTGCACGAACCGTAATCAGGGGAACGGCTCATCTTGCCCATCTGGCGCAAGTCTTCCGCAGGATGACTTGTGTCTATTCTAGTCAGAACTGATTGAATATTTGTGATGCTGATCCAGTCTCTATTTGTTTCGTGCGACACGAACCAAGGCGGAGAGAAATCGAAAAAAAATCAGGCCCTTTGCTGCCCCCTCCCCGGGGGTAAAAATAATTTCAAATTATAATTAGCCAAAGAAATTTGGCTGAAGATTATTCAGGATAGGATTAATTTAATTTACTTCACAACATCAGGCTTCGCATTTTCATAATCTGCAAAATTTATCTTCAGAAATGGGACCCGGGGCTTCCTTAAATACAGTTGACTTTTTAAAGTTCTTTCCTGGTTTTCGATTTAATGAAATAAATTCCGGTTCTTATGATGATAACCCAATCATTTCGTTTATATATCTACCCAAGAATTAAATAAGGTTAATAATCAAGGGGGCTATTTTTTCATAAAAAAATTATTCATTTTCTATATTGAGAAAGATCATGATTAAACATGGTGATATGGACTTTTTAGGGGAATAAAGGTTAATCCTGGAGCAAATTGAAAGTGTAAATTCTATCTGGGATGATTACTTTAATCCTCTTTTTACACTACCTATCGCTTTGTCAAATTAAAAGCCAAAATTGAATTTACCTTCCATTGTCTGGGTTAATTTATTTTGATTTTGGGCTTTGAATCACCTTTAATATAACGGTTTTCTTATTTTTTAAATCAGATAACGAGATACCCTTCTGGCTGTTTTTGTCGAGTACAATTACTTGATGTCCGTAGCCAAGATCAATCATCGCCCTGTCATCTATGACCCATGCAGTTCCCTGTATTACTTCTCCTTCCGCTGTATAGTTGTTCTGCACCTGGAGTGGGCTTTGCAAAATGAAATTTACGGTATTGCCATGGTCCTTATCGAGGTGCTTGTATTTGCCTTTAATTTGGGCATACACATAAGTTACATTTTGGGTATTATCTTCTTCGGTTTTCCTGATCCGGGTTTTCGATAAATCAATAGGATGGCTGCCATCTGCATCATTTACCTTTACCTGGATACCACCAAGGTTTTGAAAGTCTTTGGAACTGTTTTTATAAATACCGGAATTAGTAACCCGGGATACGGAAAAGATATTGTAACCAAAACCCTGCATATACAATTCAGGAAATTCATAGAGCTCTTTAATGGCAATTATTTTATAAACATATGCAGCAGTTTCGGCATTAAGGTTCATTGAAAAATAGTTACTTGTTCCCTGGCGGATGATAGCATTTTTTATGTTACCAGTTCCATTATTATAGGCAGCCGCTGTTAATACCCAGGAGGAGATTTTAAATGTTTTTCGGATATAGCTATAGTTTCGGACAATTTCCCTGCATGCTGCCCGGGTAGATTTTACAAAATCCGTTCTTTCATCTACAAGATCATTTACCACTAAATTCCAGTCTATAGCAGTGGCTTTCATTAATTGCCAGAACCCCCTGGCTCCGGCAGCGGAGGAAACATCCGTTTTAAAACCGCTTTCTACAATGGCCAGATATTTAAAATCTTGCGGGATGTTCGCTTCATCCAGCATGCGTTCTACCTGGGGCATATATAGTTTAATTCTTTGTTGGAGTGAAGGCACGTTTACATAATTGATTTGTTTTTTAATGATGTTCATCAATTTGGTTCTTACAAAATCATCATCAAGAGGAATTTTTTCGCCACAAAAGTAAATATCGTGCGCAGAACTGCTTAAAGAAGCAGCAAAGAAGGTGAACCAAACTATAAAGCGCCTAAAATAAGAAGATGCAAGCATAAGAATAGTTTGCTAATTAAAAGTCAATATTCATTAAATGCCTTTTCATAAACCGACCCTTTAATTTCCAGGGAAATATTAATCCTGTTTGGCCTGTCGCTAATCTCGAGGTTTAATTTATCGGAAGATCCTATTTTATACGAATTGAACCCGTAAACAACCAACGCCTCATTCCCAGGGGTTATAATGGGAAACTGCACAGGGTAAAGGAAAAGGGGATACAGTTTAATACTGGTTCCGGAAGTTCTGTTCCAGGTCAGCATCATTGGGCCGGTAAGGAAATCTTCCTTTCCATTGTTTTGGATTAGAATCTTTAAATAGGCAGTTTGATATACGAAATCAATACCCTGGCAGGTAACTTTAATATTATCTGTTTCGGTGGATAAGGATAAATCGGGTTTTTGGGCTAGAAAGGATTTGAACGAGTACAAGTTGTCGGCCTTACTTTTAAAGTTGTCATCAAGAAGCTGCCCGTCTGGGAATTTGTCGAAATTAATACCTGGATATTTTGCTGCGAGTTCTTCGGAATTATAGGGTAGGGGTAGGGGTTTGTAAACATCTGTACTATCTAATGGTGCCTCGGGGTTCACCTGTTGTTGGTTTGCCTGGTTATTTTTACGTTTCGATTTCTTCTTTGAATCTTTTTTCGCCATGTCGTTGGCTTCTTTGGCCATTTCCATCTGATCTCCACACATCTTAAGCCTGAATTGCGCATATTTATCATCCGGCCTTATTTGTAATGCCTGTGCATATTTCGATTCTGCTGCTTCAAAATCTTTTTCGGATACCAGGTCTGCAGCTTCTTTCATCAGGTCATGAAATTGTTTATCCTTTTCAATCTCTGCATTTTGTGCTGCAAGTATTTCGTCTTGTTGCTTTTGAATAGCTGCCGCTTTGATTTCTGCATTACAATATTTAATCATCGAGAGGGCATAAGTCTCTTCCGGCTTAATGTTATGGGCTTCCTGATATAGGGAGATAGCCTTCGAAAAGTCGTTATTTAACAAGAGACTATCGGCAATGCCTTTTGTAAGATCATATTTATTTTCAATATCATTTATTCGTGCAATTTCTGCAAGTTTACTTTCCACTTCATGAAGCAATCTGGTGGCTTCTGCATCTTTTGGTTTTAAAAGAAGAGCTTCTGTAAACGCCGATTTTGCGTTGGCAAAGTCTTCTTTTATAATAGAGGACTTCCCGTTTGAGAGGGCTAATTGGTATTTCCTGTTGAGTTCCAGCTCAGCGGCCAGTTTTTCTTTGCGTGCTATTTCTTCAGCGGCCAGCCTGTCGAGGGTTTCATTGATAAATTGAATTTTTTGCTTAGGGTAGTTTTCGTTGGCTTTAATGCTGAGTGCATTCAGGTACTGCTTCTTTGCATCTTTATATTCCGATTTTGCAAGAAGGGCATCTGCCTTTTTAATGATTTGGTTGAATTGTTGGGTTTCTGCCTTTTCCTTTTCAGCCCGTATTTTTTCCTCTTTTGCCTGCGCTGCCTGGGCAGC
This sequence comes from uncultured Ferruginibacter sp., assembly GCA_964647915.1. Classification (GTDB taxonomy): domain Bacteria; phylum Bacteroidota; class Bacteroidia; order Chitinophagales; family Chitinophagaceae; genus Ferruginibacter. Next base: position 38,709 of record CAZYKA010000015.1, on the reverse strand, counting down.
AACTATTTGGTCTATTTTTTTTATTTGTTCTCCGGGCCAGGGCTTCTTTATGATTTTATAGGCCTCCATATAGGCCAACTTTGCTTCAGCAAATTTTTCCTGGTCAAAGAGGTTGTCGGCTTTGGAAATGGCGGTATTATATTTCTTATCAAGTTCCTTTTGTTCCTGTTCTTTACGTTCTTTTTCTGCCTTTATTAATTCTTTTTTTGCATTCGTTTTGGCTAATGCAGCCTGGTCTGATTTGGCTTTGTTGATCTTTGCCATTTGATCGGCTGGGTAGCTGTCTTCAAAATTATATTCTTTCGCTTTTTTATAATAAGTAAACGCCTGATCCCAGTTTCCATCCGAATAATAGTTGTCCGCTTTTTTCAGGATAGAGTAATACTCCTTTTGAATTTGTTGTTTTTCTTTTTCCTTCTTTTCGTTTGCCTCTTTTTGTTCATTTAGGGCATTGGAAGAAGCAATTTCAGCTTGTCTTTGTTGCAGAGCTTTTGAAATTTCTTTTAGCTGGTCGTTGGGCTCTTTCCGGTTAAAATAGGAAATGGCCTCATTGTAATAACGCTGGGCAGTCTTATAATCGGAATGTTCAAATGCCTTTTCGGCAGAAGCCATGGCCGAACTGTATTTTTGTTCTTTAACTGCCTCTTGTTTTGCCTGGTCTTCCCGGCGGGCAATTTCGGAAAGTTTTTGTTTGCTTACCGGGTCGTCTTTTTTAATAAATAGGGCTTGTTGAAACGAAAGTTTTGCTTCCTGTAATTTATCCTGCTTTAAAAGCCTATCTCCTTCCTTCATATAGCCTTTGTAAGTGGCGTCCAGCTTTTTGGTTTGTTTTTCCTTCTCTTCCAATTTCGTATTTACCTGTGCCAATCCATCTTTTGCCATTATTTCATCTGGCCTCATTTTGAGGGCCTTTGTATAAAGGGCTTTGGATTCTTCATATTCCTGGGCCTTGTATTTTTCGTAGGCCTGTTTCAGAATGGAAAAATAATCGTTGTTCTTTTGAATCTTTTCAGCAGTCTCTTTATCCCCTTTTGTTTTAGAAATTCCCTTATTTTCATTGGGACGCGAGGATAACCGGCCCTCCAGCAAATCTTCTATTTTCTTTTCATCATAATTGTAAGTTGTTTCTGAGAAATCTGAGAAATCAATATTTTTCTTGTAGGCAATTATGAATTGATAAGTTTTCCGTTTTATCAATACAGAGAGATGTTCCGGTGATGGAAATCTCCTGTCGGTAGTAATTCTTAATTGTTTTTGTTCGGGGAAAGATTTAATTCGGAATTTACTTGGGGTAGGGAAACTGTAGAAATTTAGAATTTCAGAATAAAAATTAACGGCTACATCAATTTTTTCGTTGGTGAAAATGGTATCTACTATTTTGCCATCCTGGGCATTTGCCGTGTTAATTGCGGCATTACAGCAAAGAATAAGCAGGAATATGTACTTTTTATAAGGATCCATTTATTTGTCTGCTTGCTTAATAGAATATCTCAATCATTTCCACGCAATGTGTTTCATCGTTTCTTCTAAGTTTTATGCTTTTAATTTTCACCTTTTTCTTTTTGCTTAAAAGCCATTTTCGTTCCTTCTTACCGCCCAGTTCAGAACAGGCCAGGTTGAATGGTTCTGGATCTTTGCCATTAATTTTTGTAGGTGTGGTATATCCTCCGCATAAGTTTTCGAGGAATCCAAGTGTTTTATAATCTTCTCCATTTACAACCAGTTGCAGTTTTGTCTGGAATACTTCATCGGTAATAAATTTCTTGGAGTTATCTTCCAGTGGGGGCTGAGGTGTCACCGTTTCCTGGGGCAGGGGAGCCGGTGGTGGAGTAGCGGGTATTAATGTTGGATTTTCTACCACTACCTGTTTTCTATATTTTGTTTTATTGGCCAACTCTACGGTAATAATATAAATGCCCGGACTTAAAAACCGGAAGGATGCACTGGCATTTGTTTGCTTTGGAAATTCGGGGTGTTCTTCAATTTCCCAATT
>CAZYKA010000015.1:15698-36616 GCA_964647915.1 uncultured Ferruginibacter sp. | reverse complement strand
GGTGAAGTTTTATCTCCAAAATCCCATTTCACTTTTTCAGAATTGGCCTTAAATAAAAGGGATTGACTGGTAGTAAAGGGTTCGGATGAATTTCCAGACACGGCCATCACCGAAAAACTAACAGGTAGGCAGGTTTTTCTTGTAACTACGGTATAAGAAAAAAGGGCAATAACAAGTACAATGAGTGAGCCCAAAACAATCCACACCTTTCTGTCTAACCCTCCTATACGTCCGGTATAAATATTATTTGTACTCATGGTTTAGTTCGTAACCCCGGTTAACTTACTAATCTGAATTTGAAGCACCTTTATAGAATCTCTGGCGGCAGCCAGTTGATTTTCTTTAGTAGATACCTGGTCTTGTAAATTATCCTGAACGGCTCCCTTTTGTGCCTGGGTTCTTAATATGGCTTTTGCACGGCTGTAATCATCTAAAGTAAGGATGATGGTATTATAAAAGGGCCGGTTGTATATGGTGTCGGTATCGGCCACCATTTTGCTCAATCCTTCAATGTCGTCCTTTACCTGGCTCTGTATAAGCTCTGCCCTGGGGCTTGAGTTTATGGAATCGAGCCGGTTTGTAATCGTTAACATTTTACTATAGAAATTATCCGAAAGTTTGTGCTCCTTCACCTTTATATCGTTTTCTCTTTCGTTAGTTTTTATGAGTTCATCGTTTTGATTAAAAGGAATTTTTACACTGAAATAAATGGTAGTCAAAATCAGGATTATACATACCAGTAAAAGCCATATAAATGTCCAAAAGGCTTTCTTTCTTTCGTCTTTATTGAGCGGTTGCATGCAAAATAATTTAATAGTGGCTTTATTTATCTACCCGAAAAATCTTCTGCGTTGGGTTTGTTGGGAATTGGTTTGTGTAGGGACTTCTTCTTTCACAAACACCCCGCTTTCTTTCCGTTTTCCAATGAATTCTAATTTGCTGAGTGTTTCAAAAAGCCGTAAACTGACCTTTACAAAGGATACGATTTGCGAAATGTTCTGGTTTATATCATGGTGGCGGTAGCTCATATTGGAAAGCCTGCTCAGCATCGTTTCCAGTTCACCCTGTTTGAGTTCGCACCATTCGCAGAGGTAATTCATCAGTTCTTCTTTTCCCGAACCTATTCTTAAATCAATAGCATTTTTCATTATCCTGGCCAGCGTGGAAATGGATAGCAATAATTCCAATGGCGATTGGTACAACATTTTCCAGCGTAGCTGGTTCAAAGCCTGTCCCAGGTATAGCATCACCCGGTCGCAAAAGAATAATACCAACTCAGAGATTTCGTTTTGTTGTTTTTTTACATAAATCTTTTGAACCACCTGCGAACAATAGGATTCCAGATGAGATAGGAATTGGTCTAACTCGCCGTGTAAGGAGATGAGGTCGGGATGCGATAATACCCAAAAGCAGGGAGGAATATAATCTTCTTCCACTTTAATATCACTTCCATTCACCATGATTTTCCCAATGGGAAGTCCGAAAGGGTGATTGGTAAATTGCTGATAATTACTTTCTCCAACAAGCTCAATGGAATAATTAGGAATCACATTTGGCAACCGCGGTGGCGTTTCCGATAAATCAGGACTTCCCGCCGGTAGTTTATCATAGGGGTTTATTAAAAGAAACACCCACCAGGTAGCTTCGGAACCCGCTGCTGTAAAAGGTAATATTTTGTTGAACAGGCTTTCGAATCCTGGATTCCCCGTGGGTTGCAGATCAGAAATGGCAATTCCGGCCCCTCCCTGGGTAATTGCATGGCAAGAAATTACGGATACCTTAACCGCCGCCTGGTTATCTAATGAAAGCTTTACATTAAAAGTATTTTCACCTGCTGAAGAAGGGGGCAGGATCCCATATTGAAATGGAGTAGTAATTAAACTGGTAATTTCCTGACTCCTGTTTAACCAGGCATTATCCTGGGAAATAAAATGATTCTTATTCAGTTTCATTCCATCTATCCAGTTAACCGGGAAGTATTTTTGAGGCTCTCTCATATATTGATTTAAATACGTTCACAAATAATAATGCTGTTCTCCTTTATCCTGTTTTCCCTCATGCTCAATTCCGGATCTAATATCTGGCTTGTTTTTAACCCTTTGGGTTTAATTCGAAACCCCCAATAATAGGCTGTATTCTCCTGGGTCGCAAATTGAATCGGGGTTTCGCTTTGCACCTCATTATAATCATTAATAAAATGATAGAATAGGTCGCCAAGTTTCATGGTCTCTGGCCCTTTGGCTCTGAAATTTGTCCTCACTTTATCGGAAGGGCTTTTGCAGGTTTCAAATGCAATTACCAGGAGTTTTTCGTTTGGCCTCTCATCTGGCAGGTCGATGGGATTATAAATTGGATATTGCCATGCAGGAAATTCTGTTTTGGGAATATTATAGGCGGCTTCAAAAGTGTAGAAAATAGAAAGGGGGATGAAGAATGCAAGCATGCACATCAGGGTAGGGAAGAATAGAAAATTTTTGTCTTTAAGGAAATACTGAAGGGCAGAAAAAAATACAATAATGATAAATAAGAGGCTAAGCATAAACAGAATTTCCGCCACCACAGCCTTTGTTTTATCCGAATTGTTCTTATAAAAATACTTTTTATGAAAAAACAGGATATGGAAAATGCCAAAAAGAATAAAGAGGATGGCAAAGATCCAGAATACCGCAAAGAGGTGTTTCACAAAAACCGTTACCACATAAGCAAATCCGGAAATGAGCAGCGCCGATAAACCCCCTTCTAGTATGGGCTTTTTGCCTGCTGCTCCAAGGCTGCTGGCAAAATTTTTTGCCAGCATGAGGAAACCAATACCAAATGCAAAGAAAATTCCTATATAAACCAAAAAAAATTTGAGTGCCATATTTCTCTTTACTTCGATTTATAAATGTAAAGCGCTGGAGAATTAGCTAAATCAATGAATTAGTCATAAAACTAATTTTTCTGCCAATCTAATTATTTGCTTTTGAGGGCAACATAATCATGGGTTTTGAAATTACTTAGAAATTATGTGATTATAAAATTCTTTTGCCCGTTTATTTACCTATTTATATGAGTATTAGCTTCTTATTTAAATCTGATTCACCGCAGGATTTTCGGGCAATTTGCCTTCTTCCCCCAACCTTTTTGGAAAGATCCCAAGGGGATGAGGAGATTTCCCTTATAACAAGATATAAAAAAGCCACCCGAAAGGAAGGTGGCTTAGTTTTTTAGGCAGATCATTTTGCCTGTTTAAACTCGGCTTTCCATTCCTCCCCATCATCGCCCTTATACCCATCCAGTTTCACAAGGAAACTTTTAGCAGGGAAAAAAGGTGTAATATGAATATCTAGGAAAATATGGTCTTTTTGGTCCTCATCCCTTTCGAAACGGAGGATTTGAAATTTCTCGATTAGTTTGTCGGGCCCCTGGATCCCATCCAGAAATTTTACGATTTGTTTTCTCAGGTTCCCTTCCATCTTGGTATTCCATAACTCAAATGCCCTCCGGTTCAGGAAATCGGACATTACTTTGGCAATGAAATCGAATACCCGTACTACCGAATAGGTTTGCATCCCCAAATTATCGCCATTAAACAGGGTCTTTGCAGAAAACGGCATCACTTTTCCCCATTCTCCAACCAATGGAACCAGGCCTTCATTTTCCAATGCAGAAATTTCAGCCTTTTTCATATCGAATCGCACCGCATCCACTTCGTCTATACTTCCATAAGTTTTACCGGCCACGGGTTGCGACATTTTTGTGCAATAGAGTTTTCCGGCCAGCGCTGCCGACCCCGGAACGAACACATCTTCTTCTTCCCCAACATCGGCATTTTTTCCCCGGCCTACAATGTAATTACAGGTCATCATCACATTTGCCTTATGCGGATCGCCGCCGGTAAGGTTGGCATCTCTGAAAAGATCAAGAGCATCATCGGGAGATTCCACATTTTCAAAATCTGTTACCAGTGTAGCCTTGTTATTATACGCAATTTTGGCCCACTTATCTACTACCTTATTACTCCTCAGGTAACCCGGAATAACCAGGAGCGAGTAGTTTTCCCTTAAATCAAGCCGGTCGAAATTTTGTTTCATTTCTTCCGCCACATGATCAATAAACCGGGGCTCATCCAGGTCGGTAAGCTGATTCATCGAGGCGTTCATGATCGACACATTCTTGAGCTTTGAAGATTCGGTATTCTTATAAAAAAGATTTACTGCACGGTAAGCCTGCTCTAATTCTCTCGTGGTTTCCAATATTTTTTTCAGATTGCCCTTCAGGAGTTTTTCTGAAATCTCCGACCGCTCTGCGCTCTTGTCAACCATGGAAGAAACGGAATCCGATTCTAAAAGATTCAGCCAGATATTTAATTTCTTTTTTAAATCGGCCCGCTGTTGTTTCTTATTTGCATCGGTAAGAAAAATATTTTTCTTTGCCTTTCGGGTGGGATTTAAATTATCGGAACCATCTACAATGGCTTCGAGGAAATCAAATCCTCCAACTTTGGCAAGCTTATTTAAGGATTCATCTAGCGATAGCTTCGTTTCCTGTTTAGCATCCTGCTTAAACGACGACTGCTCTTCACTTTTAGCTTCTTCATTTGCCATAATTATAATTTAATAGTGGTAATAAGATCTGCAACCCCCAGAAATAATTTTAACGAGGGATAATTTGATTATTTCTCTTCCAGTTCCTCAACCAGAGATTTTAATATATTGATAAAAGCGCTTTTGGTTTCCGCATTTTGAATCACATTGGCCAACGACTTATTCGTTTTAAGTTGCTTGATAATTTTAAGATACGTATCGTATTCCAGATTCAGGCTTTTGAGGAAGGCACTTTGGTTGGTCAGATTTTTCGCATCAAAATCTCCTAATCCTGCAAACTGGAAATTTTCGTTGGTGGTGGATCCGTCTTCTTTATCCAGCTCTACATCCACCGATGGCTTATAATGCGCAAATACATCTTCTACCTTTTGCAGGTCTTCCACAATTTCTGGTTTAACCGGATCGTCGTAAGTAAGCTTTTGCACAAAAAGGGTTTTATTGGGAGAAATTTCAACAAAACCTTCGCCTGCCGGTTCGGGCATGAGTATAGTGGTTGCTATACCGGGTTTAACTTGCGGCATAATAATGGCATTATTTTAATTAGAAATATGGTGGTTGCAATCGCACTCCTATTTACAGTATAAATATAAATAATTTGAGTTAAAATATTCAATTATTTAATTTCCCAGCTAAGCGCCGCATCACGTAAACCCACGTTTAATGTGTTGCCTTTTTTTAGTTCTCCGGAAATAATATATTTTGAAATGGGTCTTCTGAGCTGGTTTCGGATTACGCCCGATATCTGCCTCGCCCCATATTTGGGTGTGAACCCGGTTAGGGAAAGATACTTTTTTGCCTCCTCGGATATAGATAGCCCGATTCCCTGTTTGTCCAGCGCTTCCAAAAGTCCTTTCAACTGGATATCAAAAATCCGGATAATACTTTCTTCACTGATCGATTTGAAGGGGACAATTTCCGTAAGCCTTGCCAAAAACTCCGGCCTGAAATACTTCGTCATGATTTCCATTAGTTCATTAGAGGCTGGTGTTTCCCCCTTTTGAAATTTTTCTGCAATCCATTCGCTGCCGATATTGGAAGTGAAAATGATTACGGCATTGGAAAAATCGCCTTCCTTTCCCAGCCTGTCGTGCATGTGGCCTTCATCCAGAATTTGAAGAAAGGTATCAAACACCGAGGGGTGGGCTTTTTCAATTTCATCAAATAGAAGAACCGCATACGGCTTTTGCCTGATCTTATTCACCAGTACGCCGCCTTCTTCATAGCCTACATATCCGGGAGGGGCACCATACAACAATGCTGCAGAATGTTCTTCTTTAAATTCCGACATATCAAACCGGATCATCGCTTTCTCATCATTGAATAGAAACTCGGCCAATGATTTTGCAAGTTCTGTTTTACCGGTTCCGGTAGGGCCAAGAAAAAAGAAGGAACCTAAGGGTTGTCCCTTTTTGTTTAACCCGCTTCTGGATTCTAAAACTGCTTCAGATAACGCTTTAACCGCATGGTCCTGCCCAACTACTCTCTTTTTTAGGTAGCCATCCATATTCAATAACCGCTCTTTTTCCTGGGCCTGAATTTTTCCCAGTGGTATGCCGGTTTTATAAGATACAATGGAAGCGAGGTCCTCTTTGTTTACATCTTCTTTCTTTTCACCCACCAGGGTGCTGAGTTTTTCAAAACTATTTTTCAGGAATTGATCATATTCAGAAGCGGTTTCAAATTTTTCAACCTGTGATGCGTCTTCCAGTTTACCCAGCAATACCGGGCTGATTCTGGCTTTCATAAGGCCATACAGCCATTTGTATTCGTTAAATAATTCGTGTTCCGATAAATTGTTTTCATTTAATTGTAAAACCCTTAATTGATTCTTCAATTCTTCCAGGTCGTTGCTATTGGTGTCAACCATTAATTTAATTGCCGCCATGGTACGGTCGAGGAGGTCGATAGCCGCATCGGGAAGGTGGCGGTCTTTAATATATCTTTTAGCCAGTTTCACACATTCTGCTGCGGCATCGGCGGTTATTTTCAATTGGTGGTGCGAGGCAAATTTTGGAGCCAGGCATTCTACCATTTTAATAGCGCTTTCCACATCCGGTTCGGCTACGGCAAGCACTTCAAACCTTCTTGTAAACGCGGGGTCGCGCTCAATATGCTTTCGGTATTCATCATTAGTAGTGGCGCCAATAACCGTTATTTCACCCCGGGCCAGTTCGGGTTTCAGTAAATTGGCAGCGCCTGCCCCAACCGAACCTTTGGCATCGAGTAATACATGAATTTCATCAATAAAAATTATCGCCTTGGGAAACTGTTTTATTTCTTTGATGATATTTTTCAGTCGGTCTTCAATTTCTCCTTTATAAGAGGCGCCTGCAATTAAGGCGCCCAGGTCGAGTTCAAATAACTGCGCTCCCTGCAATTGGGTAGGTACTTTATTAGCAGCAAGGTCCATGGCCAATCCGTCAATTAATGCGGTTTTACCAACACCCGCCTCGCCGGTGATGATGACATTGGGTTTGGTACGCCGGCAAAGTATTTCCATCATCATCCGGGTTTCCCTATCCCGGCCAATGATGGGGTCTGTTTTTTGCTCCCTGGCAAGGGCTGCCCGGTCAATACAATATTTGTACAACGCTCCGGAGGCTGGCGTCTGGGCTGAGCCATCGGTGGTACTGGAATTAACGGCCTGCTGTACCTCTCCTTCTTTAAAATATACTTCTAAAATTTCCTTTTCCTTTACCGGAAAAGTCTTTAATTGTTCCGAAGTAAAGCCCACGCCGGGTTTACTAAGCGCACATAACACACAAATCGGGTTAATAAAATCGAGGCCCAGTTTTATTCGTACATTATCCGCTTCTTCAAATACATCCTTCACCTGGTCGTCGCCGGTAACCTTTTCTTTGGTCTGTGCCACTTTCGGATAATCTTCGATTCTTACTTCGGCCCATTCCGAAATATAGCCGGTATCTTTTCCAATGGCATCCAGGAAATTTTTCAAACCTACGTCTTTATGAAGCAGGCTTCGGAGTAAATGGGCAGGTGAGAAAAACTCGTTCCGGTATTCTTTGGCTAATGATTGGGCGATTTCAATCGCTGTTTTTACGGATTCATTTAATGAAAGTGCAGCCATAATCCAAAAGTTTTATTAAAGAAACCAAACCTCCTAAAACCTGAATTCACTGCTCTAAAAGTAATGATTTATATATATATTTAACCAGAATTGACAGGTTCAGTATGATTGCCAGGCTCATTTCCGGGATTTAATGAAATGATCTTATACCTGCTTTTTCTGTAATGAATTTTTAAGCTACAAATCTAAATTTGGCAATGAACACGAATTTTTTAAAAATTCCTTTACAAGTTACAAAATTGATCGAAGGGCAGGAGCTACTGGTTTGTACCCTAAAAGATTCAATTTCTCAAAATCTCGAACTCATCATTATGACCCGTTTTGGAGAACACCGGTACGATTTTGATTTTGGCTGTGAAATCTGGGACCTGGATTTTGAACTGATCGTGAGCGAAAATAAATGGGAAGAAAAACTGAGGCAGTCACTGTTGCAATCTATAACCACCCACGAAGACCGGCTATCCGAAATCCAGCTTAGTGTAAAAATATCTGAAATTGAAAAACAAAACCTGGTCAGGAATTATACGGAAATTAAAAAACGGGTGGATATTGTACTGGCCGGTGTTATTCGGAAAACAGGCGAATCCTTTTCATTTAATAACAGCCTTTTTCTTAGCCCTTTATCCGTAGATTAAATAATAATAATTATGTTTTCCCAAATCAATAATTCAAAGGAGGCCATTCGTAACCGTATGTTGAAGCATGCCTTGAATTTCTGGAATATTAAAAATACGGAAGACCTTGACCCGGTGGTGAAATTATTGCTGGAGGCGCTTTCCACTGAGTTGTATAACCTGGGTAATGAAATCAGGGATTCAGAATCGCGGCTCCTCGAAAAGGCCGCCCACCTCCTTGCCCCCGATTTTTTAACCTGCCCCATTCCCGCTCATGCAATCCTCCATGCCATCCCGGTTGAGCCGAGAGAGGCTTTATCGGAAACCGCCCATTTTTATTTAAAGAAAAAGGCAAACGCTGCACAGGAAGACGAACAACCAAAAAGTATGGATGTTTTTTTTACTCCTGTTGGGAAGCTGCAGTTGCATAATGTAAACATCGTAACTCAGTGCACGGGATCCAGTTTGATGCAGTATGATAATACCCTCAATAAACAGATAGTTGCACAAACAGGAAATTCCAGAAATATTAAAAATCATGAATTATGGCTGGGTTTATCTGTGGATACCGGCCTTAAAGAGATTGAAAAATTGTCGTTTCAATTTGAATGGAAGAATCCCGAGTTCCAATTTGCGCGTCAAAATTTCCAGTTGTTGTTTATGCTGAGATGGTATTTAAATGATACTGAACTGGAGGCTTCACCAGGCCTGGCATGGGAAGAAGAAAACGAGGCCGCGGGGGGACAGCTTTCTTCTGATCATGATTTATTGACGCAAATTGAAAATGATGTGAAGAATCTTTATGGCCCCCGGTTTGTAACCTTATCGCTTGCCGGGGTAACCGATTTACAAAACATTATTTCGGAATACCCAGCCTCGTTTAAAGAATTATTTAATGAGGAGACGCTGCAAAAGATGAATCATAAATTGCTTTGGCTTAAGCTGGTTTTCCCTCAATCTGTTCCACAGGCAGCGTTGGATGAACTGTTTGTTTATACCAATACTTTTCCGGTAATGAACCGCCAGTTGAATGATATGCGGTATAGGTTAAGAGGTGGGAGCAACATCATCCCGTTAAAAGCAGCCAATCAAAGCCAGTTTTTGGCGGTAAGGTCGCTCTCCACAGATAAGAACCTCTATGCCATAACTCCCTTCCTTAAAGGAGAGGAAGAATTGGGTACGTTTACAGTTAGAAGCGGTGGGGTAGAACGGTTTGACGGAAGGAATGCGAATGAGTTCATTAGTTATTTACTCGAACTGCTGCGAACAGAATCTGCTGCATTTGCAGCTTATGGAAATGATTTTATTTCTTATACCCTAAAAGAATTGCAGCAACGGATTTCGATTATTGAACAAAAATCAAAATCGGTAACCATGGATGCAGGCGAAATCCCTCATTATATTATAGCCAAACCTTTTGAAGGTAACGACATGATGTATGTGGAGTATTGGACAACCTTTGCCGAAGAAGGGAATCATATTCGTTCCGGATCCAGGTTGCAGGAATACAATTCTGTTGGGGTTAAACCAGACTCCCTGTTTTTATTAACCACCACTACCGGAGGGAAGAACCGGCTCAAACAGGAGGAGCGGGTAAATGCTTTCCGGTATGGATTAATGACCCGAAACAGGATTGTTACGAGGGATGATATTCGGAATTTTTGTTTTTACGAACTGGGCAACCGTTTGCAAAAAGTTACCATCGAAAAGGGATTCGAAATTTCACCCCTACTGCAACAGGGTTTCAGGCGCACCATTGATGTGGAAATTACCCTGAAAAAAAATGAAACTCCCGACCCCAATGAACGCCAATTGTTGGCTGAACAATTGTATTCAAAATTAAAAAGCCGTTCGGGAATGAGCAATAATTACCGGGTAATGATAAAAAGTTAGGAGGAATTCTTTTCCATTAGAATGTGTTAACAGCATGATGTGCATGTTTAATTAAGATATATGGATAAACAACTGCCAAATCTTTCAGGAATGCTTCCCGATACGTTTGGGAATGATTTCAGGGCGGAGATTATTGCCGCCGAATTGATCAACCAGCAGTTACCGGAGGATAAGGTGCTCATTTTTCATTTGGGCCCCAAGAAGCGGAATTACAGTAAGGATGTGGATGAGGTAGTAGAAGATATTTCGGATTATAACCGGAAGGAATACACGTTTATCAGGAGCCATAAAGAGGGGATTTATGATATGTTACCGGAGGGACTGTTTCATTCCCCTGTTATTCCCAAATCGGCCATATCCCAAAAGGAAATTATTCAACATATTAAAAGGCACAAAATTGAAGAGCGAAATGCCAGGCGCTTTTTTATGCCTTTCGAATCAGGAATCGATTCGCTCCGAATCCAGATGGCTCTTTATGAAACCAGGATCCACCAGGAAGGAAGACACAACGAATTGATTCAAGTATTCAAACCTTTCTGGGATATTTTTAAATATCTCGACAACGAGCAATCGAATATATTTTTAAAAGTGATACCGCTGATTCATGAGGTGAGGGATGATTATGAGGCCGCATCTTCTATTTTTGAACTGCTGTTGGGGGTGCCGGTGAAGATCAGCAGTTGCCGGCAGGCTCCCATCCTAAATGATAACTTTGAAAATTCGAAATTGGATAATTGTTTTTTGGGGATAGATTCTACAACCGGCAACCAGGCGTTTGATGGGGGAGAGGAGGATATTATAATTGAAATTGGCCCGTTAAATAATACCCAAATGCAGTCTTTCCGCAAAGGAATGCGTAACGATTCAGTTCTTCAAATGTTATCCGATTACCTACTCCCGGTTCATCTTGAAACAAAGGTTATGTTTATTCCTGATACTGCTTCTAAAGTGGGATGTTTGGCAGATGAAACCCATGAATTTAATGCGGTTCTGGGTGTAGATGTTTATTTGTAGGTTGCATCCACCTGGAATTTTTCTACCATTCAACTTTATATGGCATCGAACTTAATTCATGAGGGTGATAGGGTCTTAAAGCCTTTGAAGTGCCACGCCAGATAATATGCAGCTTATTCTCATCGGGGAAAATAATAATGCTATGAAGAAAAGTCTGGGTTTCCTTGAGGGTGCCTTTCCTGCCATCTGTCCAAATTTTTGGCCAAACTTTCGGAAGTTTAATGGTTACCCTTTTCATGGATGGATGCATATTTAATAAGGTGCAATCGGTGGGGCTTCGTTGCGAATTGATTTGCAATCCATAATGGCCGCCATTAAAAAAACGATAATTAAATCCCGTATTAAACTGTTTTCGATCATAAATGTCTGGTTCCACCCATTTCAATTTAATTTCTTTTAGGCTTCTCACGTTGGAATAGGGGAACTCAACTAATCCTGTATATAATAACCGGGGGGCCCATCCATGATTAACCCAGTCTGTAGCGGAGGGTATGGGCATTTCCACCCATCGGTTTATGTCGTTTAAAATAATATTTTGGGGTGTAAGGGGGTGGCCGGGGTCCTCCAGGTTGGGCAATTCCAGCATTTCTAACATGGCTTTTGATAATTCTACAATAAACCCTTTTCCTTCGGGGTTCCGTTGATAGCGGAAAGGACTGTCGGCATACCAGTTATGACCCGGCATAGTTGCCATTATTTCTTCATTGGGCAATTGTATTTTTTTTTCGGCTTCTGTGTCTTTCCCTCCATAAGCAAAATCATACCTCAATGGTATTTCATGGATGGGGTCGGGTTCTGTAAATGTTAATTTTCCAAATGAATTTAAATATGCCTTCCGGTTCCCCTGAACCAAAATATTCAATTCTGAGTTTTCTATTTGAACAGTTGCAACAAATTTTTTTTCATTTTCCAGATTTCTTGCATGTCCTTTAATGATCACATCACAGTATTTTTTAAATACAAACAGATCACTATCGTCTTTTAATAATTGATCATTGTGTTCGTAGTAGGCGATTTTATCAATCAGGGGCTCAGTATTATCTGCGGGGACGCAATTGCCCTTATCATCAAAAAAATAGGTTTGTTTCACCAATACAGCAAGCACTGGCTGCGAGATTTCAATATTACCGGATATTTGTTGAACGCTGGATTGCATTTTATTTCTTTTGATAAAGCCAAAAGCTAAATATAACTCCGGTTATGCCTAGGATAATTAATAACAAAGGAGGCAGATAGAGTACACGAAATGAATTAACTTTTACCTTTTCCGGATACTGCTCAGGGTACAAAACCGGAATATCCTGTCCCAATTCGTAAGTAACCGGAAAAAAGGAAGATGGGTCGTATGTGTATTTTTCACCTTTAGTGGTGGTAAAAGATAGTACAGGGCTTTGGGTTTTTACATTATTTTTTCCAAGGGCGTATTTAATTTCGATTACTCTTGCAAAAGTTTGGACGGCATTTTTCTTGAACTTCCAGGTATCAATAAAAAATTTTACACCAGTAACAAGGAATACCAGGGTAAGAATTGAACTAAAAATTAAAATAATATATTTCATAGTAATTCCATATTACGAAAACTATATCCTGTATTTATTGCATTACTGCACCCGATGGGGGATTAAAATAATCTGCAATACCCTGGGTTGTACCCGATTTAAACCCGGCATAATAATGGCCGAGAAAAGTGCTATTTGAATTAGAATAACCCATGGGAGAACCCAGTAAACCAAAAGAGCCCAGGAAGTATTGAAGCCCGGCTTGAAACCCAGCATTGGTGAAAATCGATCTTAAAGTACCGTTTACCATCCTGTTTGCCAGTACCCCATTTGATCCCAACAGCCCTCCATCGCCCTTCAGGCTGGTTCCATTAAATGCGGCATTAATGGCCCATGATAAGGCAGCATCCATAGCCATTCCTGCTAACCCGGCAAGTAAATCGCCCCAACGAAAACCGGCAAACACGGTAGCAGGTGCTGCCACCAGGCCGGTGGGGGCCGAGCAGGGAAAACCACAATTAAGATTTACAGTAGCATAAACTAAATTGGCAATAGCAACCGGCTTATCGTGTACCTTAACCGAAAAAGCGAAAAACTCTGAGGTAGAACCGCTGCCCAAAGTATTAAAAAAAGTAAGTGGAGAAGGTGTGAAAGGGGCAAGGGGAACATGAACAATAAAGGGGCCAATATCCGACTCTTGCAAAATAATAGGAACCTGCAAACACTCCACCAAAACAGGTTGTTTCCCTTCACTATTGTCGCTTCTTTTAACGGTGCCGAAAATGAGCGCACCGGGTAAATTGCCAAGTAATACGAGTACCAGGTGTGGCATAGGGGCAGGCACCGGAGGCACCGTGGTAGTCAACTCCTGGTGAAAATCGCATCCTATTACAGGGTGTAATACATTTAGCAAAGCACAATCCACCGCTTTTATTTTTTTATAATTTCACAAGTCCGGATTTCCATAGGGGTAACAATATAGTTTATAGCATAACGATAGGTAATAAACGCCTTTTGTTCATCAACCAACAATCCTACCTGTTCTATGTACATTGGCCATTCTTTATATCGTTCATTCATGCTCACTTTCATTACCAACTTGCAATCGGGTATCTGAAAGCTAAAAGAGGGTTCGCCCATACCAGTGATATCAATGGAATCCCCCGGGGTAACTTTATCCACCATCATAGCCGGGAAAGCGCTGTTGTAAAATTTAGGATTTAATTCTACTACTCTCCCTTGCTCATCAAACCGAACATTGCTTCTTGAATGCAATTCAGACAATTGCGGGGTGCAGCAAACCCCGGCAGGATCGGGCTGGTCGTTCCATTTTTTTATCAGGTTATTGGGGTCTTCAATATTTGGTAATGGATTATTTATACAGTCTTCCTTACTGATATAATAACCTTTACCTACCGGGTTATTTGGAAAAGGTATTTTCACACCATCCCAATCTGCCATTCCTCCAAAAGCATTATTGAGGTTGAGAGGCATTTGAATAAAAGGTTCTGGGGTGGAAATGGCTGTTCCAAATATGGATTTTTTCCATTTGCGGTTTCCAAAAATTGCAATCCGGTTAATTCGCCTTTTATTATGGCTAACTTCCACCTCCATGTATGGCACCGGAGAATTATTGGGGGCTTTGGCATTTCCCATTACCAGGATATCCACAGCACCCCTTCTATAAACATAATCTGATTCAAGGAATCCATACTTTGTTTGAACGGGCTGATATTGAGGTTCCCAAGTTTTTTGATCCTCACTGATTTTAATTGTGTTGCCTGTAATATCAAAGGTTACCCTGGTAGCCACCGACATGGCATATTTATTGTCATCTATTCCGGCCCGAAACATAATAGAGGGAAATGGAGTATGGTTAATTAGATCCATCTTTTAGTCGGTACTGTTCAGTTTAACACGTTCTCCATTTAACCTTACATCGTCATTCGCCTTTATTTCTACATTTCCCAATGAGGCCGTTATTTTTTGTACCTGTGCAATGAGTTTTTGGGTGCCTTCTACTTCGGTCAGGCAATCGCCATTCACCTGTTGCAGCATATTTCCATCCGTACTCAATTTTAATTGTTCTGACGCTGCAATATGTATTTTTTTTGAAGATAAGCGTAACTGGTCGCTGGCCTGAATATTTAATTCTTTTGCATTTACATTTACGATAAGCCCACCATCTGTAATTTGAATTGAAAGTTGAATTTCCTCCTGACTGTTTAACAGCAAAATTTCATTTAACCGCGTGTTTGCTTTTAGCTTATTACCCTGAGGAAAAACAAGGACGGTAACCGGTTCTCTTTCATCAACGAGCTCATCCGTTTTATGTGATGAAGTTATTTCCATGAAAATTAAATTAGTTTATTTTTACAGTTGCCCCTTTAACGGTGGTAGGCCCTGAAGCTTCGATTTCAATCAGTGTGCCAGAAATATGAGTGCCAACTCCTCCTTTCATAAAGGTGTTTAGCGTTCCATCTGCTTCTACAACGTCTCCTTTCATTGTTGAATGTCCGCCATTATCGGTTTTAAATTCGGCGCTTCCCGAATACATTTTTGCATCTGTTGTTCCATTAATTTCAATATGCGCTGCCTTTAGCGAAATTTTAGATGGAGTAATTTCAAATACGGAACCACCCACTTTTATTTCAACCTTTGCGGAAGCTTGAATTTTTATGGTATCACTCCCGTCAATCTGAATGAAATTGCCGCTTGCATCGCACATATCTATCCGGGTATCAATTAAGGTAATATGGCTACCGCTTTTATTGGTGATGCTTTTGGTACTATTTCCCTGGCCACCTCCTCCGCCGCTTTTCCCATGAAACATGCCTCCCATTACAAAAGGGTAATCGGGCTGGTCATATTCAAAATCGAGCATTACCTGGTCGTCAATTTCCGGAATGGCCACAAATCCGCGGTTTCCTTTTCCGTCTTTACCCGATCCGGCATCAGGCGACATGACCCTAATCCAGTTGGTGGTTTCTTTTTTTTCTTTCTGCCAAAACATTTGCGCCTTAATCCTTCCCTGATTTTTAGGATCCTTGTTGTCTTTCACAATGGCCGGCATCGGGTAGGCTTTGGATAGTTCAAAATTTCCACCCAAAATTGAAATAGGGTTATTCTCCACATTGGTGTTTTGATCCACATATGGGATACCCTTAAACCGGTTATAGTATTTGTTCCCATTTTCGGTAAAATGCTCAACCCGGGTAATCAGGTAGGGTTCGTAATCCTGGTCATTAAGGTCGTAATTACCGCCAGGTGTTTTAACCCGTAAAATCCGTCCAATGGTTATGGATGGGTTGTAGCTTGTTCCGTTGATGCTTTGCAGGTCGGCCGCAATTGTATTTTGCCTAATCGAGACCATTTTATCTAACACCTGCTGATGAAAAATTTTCAGGTTATTGAAATTGGAGTTATACTTGGTTTCAAAAAAGTTGCGCGATTCGGATTGAAGGAAAGAAGAATTCTTACCATATTTCTCCCCCGAAGAGGGAGATGGAGAATTGAGCAGGTTATCTTTTGAAGGGTCATACGAATAGCTACTGAACTTTTGTGGTGATAACTTTAAATTCATCCGCAGGCTTAGTAAATCGTAGTTGTCGTTGTCTTCTATAACAGAATATTTGTCGGGATGGCCAAATATGAGTTTCTCTCCATCATAATGCATATTTCCGCTAAACCAAACCGACATAGTTCTTAAATAATGAAACGAAGTTTCATTAAACTGGCAGGAATAATCTAACTCCAGGTCTTCAAAAAAATCGAAAGGATGAATTTCGGAATCTACTCTGTTGTTGATCACTTCCGTAAGGATATCCTTTATGGATTTATCCAAAAAGGACCGGCTTATTCCCTGGTTTCCGACACCATCTTCCAGTTTAATGGTTTTGCTAAATCCGATTAATACAAAATCGGGGTATCCGGTATCCGATTTTACAAACTGTACTTCAAGGATATAACCCTGAAAAGAATAACAACTTTCCTTTTGCTTTGCAAACTCTTTATTGTAGGTGATGGTTACCGGTTTACCCACAAACTGATCTATATCGTTGCTATTAAAGAAAAAGTCGTTCGATTGTTTAAAATGAACCTCAAATTTGTGATGATCCTGATATACCTGACGGAGGGTTAAAGAGGAAAAATTATTAAACTTTTCGCCATCAATTTCAAATTCGGTTACAACAATGTATTCCATGAGATTTGCTTAAATGAATTTACACGGAAAACTATTTAGCTGGTTTAGGGGCTATTGCAGGTATGATTTATGGAAATAAATCAATATTAATCTGGGTGCAATTACGAAAGCCGGCTATTTACCTCCGGGCCAATCGTTCTTGTGTTCGGCGCCTCCCACTTTAATTGTTTGAGCAGAAACCGTAAAATTAATCATCATGGGTTGCGAATCAATAGTATCAAACGATTCTGAAAATTTCACAACATAACCCTTTTCAAAGGAAAGTTCCTTCATTTTAGCATCTTCATCACTCTTTTTAAATGTGATGGTGCCATCTAATGGCTTGTGTTGGTTATTAACCATCGCTTCAATAATGGATGTATCATCCGTCGATTCAACCCCAAGATCAATTGTCCCCCCATATACAACAGATGCGGGCCTTCCCTTGCCATCTACTTCGCGGTGGAGCGCATAGCTGCAGGAAATAACATCAAATTCTTTGCTGCCAATTTTTAATGTTGCTTTGAATGACATAAAAATAGATTTTACAATAATTAATCCTACAATTTAATTTTTTTTGGAATATTTTTAAAATAATCCCCTTTGATAAGGGATTAACACCAATCTATAAACCCCAAAAAAACCCGGCAAGTAGCTTTGAAACGTTAATCCTGGAAAGGGGTATTTCCCCGCTTATCTTTTATAATCTGTTGTTATGTATTGGGTATCAATTAGTTTTCCTTTCATTCTTTCCATTTTATCCCATTCACACCGATTCAATTGAAAACTGTTTTGGCTGTGAGGAGCCCTTTTTTTAACCCTGAATAAACGGGAATCAACCTGATTTATATCATCCGTGGTTTCGCAATCAATTAGTAATATTTTGATAGCCTGTTGCCTGACTTACTGCGCTACAAATACCCCGAAATAAAAAAAGGCTGCCTCATTTTTCATTTGAGACAGCCTCTAAGATTAATTTGATTATTTATCGTACCATCACAATCCTTTGTGATCCGCCGGTTGTTGCATTGTTTGTGGTCAATGTCATCCCGGAACAGGAATATCCAGAAATGGCATAGGTTACCCCATTAACCGTAATATTGCTGCCGGATAATGCCCATGTTCCTGTAAAAAAATTAGAAGGGGAACATAAATACCCCGCATCTGTTACAATATATACACCACCTCCACTAAAGTCGTAAGTATCGTCTTTATCACATTGATCCCAGGTTTGAAAAACATCAACTTCGGTAGCAGCGGCATTGGCCTTTTCATAAACATGGGTTACCCTATAGGTGTCCATGATATCTTCTGAATTTAATTTACATTCGTTTTTATCCTTTTTACAACTGGTACCAGCTAAAAATGCGACGAATGCAAATAGGAGAATTTTTTTTATTATTTATTTTTTAGGTTTTAAGTTCGTTGTAGGTTATTTCGCCTGATTATTTTTCAAGTAGTTTTCTCATCAATTGAATCTGAAGTAATAATTCAAAGGTTGTAAAAATGATTTAAAAAGAAACTAATCCAAATGGATGAGTTTCTCTGAACCTTTAATCTTGTTAATATCTGTTTAAGTTCTCTTTTCCTGGTATTGAGATATTTTCAATCTTATATAAATTGGCAGATACCGGTTGTTGCTTATCCCAACTTCTGAATGTGGTTTATTATTCGAGGGAAGCAATTGAATTATGAACAGGGTTTTCATTCGGATTTCCATCTCAGAAAAGACCGGATATTTCATAGGGGAAATATTTTTCGATTTTCAAAATTTCAGTAACTCTGATTACGGTTTCCTATAATCGCCTTGAATTTGATGTTGGAGAAATTCATTGAAAGATGCGGGAAGCAAAGCACCATCTTGGCCAATTAATTTCGCAGAATGAATGATTCTCACTTTAATCTTTTAACCCTTCGGGATGTAGTGAGCAGATTCTTATTGAGAATTGCAGCATTCAATCAACCGGGGTTACAATAAGTATGTTTATGTTCAGATTGATGATGAATCCAGGTAAAAAGACACTTGTTTTTCCAATTAAAAAGGGCTGCATATGCAGCCCTAAGAGTATGGTTAGAAAAATCGTGTATTATAATTTTTGCAAAACAGTCTTGGTATATCCTCCATTAGGCAGATCTTCCTGAACCGTCATCCCGGAACAGGAGAAACTGGAAATACTTTCAGTTTCCGGAGTGCTACCTGCCCAGGTTATGGTTATGGTGTTCCCAATCAAAGACCAGGTACCAGATTCGTCACCGGCAGGCGTGCAAGCTACTCCGGCATCCTGAAGGGTAAGTGCACCACCCGCAATAATCTTTATCAGGTCATCTTTTTCGCAGGCATCCCAGGACGTAAACTCATCCACTTCTGCGGTGGTTGAATTTGCTTTGTAATAAGAATGGGTAACCTTGTAGGTGCCAGTAATGCTTGAGGAATCCAGCGAGCAATCTTTGTCTTTTTTGCAGCTGCTTGTTGCAATCATACCCAGGATTAGGGTAAGGAAAAGGATACGTTTCATTTTAGTTGTTTTTAGTGTTTAAAAAGTCATTCAAAAAAAATATAAACCTCCCGATATTTTGGATGATTAAATTGGTTATTCGATTTGATTCACTTTCTTCATATTCTTAATGGCCTCAATGCCTGCTTTGGTAATCCAAATCACAAGGGTATCTTCCTGGCTGGTAGTAACCAGTCCTTCTTCTGCTAAAAGGGTAAGGTGTTGTTGAATGACGCTCCAGTCCTGGTACTGCCTCAAAATTATTTCTCTGGGCCGGCACTTGTACGTTTCCGGTTGTGGATCTTCTTTAGTAACATTATAAATAGTTAAAAGGGTCTTATAGCGAGATTCCATACAATAAATATATTCGAAATTAAGGGATTGCAAACTAAATTTTGTACATATATGTGAAATCC
Organism: uncultured Ferruginibacter sp.; assembly: GCA_964647915.1. Taxonomy (GTDB): domain Bacteria; phylum Bacteroidota; class Bacteroidia; order Chitinophagales; family Chitinophagaceae; genus Ferruginibacter. Next base: position 16,828 of record CAZYKA010000015.1, on the reverse strand, counting down.
TTGCTGGTATTGAGTTTAATTAAATTCTTCTATACATTTTTTAAATTACCCGCAAAAAAGCATTAATTTCCGCCGGTTTATGTATTTCGATGCCTGCTGTCTTTTTTGCGTATGAGGAACTGGAATTTCATTTGTTGCCTCCAATCATTCAAGTAGGGAGTGGCATTGTTTTTTGATTAAATTATTATGATGATGGATTTGACGTTTAATAAAAATGAGGATGCCATGCGGCAGGCCTGGAGTAAGATCAGGAGCCAACTTGAAAAGATCCAGGAAGGGGGTGGAAAAAAATCGCGGGAGAAGCAAAAGGAAAAAAATAAAATGACGGCCCGGGAACGGATTGCTTATTTAATTGATGCAGGTAAACCTTTTGTGGAATTGGGAAGTTTTGCCGGCTATGGGATGTATGCTGAACATGGCGGATGCCCTGCCGGAGGCACGGTGAGTGGCATTGGATATGTAAGTGGAAAGCAATGCATGATCCTGTCCAACGATCAAACCGTAAAAGCCGGAGCCTGGTTCCCGATTACGGGAAAAAAGAATTTGCGGATGCAGGAAATAGCCATGGAGAACCGGTTGCCTGTAATTTATATAGTAGATAGTGCAGGTGTTTTTCTGCCCATGCAGGACGAGATTTTTCCCGATAAAGAACATTTTGGCCGCATCTTTCGCAATAACGCCAGGATGAGCGCCATGGGTATATCCCAGATTGCTGTGGTTACCGGGCCCTGTGTGGCCGGAGGTGCCTATCTGCCGATTATGAGCGATGAAACCCTGATGGTTAATGGCAACGGTTCTATTTACCTCGCTGGTCCTTACTTAGTGAAGGCTGCCATTGGAGAAGATATAGACCACGAAACCCTGGGTGGGGCTGTTACGCATACCGAATTGTCGGGTATTGCCGATTATAAATATGATACCGAACAGGAATGCCTGGATGAAGTAAAGCGGATTATTTCTAAGCTGGGTGAAAAAGAAAAGGCTGGCTTCGATCGGATTAAACCGGAAATGCCTGCACGACCTATGAATGATATTTATGGAATAATGAGTGAGGGGAATACAAAACCCTACGATGTGCTGGATATCATTCATTGTATTGCCGATAAAGACAGCTTCGATGAGTTTAAAAA
>CAZYKA010000015.1:0-15598 GCA_964647915.1 uncultured Ferruginibacter sp. | reverse complement strand
TGCTGGATATCATTCATTGTATTGCCGATAAAGACAGCTTCGATGAGTTTAAAAAGGATTATGGAAAAACCATTGTTTGCGGTTATGGCCGTATTGATGGTTGGGCCGTTGGTATTGTGGCCAACCAACGGTTAATTGTGAAGAATAAGAAGGGAGAAATGCAGTTAGGCGGGGTCATATATAATGACAGTGCCGATAAGGCCGCACGCTTCATCCTCAATTGCAACCAAAAAAAGATTCCGCTTTTATTTTTGCAGGATGTTACCGGGTTTATGGTTGGCAGCCGAAGCGAGCATGCAGGTATTATTAAAGATGGAGCCAAACTGGTGAATGCAGTGGCTAATTCCATTGTACCAAAAATCACGGTCATTACCGGGAATTCTTATGGGGCAGGCAATTATGCTATGTGTGGTAAGGCCTACGATCCCCGTTTTATTTATGCCTGGCCTACTGCAAAAATTGCGGTAATGGGAGGCGAGCAGGCAGCCAAAACCATGCTCCAGATACAGGTGGCCTCTATGAAGGCAAAGGGAGAAACGCCAACGACAGAAGAAGAGCAACAAATCCTGAAAACTATTACCGATGATTACAACCGAAAGGCCGAACCGGTATATGCAGCCTCCCGGTTATGGGTAGATGAAATTATCGACCCTCGCGATACCCGGAAATTAATTTCTGAAGCCATTCATGCCGCTAATCATTCTCCGGTGAGGGATACTTTTCAAACTGGCGTATTTCAGGTATGACAGGCAAACCCATTGTGATTTATACCGATGGCAGCTCCAGGGGCAATCCCGGCCCGGGAGGCTATGGCGCCATCCTGATATATGGAAACCATCGAAAAGAAATTTCCAAAGGATTCCGGCTTACCACAAACAACCGAATGGAACTCCTGGGGATCATCGAAGCCCTTAAACTGATTACTTCCACCGACCATGCCATAGAAATTTTTTCTGACAGCAAATATGTGGTTAACGCCATTAATAAAGGATGGCTTTCCAAATGGTTGCGTACCGGTTTTGCCGGAGGTAAGAAAAATAGAGATCTATGGATTGCCTATTCCACCATTGCATCAAAATTTAATAGGCTGTCGGTAACCTGGGTTAAAGGCCATGCAACCAATCCTTTCAATAACCGGTGCGATGAACTGGCCACTACCGCGGCAGATGGACACAACCTTGCCGTGGATGCGGGTTATGAATCCGACCCAAACGGTTTGTTCAAATAAATAGGCAGAATTTAAGCCGCAACGAAATATTTAGCCGATACGGTGCGGTAAATATGGTAAACCCCAAACAAACCAAAAGTATATACCAGGTCGGCTATTAAGGCCGTACGGAAAAAGGGCAGGGCAGCTACATAACAATCAATCAGCCCGGCGCCATTCTGAGGGTAGGTGTGGTAAATGGGGTTTTCAATCAGGAAATAAGAAAGGTTAGAAAGCACAAAGAAAATAATAGATGCCGAAATGGAATAAGCTGCCAGATTTAACGGTTTTGTATTTTTAAGCGTAAAAGCAAATACGGTTATTAGGGCAAGGATGCCATATCCGGCCAGTTGGCCCCATCCCCAAAATCCAGGCGCTACGCCTAATACTTCAAACAAAACATCCGAGAGAAACATGGCAAACAGAGGCATGGCAAAGGCCAGCTTTTTGTTTGGCAGTATGGCCCCCGAAAATAACGCCATACCGATGATAGGGCTGAAATTATCGGGATACATCGCTACCCTGGAAACGGCCGCAGCCACCACCAATAAAGAAGCCACTATAATGGATAAAGTATTTTGTTTGTTCATCACTGAAGTTTTGGCAAAAATACAACTAAATCTTTTTTGATTTACCCGAAATCTATTTACTCCCTTTTGATCCGGGGGCTTATTAGTTTTAGAAAATGGCTAAACACAATTTATTGGGCAAAATAGGCGAGGACAAAGCAGTGAAATTGCTTCTGGGTTGGGGCTTTGTCATCCAGGCCCGAAACTGGCGGCATAGCTATTGGGAAATTGATATCATTGCATCAAAAGGAGATGTCCTTCATTTTATTGAAGTAAAAACAAGAAGCTCCACCCATATGGGGTTTCCTGAAGATGCGGTAAACGAAAAGAAATTGGAAAACCTGCTCAATGCAAGCGATTTTTTTTGCGAACAACACCCACAATGGGAAGTGATACAATTCGATATCCTCTCCATTCTGTTGTTGAAGGATAGAGAAGAATACCTGTTTATAGAAGATGTATTTATTTAGTTTCCTTCTCTTCGATGATGGGAATTAATTTTTCAACCATTTTATAAGTGGCCGGGCAATATTCAATATTTTGGATATGTACATGGGTGTAATCACTCCATTTCCTTTTCGACAAATGAGGAAACCCTGCACAATCTGCCGGCCTGATTTCGTAGATAGTGCATTTATTCGTTTTGAGATCGAGAAACTGGCATGGCATTTTTTTGTTGATGTAGTCGCCGTCCTGCTTTTTCAACCATTGTTTAATAAAGGATTCGGGTGTTTGGTTAAAATGAGCTGAAATTCGTTTGATATCCTGTTTGGTGAAAGTGGGGGTCATGCTCTTGCAGCAGTTGGCACAACTCAGGCAATCCACTTCCTTCCAAACCAACGGTTCTGTTTGTGCCGTAATACTGTCTATTCCCCTGGGTGGAGTCTTTCCGGTTTTTCTTAAAAAACTTCTGAAGGCTTTGCGGTGTAAGGTAAGTTTGCGGCGGAATGAACGAAAATTAACAGGCAGCATGAAGGATCGGTTTGAAGGAAATTTTGAAAAACGAAATTAATGTTTAATTATCTTGTACCTGCCCGAAATTTTATTACGCATGTGGGAACCGTATAAGAAAGGATTTAAAGCCTGGCTTCAATTGGAGAAGTCGGTTTCTGCCAACACCGTGGATGCCTACCTTCGGGATATAACCCATCTCACTAATTTCCTTCTTGAGAATGGGAATCAAAAAGAGCCGGGGAGTATCAAATTGAAAGACCTGGAATTGTTTCTCCGGTATATCCATCAGTTGGGAATGTCGGCCACCTCACAAGCCAGGATGATTTCGGGAATCCGAAGTTTTTTTAAATATGCATCCATCGAAGGATTTTGCAACATCGACCCATCCCTTTTGTTGGAATCTCCCAAACAACGCCGAAAGCTCCCAGACGTACTAACAATTGAAGAGATAGAAGCCATAATTGCTGCCATCGACCTAAGTAAACCCGAAGGGGAACGAAACCGCGCCATCATCGAAACCATGTACAGTTGTGGCCTTCGGGTATCCGAATTGGTAAACCTGAAACTAAGTCAGTTGTATTTTGATGTAGGATTTATCCGGGTGATTGGCAAAGGAGATAAAGAAAGGCTGGTTCCCATCGGAAATACGGCCATGAAATACGTTGACCAGTACATTCACCTCATAAGAAATAATGTGCCGGTCCAAAGAGGAGAGGAAGATATCATATTCCTGAACCGCCGCGGAAAGCGGCTCACGAGACTGATGATTTTTTTGATCCTTAAAGACCTTGCTGCAAAAGCAGGAATCAGCAAAAATATTTCGCCCCATACTTTTCGCCATTCCTTTGCTACGCACCTTGTGGAGGGTGGCGCCGATCTACGGGCGGTACAGGAAATGCTCGGCCATGAAAGCATAACAACTACAGAAATTTATACGCATCTCGACAGGGAGTTTTTGCGAACAACCCTTCAACAGTTCCATCCGGCATTTCAAAAGAAATAACCCGATGTTCATTCAAAATAAATATTCCCGGGAACTACCTGGTCTCTGTTTAATCGAAAAAATGAAGGAAAATCAATGCCTTCTCATCCAAATTAATTTTCGCCTTCTAAAATAGAAGTTTTATGGACGAAGAGCGGTGTTGGGTTATAACTTTTATTAATTACCCGGTTACGGTAATTTTTAAACATACTTTGCCACCTCAGTTCCAAAACGCCCCATACGCCTTCTTTAATAATTCCTTTATTCATTTTACTAACTCCTTCCTGCCTGTCGATAAAGGTAATGGGAACTTCCTTTACTTTAAATCCAAGTTTCCAGGCGGCAAACTTCATTTCAATCTGGAAGGCATAGCCCACGAAGCTGATGTTATCCAAATTGATGTTTTCCAAAACTTCGCGGCGGTAACAAACAAAACCGGCAGTAGGATCCTTAATAGGCATCCAGGTAATAATACGGGTGTATAATGAAGCCCCTTTAGAAAGAAGGATGCGGTTTGCCGGCCAGTTAGCCACCGCGCCACCTTTTATATATCGGCTACCTACGGCCACATCCGCACCGGAGATGCAGGCCTGGTACAATCGTTCGAGGTCAGTAGGATTATGCGAAAAATCGGCATCCATTTCAAAAATGTAACGGTAGCCTTTTTCGAGTGCCCAACGGAATCCATGAATATAGGCTGTACCGAGCCCTTGTTTTCCATGCCTTTCTTCTAAGAATAATTGTCCGGGAAGAGTTGAAAAGAGTGATTTTACAAGCTGGGCTGTTCCATCGGGGGAACCGTCATCAATAATAAGTATATGGTAACCCTTGTCAAGATTAATCACCGCATGGATGATATTCTCAATATTTTCCTTTTCATTAAAAGTGGGTATGATGACAATTTTTTCCAATATTATTGACCCGGGTTTATTCTCAAATTTAGGCATTTATTTTTGTTGCCATCCCCGTGAAATGCACCATTAAACCGGTTTTAACAGGGTTTTATTCAACAGCTCGGTAAGTTTTTTCTTGGTGTGCAATGGAAAATCACCCTTCATCATCCAATCGTAATACTGTGGTTCATTTTTCAATATTTCAGCCACCGATTTTCCTTTATATTTTCCAAAATTAAAAATCTCAACCCCGTTATCATCATAAATAAAACGACGGGCATAATCTACAATCTTATCTTCTCCAATAATCGCAAACAGGGAATCGATGGTATGGCCAAGTTGTGGATACCGGTCTAATTGAGCCATAAATACATCAATTGTGGCATTTACATCCGCTTCGGCACTATGGGCGTTTTGCAATTCCTTATTGCAGTAAAATTTATAGGCGGCAACCAGGGTACGCGGTTCCATGGAGTAAAATACATGTTGCACATCTACCATCCTCCGGTCGCTTAATTCCACATCCATTCCGGCGCGGATAAATTCTTCCATTAAAAGTGGAATGTCAAACCGGTTGCTGTTATATCCACCCAGGTCGCAGTTCTCTAAAAACTGTTTTATTTCATTTGCCACCTGTTTAAAAGTAGGTGCATCTTTAACCATATCATTGGTAATGCCATGGATATCGGAGGAAGCCGGTGGAATATTCATTTCCGGATTTACCAATTTCCGCTTTACCTGCTTTTCCCCGGTGGGGAGAACTTTTACTATGGCAATCTCAATAATACGGTCAGATGAAAGGTTTACCCCAGTCGTTTCCAGGTCGATAAAGGCCATTGGACGGGTTAATTGGAGCATAAATCGTTGGTTTTAATAGGTTAATTATCTACAAATGTAATAGAATAAAAAAAGTATTTTGTAGTGGAAAACACTATTTCTTTCCTTTCGTCGTTTAGCTTTCAGAAACTATCTTTGTAACAGAAACAATTTTAATATGAAAAAGTTGATTCTTGCCTTTGTTGTACTGTCGCTCATTGCCGTTTCTTTATCGGGTTGCAGTTCAAGTCGTAAAGGCGGATGCCCCATGACGGAGAAGATCATCCGTGGTTAATTTGTAACTTGCAGCATGAATTGGACCTACCTTACCAATGAATCTAACTTGGAGGATATCAAAGCACGCTCTCAAATTACACCCCAGGTAATCTTTAAACATAGTATCCGATGCAACATTAGCAGCATGGCAAAAAGCCGGCTGGAAAGGGCGGATCAGCCCGAAGGCATCTCATTTTACCTCTTAGATTTGATTCAATTCAGAAACCTGTCTAACCAGGTGGCTAATGAATTTCAGGTTCATCACGAATCGCCCCAAATCCTTTTGATCAAAAAGGGTGAATGCGTGTTCACTGAAAGCCATAGTGGTATTTGTATGGATGATATCGTAACAGAAGCCGCCTCCTTAAACTGATTATAATCTGGCTGCCAGGGTAATCCCGTAGGTGCGTGGATCGCCCAAATGCACTGCCCCAAAATCGTACGCATAGGTGATATACCTTTTTTGACCCAGGTTTTTCCCCCAAATACGGAAACTCAGGCTTTTATATGAAATTCCTGCCTGCGAGCTCAGGAGACTGTAGTCTGATTGGCTGATGGTATTTGCAAAATCAAAATATTGTTTGCCCACATACCTAAACTGGATTCCCAGGTTGATTTCCCAATGAGAAGAAAACGGAATCGAATATAAGGCACCGGTAAATCCTGTCCAGTTTGGACTGAAAACCTGCCTCTTGCCATCGAGGTTGAGATTGGTACCGTTGCTTGCATACTTCAGGTTGTTGAATTTAGAATCGGCTAAACCCAGCGATCCTTCCAGTTCCAGGTTCTTAATTGGGATTGCATTTACTTCAAGGTCAAAACCCTTTACATTTAATTTTCCGGTATTTCGGGTTACGGTTACTGCCTCCGGAAGGATGAGGGTAGGCACCTGAGCATCCCGTAATGAAGTATAATATATGGCCGCATGTACAGCTAATTTTTGGCTGTTATATTTCCATCCCAATTCCAGGTTATGGCTGAACTCCGGCTTGTACAGGTAAAGGGGTGGAGTGGATGGATCCGGATTTAAACCGGTAAGTCCGCCTGCCCTGAATCCTTTGCTGTAAATAAGGTATCCGCTGTTTTTAGAATCCGGAGAAAAGGAAATCCCAACCTTTGGCGACCAGGCTTCAAAATTGGCTGAGGCCGAAGTATCGGGGCGGGTCTCAAACAGGGGGTCTGTAATTCCATCCTTAAAATATTCACCTTTTACATCGGAAAACTTGTGTTCATAATCGAAACGCAATCCGGCAAATGCGGTAATTGTTTTTGAAATCTGATAATCAAACTGCCCAAAGAATGCAATACCATGACCATAATTTTTTGTAGTTGCCAATGATCCAAAATTGATATCAGGTGCACCCATTAAACCGGCATCCTCTCCAAAATGAGTCATTTGTTTTACCGGGTTGTGCTGGTAAAAGAAAAACCCACCTGCAGTCCAGTTAATTTTATTGGCTTTAGCATTTCCGGAAGCCCTTAGTTCCTGGGTAAATACTTTTACGTTGTTCCATTTCCTGCCATAATTATTAATGATGGTTACCATGTCGGCCGGAGAAAAATCGCCATCAAGGGGTGCATCATAGTACCGGTAATTTTGCTGGTATGCCGATTGGGATACGAGCTTTACTGATTTGAATGTCTTTTTAATGACGAGGGAAAGATTTTGGGTATTATCATGCATAACTGCTGTGGCATTCTGCGACAAATGGAAGGGGGAAGCCAATGCTTCTTCTTTTCCCTGCACCAGGGGAAATGCCCCGTAATTTTTTTTGTTGTACTGTTTATAGTTGAGGGTAATGCTAAGTTGTTTGGGGGAGATATATTTCAGGTAATAGTTACCCGCAAACCCTTTTATTTCGTCAAAATTCTTATGGTTGTAATCATTGGTATAAAATCCGCCTTCCGATTGTCCAAGAAGGGATACGCCGGCAAACAGTCGGTTCTTTACCAGGGCGCCCTGGGTTGCCGCCTGCAGGTGAAACCGGTGATAGTTGCCAGCACTAAGGGAAAGGTTCGATTGCCATGCATTGGCAGGTTGCCTGGTACGGATGCTGATGACACCACCTAAAGCATTTCGCCCATACAAAGTTCCCTGAGGCCCCCGTAAAATTTCAATTCGTTCAATATCCCATAACGGTGAAATGTAGGTGTCGAGGCTGAATTGATTTACCCCATCAATATAGGTGGCCACCGCCGGATCGTACGAGGTGGTGCCAATCCCCCGGATGGAGGCTACATTCCGGCCATCTCCCGAATTGGCGATATACAGATTTGATACCATGGCGGTCAGTTCATCCTGCGACCCCATATTTTGGAATGAGATTTTCTCTCCGTTAATTACGGTAATGGATAGTGGCTTTTTTAAATTGGTGCCTTCTGTTTTTTCGGCAGATACCACTACCTGCCCCAAGTCCCGGTGCCGGAATGGTAATACAACAGTTAATTCTCTGTTTTTAACCGTATCCGGCTTTAAAAGAACGGAGGCATAACCTACGGCTGTAAATTCCAGAATGGCATCCCGGCCCAATCCCCCAATTTCAAACATTCCTTTGTTATCTGCCGAAAGGTAGATATCGGAATTCAGCAGGTGAACGGTTGCTTTTGGAACAGGCGCTCCATTTGCATTTATCACATTTCCTTTTTTAGTTTGGCAGAATGTAAAGACTGAAAATAGTAGAAACAGGGTAGTTAGTATAATATGCCGCATGATGTATGGGTAAGGATTCAAAATTAGCCCCAAAACCTGTACAGGAAAGAAATTTTTCGTTTAAAAAATGCAGGGAATCCGGGTAACCTCCAGGTACGGGTGAAGCCTGGCACTCTTTTACAGGGTAAAGGGGAAAGGAATATGGACAGTTACAATGATTCTTTAATGGAGAAACAATACCGCGTTTCCTGCTTGTAAACCTGGCCGGGTAGTAATAGGGTAGATGGAAACTGCGGTTTATTTGGACTGTCGGGAAAGTGTTGGGCCTCTAAACAAATTGCCGGAAAAGGGGGAATGGGATAGGGACTTAATATTTTATGCAGGTGGTTTGCGGTATATACCTGCATGCCGGGTTCTGTGGTGAATACCTCCATCAATATACCCGACTCCGATTCGAACAATCCGGCAGCTTTTTGTAAGGTATAATTTCCTTCCTGGTATTGTTTAAGTACATAGTTATTATCTAATCCGGAGGGGAGTTGCCGGATAATATCTTTTACGAAAACGGGTTTGGTTAAATCGTAACCCGAACCTTTTACCGGTAACAAATTGCCGGTAGGGATATTTTCATTATCGGTTTCGGTAATAAAATCGGCATCTACCCAAACTTGATGGTTCAGTACGCTGGTTGGGGATCCGTATAAATTGAAATAACCGTGCTGGGTGAAGCACACCGGGGTTGGTTTAGTACTGGTGGCTTCATACTGAAGAACAAGGGCATTGTCATCGCTTACGGTGAAGGTTACCCGCACAGTAAGGTCGCCGGGGAATCCCTGATCTCCATCCGGGCTTAGCATGGTAAGGGTGAGTTTGTTTTGGGCCAGGTCGCTCAGCTTCCAGAACCGTTTTGATAAATTATCCGTTCCGCCGTGCAGGATATTATTTCCTTCATTGGCGGCCAGGGCGTATCGATTCCCGTTGATGCTGAATGCGGCTCCGCCAATTCGATTGGCGTACCTTCCTACAATCGATCCAATATGGTGATCGAGATTCGGAATATAGTTGAGAAAATCGCTGAAACCAAAAACCACATCCCTGAAGCCTATATTCCGGCAGGGGACAACCAACCTGCTGATGATCCCTCCTATATTGAGCACATCCGCCATCATCCCATTTTTGTTTTGAATTGTAAATCGCATGACGGGCTTACCTTGATAGTTCCCTAACCGGGTACCCTGCGGAAAATAAGGGTTCATATTTGTTGTTTATATTTCAAAAAGTGAATTTTCAATTTACATTTCCTGAAAAATTTATTCCGGGTAATCCGGTTAGCTAATTAAATGCGGTAAGAGCCAGGGTCGGTTTACCCTGGTTATCGAAAGCACCAAGCGTATATCCCTTCCAGTTATTATGTGCTTCCGGTTCCCAGTAAAATACGCCCAGCCCCTTGCCTTGGCTAACCTGTTTTGTTTTTTGTATAAGGTCGGTAAGAAATTGTTTGCAGGATGCGGAATCCGTCCAGCTCATACCTGTTTCGGTAACCATCACCTCGCTTCCGTATCTCGATACCATATCATTCATATTGGCCATACATTGCTGGTTCAGGCCTTGCCAGTTTGATGAAGTTGGGTAGAGCGAAATACCCACCACATCCCAGGTTGCCCCATGATCCTTTAATCCATCGAGGTTCCACCGGTACAGGTTATTATCAAACCCGTTCGAAAGATGGACGATCACTTTCATGTTTTCATCTACCGATTTTACTGCTTCATATCCTTTTTTGAAGAGTTGGGCATAATTGGCCATGTGGAGGGAAGCCCTTCCATCTTCCCAAAGCAGGCCATCATTGGTTTCGTTTCCCACCTGAACCCAGGCGGGAGTGCATCCTTGTTGTTGTAATTTCAAAAGCACGGCCCGGGTGTGGGCGTAAACTGAATCTAAAAGTTGATTAAAATTTAATGTAGCCCAGGAAGCAGGTTTCTGCTGATGGCCGGGGTCGGCCCAGGTATCGCTATAATGAAAATCAATAAGGAGCTGCATGCCTAAATTCTTAGCCCGGGCAGCTTTTACCAAAACATCCTGCAAACCATTGTATCCATCAGCAGGGTTTACCCAAATCCTTAGCCGGACTGCATTCGTGCCCATATCTTTTAATAAAGACATACATTCCTGTGGTTGGTTCTGGAAGTTAATAAATGGTTGGCTTTGGGCCTCCATTTCGGTGAGCCAGCTTACGTCTGCACCTTTTGCGAAGAAAGTGGTGGAATCTCTGTCGCCCGGAACAGAATTTCCCGATTTGTTGCAACCAACAAATGTTATGAGTAAGAAAAATGCAAATAGCAGAAGGGCTTTCATCTTTCAAAATAGGCAATTCCAAAGGAAATAAAAAAAGGGATCCGAATTGAATCCCCCGAAATCGTGGAGCTGTCGAGAATCGAACTCGAGTCCAAACATATCCTCCATAAGCTTTCTACATGTTTATTTCTTCATTGATTGTAGGGAAATGGCAGGGGAAAAACAAACCAACCAAATCCTTAGAAGAATGGTCTTAGGCAACCGTCACTTCATTCGGCTGCAGCAGCCCGGCATTGTTTTGAGTCGGCGGCGGATCGGGTAGCAGGCAAACCCAATCGGCGGCCCAAATGGCAACCTAATTATAATTAGGCAGCCATGGCGAACGAATTGTTGCCATTTAAAAGTTTGAATATTCAGATTAAAGTGCTAATTATCCAACGCACTACATGCTTACTTATAAAGATCTATGCTGTCAAAACCGGTCAGCCCCGTTTTGCAACTGCAAATTTAATCAAAATTTTATCCGCTATTTAATCCATTTCGTTAAAATAAACTTGCTGACCTTTGCCAGCCATGACTCCATCTACGTACTACCAACAGCAACATGAAAAATACAACCTCGAACTCGACCATTGCCGGAGAAGGAAAACAGGATTGGGTATCATCCGTTTTGGAAATATAGCCCTCCTGATTTTGGTAATGTATTTCACCTGGCAGGTTTCCCTCTTATTAGCCATGGCACTGGCCTTTCTGTTGTTACTACTTTTTGGCTGGCTGGTTAAGAGAGATATTGATAATAACCATCGTATCGGTCACATCCAGCGTTTATTGGATGCCGTTACCCAGGAAACCCTGGCCTTAAAGGGGAAGTTTGATCAGTTTCCCGGCGGGTTGCCATGGAAACCGGCACAGCACCGCTATGCGGAGGACCTTGACCTCTTTGGACAATTTTCTTTATTTCAGTTTTTGAACCGGGCCGGGTCCGAGCCGGGGGAGAAGAAACTGGCGGAATGGCTTCTTTCTCCTGCTTCCGGATCTGAAATTTCAAGGCGAAATGATGCGGTAAAAGAACTGGCTTCGTTGCCCAACGCCTTGTTGGAGCACCGGGCCTTCAGTATGGAGAACAGGATAAGTATTCAAACAGAAACCCGGTTAGGGCAATGGCTCGGGGAACCTGCTGTTTTTTCGGGTTTTGCACACTGGAAATGGATTCGGTATGTTTTCCCGGTATTGATGGTATCTGTCCTGGTTTTATATATTTCCGGGATACTTTCTCTGCCCTACCTGATTTATTCACTGTTGTTTTCGGGGGTGATTTCTTACCAGCTCAATAAATCGGTTGCTCCAATTCATAATTCACTATCCTTTATGGTGGGGGAGTTGAATGGACTATCGAAGAGGCTGACCTTAGTTGAACAGCCCCATTTTCAATCGGAAGAATTAAAAAATATCCAGGGTAAACTGGTTAGGAATAACCAAAAAGGTTCAGAGAAAATTTCAAGGCTGGAGCAAATTTTATCCCGGCTCGATCTACGGTATAATATGGTGCTTTCTGCTCCTTTGAATCTATTCCTATTGTGGAATATCCAACAAATGCTCAACCTTGAGAAATGGAAGCGTGATATTGCAGACGAGCCCATAAAATGGATAGATTCCCTGGCAACTATTGATGCGCTCAACTCTTTTGCCACCCTCTCTTTTAACCAGCCGGATTGGATTTTCCCAGTCATTAATGATCAATATTTTTATTGTACAGGGAAGGAGATTGGCCACCCGCTAATCCCGGTTGAGAAGCGCATAAACAACTCCGTTAGCATTGCAAGCAAAGGCCAGATTATGCTGATTACCGGCAGTAATATGGCAGGGAAAAGTACATACCTGAGGAGCATTGGAGTGAATACGGTGCTTGCCATGGCCGGGGCTCCGGTTTGTGCCCGGCAATTTGAGATTTCGCATGTAAATCTTATTTCCAGTATGCGTATAGCCGATAACCTGGAAGAAAGTACCTCTACCTTTTATGCTGAGCTAAAAAAATTGAAACAGGTAATAGATGCTGCCAATGAGGGTGAAAAAATTCTGGTATTGCTCGATGAAATATTGCGGGGTACCAATTCCCACGACCGGCATATTGGGTCTAAGGCCCTCATCCGCCAGCTAATTCAAAATCAGGTGGTGGCCATTGTAGCCACCCACGATCTGGCCCTGGCTGATTATGCGCTGCAGTTCCCTTCCCATATTACCAATTATTATTTTGATGTATCCGTGAACGGGGAAGACCTCAGTTTCGATTATAAACTGAAAACCGGGATTTGCAATAGCATGAACGCTTCCGTGATGATGAAGAAAATTGGCATCAACCTGGATGATTCGGAAGTTTCCGGTTAAGGCCTCGAAAATATTATCTTTGCGCCCCTGATGAAATATAATAACGAGATTAACCGCCGGAAGACCTTTGCCATCATTTCTCACCCCGATGCGGGAAAGACCACCCTTACCGAAAAATTCCTGCTTTTTGGCGGTGCCATTCAAACCGCTGGCGCGGTAAAGAGCAATAAAATTAAAAAGCACGCTACCAGCGATTTCATGGAAATTGAAAGACAGCGTGGAATTAGTGTGGCCACCAGCGTTATGACCTTCGAATACAAAGGTCATCTCATTAACCTGCTGGATACTCCAGGTCACAAGGACTTTGCCGAAGATACCTTTCGCACCCTTACCGCCGTAGATAGCGTGGTGCTGGTGGTGGATAGCGTTAACGGAGTAGAAGAACAAACCCGGCGTTTAATGGAAGTGATAGCCATGCGGAAGACCCCGGTGATGGTGTTTATCAATAAAATGGACCGGGATGGGAAAAATCGTTTCGATTTATTAGAAGAAATTGAAAAGGAACTGAAGATCCAGCTTCATCCCACCACCTTCCCGATCAACAGTGGAAAGGATTTTAAAGGAGTTTATAACCTGGCAGAAAAAAACCTCGTGTTGTTTACCGCCGGCACAAAAGCAACAGAGGATGACCAGCTTCGAATAGGCGACCTTTCCGACCCCGTGTTAGAAGCAAAAATCGGGAAGAAAGACGCAGAGGTGCTTAGGGAGGATGTGGAATTAATTGATGGAGTGTATGGCGAACTGAATGTGGACGAATATCTTGCCGGTAATATTGCTCCTGTTTTCTTCGGATCGGCGGTGAATAATTTCGGGGTAAAAGAATTGTTAGACCGGTTTATTGAAGTAGCTCCCACCCCAAGAAGCCGGGAAACCACCCAGCGAAGAGTTGACTCCACAGAAGACAAGTTCAGTGGTTTTATATTTAAAATCCACGCCAACCTGGATCCCAAGCACCGCGACCGGATTGCCTTTTTACGAGTTTGTAGTGGAAAATTTGTTCGCAATACATACTATCACCATGTGCGGCTCGATAAGGATGTGAGATTTAGTAATCCTTACAGCTTCCTTGCACGCCAGAAAGATGTGATTGAGGAAGCTTATTCTGGCGATGTGGTGGGATTATTTGATACGGGTAATTTTAAAATTGGCGACACCCTCACCGAAGGGGAAAATTTCTATTTTACCGGGATACCCAGTTTCTCTCCTGAAATTTTTAAGGAGGTGGTAAATAAAGATCCTATGAAAACAAAGCAACTCGAAAAGGGGTTGTTGCAGCTTACGGATGAAGGGGTAGCACAAATGTTCACCCAGTTTGGAGGGAATAAAAAAATCATCGGTTGTGTAGGTGAGCTTCAATTTGAAGTGATTCAATACCGGCTGCTCCAGGAATATGGCGCTTCCGTTCAAATGAACAGCCTGCCTTTTTATAAAGCCTGTTGGATAACCAGTAAGGATCCCAAAAAACTGGAAGAATTTACAAAATATAAACAAGCTAATATTGCCGAAGATAAAGACGGGCACCTCGTTTATCTTGCCCAATCGGAGTGGTTTCTAAATACCGAAAGAACCAATAATCCCGATATAGAATTTCATTTTACCAGCGAAATTCATAAATAGGATCCCACATTCTTGGCCAGGTTTAGCTGATATGTGCATTCGTGGCGGGGGTTTCTTATTCGTGCATTCGTGGCTATTGTATTTATTCGTTCATTCGTGGCTATTGTATTTATTCGTGTATTCGTGGCTATTGTATTTATTCGTGTATTCGTGGCAATAGCATTTATTCGTGCATTCGTGGCAATAGCATTTATTCGTGCATTCGTGGCAATTGCATTTATTCGTGTATTCGTGGCTATTGTATTTATTCGTGCATTCGTGGCTAAACTTCCACCTATATTCCTTTATAATACTATTCTTTTGTAATTCAATTTTAGTTCTCCAAAGTTTACAATAAGTGCCAGTCTGTTTTTAGATACTTTTAAATAGTTTATGGCTTGTGCAATAAATTGATCATGGATGCCGGTTGCTGATTTTATTTCAAGTATTATTTTATCATAAATCACAAAATCTGCATAAAACTTATGGGGTAGGATTATTTCCTTGTAATTCACTTCATATAGACGCTCTCTTTGGTAATTAATTCCTGAACATCTTAATTCATATTCCATAGCATCCTTATACACAATTTCTAAAAACCCAGCGCCAAGCTGATTGTGTATATCCATACATTTCCTAATTATTTTAAAGCTTTCTTCCCTAAATAAAATACCGGAATCTTTTTTCACCTGTATGCGATTTGAATCGTGGATTTTTCGATTGTATTTAGAAAACCTAAAATACTATCTTATTCGATTTGGTAATAAATGATGAACTGAAGAAAATTTAATTTGATAATATTTATTTTTAGGAATAGTTAGCCACGAATGCACGAATAGTTGGCCACGAATGCACGAATAATTTGCCACGAATGCACGAATAGTAATGCACGAATAGTTAGCCACGAATGCACGAATAGTAATGCACGAAGAGGCTAACACAAATGAGGTAGAAATTTCAGGGGTTAATTTCCCA
>CAZYKA010000014.1:61001-66249 GCA_964647915.1 uncultured Ferruginibacter sp. | reverse complement strand
TTTTACTTTATCCTCTTTACGCCTCGGTTCGTGTCTGCACGAACCGTAATCAGGGAAACGGCTCATCTTGCCGACCTGGCGCACGTCTTCCGCAAGATGACGGTGTCTATTCAAGAGATTGAAGGTCTGGGACCGGCATAGAAATCAATACTATTTTATTGGCTAATTATTTTCCTTTGGATTATTAACTCCATCTGGCGCAGAAAGAGTTAAACCCCAATACAGTAAAAGCATATTTAAACATTCTACTTTTCGACGTCCTCCTGCCGTGGCAGAAACCGTTTAACTTTATATGCCAGCAAAGCCAGTACCAGCAATTAAGTATTATGGGCAGCCCGCAAACAATAACTCTAACCCATAATTGCATAGTGAATAATGACCTCGCCCATTGTTTAAGGCCTGGATTCCTTGCTTCCCTCTTTTTTTGTGACAATGTTGTTATAAAATCCGGAAAATGAAAAAAGCCAGGAAAAAATCTGGCCTTTTAAAATTTACCCTAAATCAAAGTTTTCATAGTTTAATTATTCTTTGGGTAGTAGTGTAATCTTCCGTTTGGAGTTTAAGATAATAAACTCCGGCAGGGAGAGACGGGAGCCGCAAATGAAGTTGATTTACTCCGAGGTTAATCTTTATATTTTGTTTTTGAATGGTTGATCCCCTGCTATCGGTAAGCGATAGTTGAATATTGTCGTTGCGGGTACTTTCAAATTCTACCCTTAGGTCAGTTTCAAATGGGTTCGGACGAACGGAGATCAAATGGTTTTGTTTGATATTTTCTCTTCTAAGCTTAATGATTTCGCTGTTTCTATAATGTCCATCCAGGTCCACCATTCTTAACCGGTAATATATGTATTCAGTTTGCGGTAATTTGTCGTCGGGGTATTGGTAGTATGCGGTTCCGGAGGTATTCGTAGCCGTTACTTCTGAAATGGATTCAAAATTGTGGCCGTTTGTACTTCTTTCTACCACATATTTGTGGAAATTAATTTCATTTTCGACCGTCCATTTAAGAAGGGCTACATTATTTTGGAGGTTGCCGCTAAAATTAACAAGGGTTACGGGAATGATGCCACCCACATTTACGATAACCTGATCTGTTGCTGTATTTCCACACAGGTCAGTTATAGTGAGGGTATAATTATAAATCCCATTCACCCCGCTAAATTCCGGATTGGCATCATTGGGGTTGCTCAGGTTAGTTGTCGGCGACCATTGGTATTTATATTCTTTATTGGCAAATGCAAGTGCATCGCAATTATTGTAGGGTTCCCCAATGGATCCAATCAATTTGGTATTGCCTGAAGTTTTATTTACCTGCCATAAGCCAGCCCCTCTGGCGCTTGTGCCATTAATGGTGGTGGTACATCCGATCAAATAGCATTCGTTCGTCAATGGATCTATTGCTATATCCTGCGCATAATTGGCATGAAAACCGGTGGGGCCAACGATGGTACCTGCACCGGTAGTCTTATCAATTTTTACAATATCTGAGCTTATCCCTGAAGTCATTTCTAATTTGTGACCGAATAATTGTCCACTGTTATCTACGGCAAGACCTATTATGTAATTTGTATTCATTTCTATTCCTGTAATAGGCGCAATATTTGTCAGAATACTGTTTTTCCTGTTAATTTCATATAGGTAGTTAAAATAGGTAGCATTTGAGCCTATGGCAAAAATTTTATCGGTGGTTGGATCATAACACATTCCTGTTAGATAGATGGAACTACTATTGGGAACTCCCACCCTAAAATTTTGTCCGGTGGCGGTATCAATTTTATACAGATCTCCGTCGTTGTATCCCAACATATAAAGCCCATAAGGTGTTACCGCAGCACCGCAAAAGAAGTCTGTAGCTGGTATATTTGATACATGAACAGAGTCAATTACCTTAAACCTTCCCGAGGGCTGATTAATATCAAAACGGTAAAAATAATTGTTGCCAAGGTCGGAGGCTAACCCTCTCATTGGGTGTAGGATACCGGTTCCCCCATGGCCTGCGGGGCCGCCACCCAGAAAAATTTTATCTCCCTGTGTAATGGTGGTGTCTGGCCCGGCATCGGCCACCAATGGTCCGTCTGGGGTTGAAATGAGCACAGCGTATTTTGAAGAGGTATCCTTGCATCCGCCAGCGGTAGTGAGCACTACATCATAATCTCCGGTCTGATTTGCAGATATGCTGGTTCCAGAACCAACTACCGCACCATCTTTTCTCCATTGATAAGTATCTCCTGCATTAGCATTTGAAATACTTAATACGATGTTACCACCACTGCAAGCCTGCAAAGTGTAAGGCCTATCCACTTTAACACGGCAAAGTCCGGATGGATTTTGGGCTAAAAAAACAGCAGATTTTGCATTTACCATTCCATAACCAATTTCGGAAGACCACAATCCGTTCGGTTGAAATTCGGCGTGGTTATAAGAAAACCCCGGAACCTTTCTGGCAGATTTTTCAATAATTTCTCTTGCCTGCGATTGGGTAAAATTGGGATTAATACTTAATACTAATGCGGCAACCCCCGAAACCATCGGGCAGGCCGATGAAGTACCATTAAAGGTCAGGTTGTAATCCACATCTGGGGCATCTCCCTGTCCAGTTATACAGGTAGTAGGAATTTTTACACCGGGTGCCGAAATGTCTAAACCAGTGCCGTAATTACCACCCCACCAATATTCTCCATCGCAGGAATTTCCTGTTTTTCGTTGGTCGCACATACTCATTGCTCCTACTCCAATGCTTTCACTATATATTCCTGGGTAGGCAACCCCTGCATCATAATTGCCGGTAGAAAACCAACAATGGCACCTTTCCCGTTTCTTCCCAGTGTGATGGCCCTAATAATAGCATCGTGCACCATGCTTGAGGAGGATCCGCCGCCCCAGGAGTTTGAAAGTACATCAGCGCCTCCGTTGTCCCAGGCCCAATCTAAGCATTGGGCCAACTGCGATTTATTACCATAATCTCCGCCTGAGTTAACCGTAACATTTACCGGAATAATTTTACATAGGGGGGCAATACCGGCAATACCTATATTATTGTTTCTTTCTGCTGCAATAATTCCCGCACAGCTTGTGCCATGGCTCAGGTCATTATAAAGCGGTGAGCCGGTGCTGGCGTTTGTTGGGGTAAGCCCAAATCCCAGGGGGTCAATATTGTTTATTAAATCGGGATGATCCCGTTGAACTCCCTCATCAATAACTGCTACCCGAATGGTTGTGCTCCCCTGGGTAATATCCCAGGCTTCATCAAGGTCAATATCCGCGCCAACCGTACCATTATTTTGCGCGGGAGTCCCATCGTTCTTAGCCGCCCACTGCAGGTTAAACAATGGATCATTGGGTATGGAGTTTAATTTTGAAGGAGAAATTTTAGGTTTGCCGGAAGCTGGGGCAGCGTTTTCTGTAGATTTACCTGCGCCCATTCCCAGGCCTCCAAGTAATTGAAAATCGGGCTCTGCATATTCAAACAATCCAGATTCGTAAAAGGCATTTGCCATGCCCAGGCCATCGTATTGGTTGGCGGCACCTGCCTTTAAAATATAAGTTCGATTGTCGTATTTGTACCGTTTATTTATGATACAATTTTTCTGGGTCACAAAAGCGGAAAAATCAAGAAAACTTATACCAGGTTTTAATTTTACATAAAATCCTTCATCAATTACTTCAGATTTTCCATCCCATGCAACCAATGCCGGTCGCGCTATCTCAATACCTGCGGTTGATTTGATTTCCTTAATGATTCTTTTTATTTGTGCCTCATCACTACTTCCTATATCTACCACCATTACCTGGTCGGAGGCCAGGGAATGTATATTTTTATCAGTGAGTTGGTAGTTTGATTTAAGGAAGTTCTTAAAATCGGTAATACCAGATGCGGCCACCCTGACAAATATTTTTTGGGTACTGTTCTTTAGAAGTATTTTTTCTTTTCCAAAATAATAGAAGGGTAGCTCATTGTTTTGTGCTGGTTGTGCAAGCAGCGTTAAAATACTGCAAATGAAAATAAGCGTAAGTACAATTCTTTTCATAATCAAAAATTTATTTCCTTGAAATCATTCCATCTATAAAGTTCAGTATCTGCCATAATTAAAAAATACTCCTTTATAAGTAGGAATCGATTCTATTAACCATAACGAATTGGTTTTAGATTTTGATTTAAGCCACTCATGAAGATGAGAAGCCTATTTTTTTTGCTCAAAAATGGAGTCTTGGAAAAAGGATTGAATCGGAAGGGACTTATTAAATTGCGAGAATGCATACAGATCCCAGAGATATCAAAAGGGCAAATAGGTATTTCGATTTTAATTGAAATCCGCTCTTCATCCAAAAGAAAAAAGAAAGAACCGGGAGGATAATGGCAGAAAGGACGGCCGGAAGCCAGAGTATTTCATATATCGCCCCGATAATGGCAACATGATATGCATTGAAAACTGAAAAAACAATTACAAACCCTAATGTGAATAAACTGATATATAGAATTGGAATTTCAAGTTTTTTATTTGAACGCATGGGATTCACCTATTTTATTCTTTTTACTACCTTGGTTTCCTGTTTATTGCCAGAACAATATATTTAATATCCACTAATGATAAAAATTTCAGCCTGGTTGAGTTCTTCATTAATGGCAACTCCGCAGGATTGAACCACAATTCCTGTGGTTCCTTCTTTTTTTTGAATCCTAACCCTGCATTCCCCACAACTTCCCATGCCGCAGCAAAGGCCAAACCCGGGAATGGCTAACTGGTCCGAAATTAAGCTCATTAGGGAATGATATTTATTTTTATCGATAATTATTGCAATTGATTCTTCCTTGTAGTGAAGGATAAAGGAGATGGTATTTTCTTCAGAAGACGACATTAGTGTATAAGAGTCAAAATTAGTAGAATGCCCCGTGAAATGATGGATGGGATATTTTTTGGTTATAGCATTGATTATTTGAGGTGGTAAATTTAATTCTGTATTCCATCTTCCAGTTTGAATAAGTTTGGGAACCTTATCGGATTTGCTTCCTTTTTGTATAGGGGATAGAGGTAAAGCAGGCTATAATTGGTTTTCTGAGTATAGGATAGGAAGTTGGTGAAAAGTTGTTTTAATACTTTCCTTTTTTTAAATACTTAATTTCTCAAAATACCAAACTCTATCCTGGAATTCAAATCAGGTTTCATGGGATTGAAAATATTCCTTTAAGAAATTGCGCCCAATAAAAATGACTAAAGAAATATGAGTTTGAATTTATTTTCATTCA
>CAZYKA010000014.1:47076-60901 GCA_964647915.1 uncultured Ferruginibacter sp. | reverse complement strand
CCCTTTTCCCCCGGGGCTACGCCCCGGTGCCCCCTGATTGAAAATACATATATAAAAAATTGCGTCCAAGTATTATGACTAAATAAATTTTGGTCAGAACATATTTTTCTTCATTCCTTTTCTTAGGATAATTGATTCATCCATGCAGGTATGTACTTTCTCATCATTAAAAAGGAATAAGAGAATAAGCAGGAAATTTATATTTACGAAAGAGGCTGCCTGTAATATATTTTTCCTATATGGGAACTAACGGCTTGCCTGTTAGGAATTAATTCCATGAAAAAAGGAAAATGTAAATGCCCTAATGAGGAAACATGTTACCCTTTTGGGGGACTGATTTTAATAGATAGTATAATTATTCTTCCGAAATCACATAATAGGATATTACAGGTTTTCCGTCTGCAAGGATGGTGATGGGGTATTCATCGTCCCGTTTAAATTGGTAACTAAAACTGATTACCCCTGAAGCGTCCGTAAATTTTAACTCCTTTGGCAATTCCGCTCTTTTATCTTCTCCCACAATCATCTTTAGTTCCTTAATCTGCAGATTGGAAAAATGAAACAAATTAAATTTAACCTGGGCAGATGGTTTGGTTTTTATTTTTCCGGTCTTGGGTTCGGTTTTGTTTATTCCCAGTGCATTGCCATAAGAATAAATAACCGGTAGTGCATTAAATGCGGATAAACTTTTTGGACCGATGCCCAATCTCCAGGCTTCATTATCGGGATAATGATCCATATTAAATACTTCGGGATTGGTAAAAAAGTAATTGCTGTTGAAGTCAGGGATAAAAGTGGTCATCCGCTTATCCAGAAATCCACTTCCTTTTGCGGCATCCACATAATACCAGGTATCAGGGCTTTGGCCAAGTTGAACCACATTCCAGGAATGATTCACCTCTTCGGCGGGATTTCCTATATCATCGGCACTATTCCGGGAATAGCCATCCACAGAAAGGCAGCGGATGTTTGCCAGGCTGCACATTTCCTGAAAGAGAAGACTGAATCCTAATGGGGTGGTTGCCCTGAGTTGAATGATCTCTTCTGGTTTGATTTTCCTTTGATCATTTCTTTTAGTGGCTTTGGGATCGATAGAAATATGATGGGTGATCCAAAAATAAATAGCCCTTGCCTTTTCTTCTTTTCCCGCAAAAGGGCGGGTGATATTTTCGGTGATGCTGGCAAGGTTTTCCTCGGGCATGGCTCCCATCTGCGCAATTTTCTCATCAACTGAATTATATGGATTTGATTGCCCCATTGCAATAATGGATGAAAATAAAAATGCGAGGATTATTGAAAACTTCATGGGGCAAAAATAATACGAGAGGCGGTAATAGCAATGTTTAAAAAATCTATAAACTCAATAAAGACGGAAAATAAAAAAGCCCCTGATGGGGCTTTAGAAAAGTTTTTATCGAAGGAAAAGCAATTCCCGGTATTTTGGAAGTGCCCATAAATTATCGTCAACCATTAATTCCAATTTATCAATATGGTATCGGATGGTTCCAAAATATTTCTCTTTTACCTTTTCACAATAAAGCAGGGCCCTTGTGCGGGTGTCGGTAATATTATTTGCTTTTTTTCTTTCTTCAATCATTTGCTCCACATGATCGCTGATGATCTGTATGTGTTCTCCAATTTTATTCAGGATTTGAATCTGATTGGCATAAAGTTTTTCAGAAACTCCGGATTCCTTCAGTCCACGAATGTTATCTGTAATCAGGTTTTGATATTTTAATGCGGATGGAATTACAAAAGTGCTGGCCAGATCACCCAATACCCTGGCTTCAATCTGGATTTTTTTTATGTATTCTTCCAGCATTATTTCATGCCTTGCTTCAATTTCGGGTAATTGGAAAATGCCATTCTCTACGAACAACTTTTTGTTTTTTTCTGAATGATACGCATCCAAGGCCAGTGGGGTAGATTTTACATTGGGAAGTCCTCGTTTTTCGGCTTCCTTTTCCCAGTCGTCGCTGTACCCATCTCCTTCAAACAACACCGATTTGCTTTGTACAATATAGTGTTGAATGGTTTGCATGATGGCCACTTCTTTCTTTTCCCCTTTTTCAATCAACGCATCCACTTCAATTTTAAATTTCCGGAGTGTTTCGGCCATTACGGTATTCAGGGTGGTCATGGCATTGGCGCAATTGGCTGATGAGCCAACCGCCCTGAACTCAAATTTATTACCCGTGAAGGCAAAGGGCGAAGTGCGGTTGCGATCGGTATTATCCAGCATCAGTTCAGGAATACTGCGATGGATATCAAGCTTTAGCATGGCTTCATCCTGTTCATCAAATTTATCGCCAACCCTTGTTTCAATCTGCTTTAAAACATCGGTGAGGAATTTGCCAATAAAAATAGAAATGATAGCAGGAGGGGCCTCATTAGCTCCCAAACGGTGATCGTTACCCGCACTTGCAATGGAAGCCCGAAGGATTTCTGCATAATCATGTACTGCCTTTATCGTGTTGACAAAAAAGGTAAGAAACATGAGATTGGTTTTGGGCGTTTTTCCCGGAGCCAGTAAGTTTACCCCTGTATCGGTACTCATGCTCCAATTATTATGCTTTCCGCTTCCATTAATTCCGGCAAAGGGTTTTTCGTGGAGTAATACCATCAGCCCATGGCGTTTCGCCACGCGGGTCATAATGTCCATCAGCAGGGTGTTATGATCTACGGCCAGGTTTGTTTCCTCATAAATTGGTGCACATTCAAATTGGGCAGGGGCTACTTCATTATGGCGGGTACGAAGCGGGATACCCAGTTTGTAGGCTTCCCTTTCAAAATCGCGCATATAGGCATAAACCCTTTCGGGGATGGCGCCGAAATAATGATCTTCCAGTTGTTGTCCTTTTGCGGGAGAGTGGCCAACCAAAGTTCTGCCGGTCAATAAAATATCGGGTCTTGTACTGGCCAAGCCCGCATCCACCACAAAATATTCCTGCTCCCATCCCAGGGTGGCGTTTACTTTTGAAATGTTTTTATCGAAATACTGGCACACATCTACTGCCGCTTTATCCAAAAATGCAAGAGCCTTTAACAGGGGGGTTTTTGCATCCAGAGATTCTCCGGTATAAGAAACAAAGATGGTAGGCACGCAAAGTGTTTTGCCACTTCCGATTTCCATGATGAAAGCCGGGGAAGAGGGATCCCAGGCGGTATATCCTCGTGCTTCGAATGTGGCTCTTAAGCCGCCGCTGGGGAAGGAAGAAGCATCCGGTTCTTGTTGAATCAACGCTCCACCATCAAAATCTTCTAATGGGGTTCCATCGTTCAGGATGGTAAAAAAGGAATCATGTTTTTCGGCGGATAACCCATTGAGGGGTTGAAACCAGTGGGTGAAGTGGGTAACCCCTTTTTCTTCGGCCCATAATCTTAGTCCCTGGGCAATGCTATTTCCCATGGCCCTGTCAATCCTTTTCCCCGATTTTACCGAAGCTACCAGGCTCTTGTAGGCCTCTTCACTCAGGTACGATCTGGCTGTTTGCAAGGTGAATACATTGTCATTAAAAATTTCCGTAATGCGAAAGTCGGAGCCGCCTGTTTCGGTTGATGGCTTGTTGAGCTTTTCAATGGCTTTAAAGCGTAAGGATGTCATTTTTTATTATTTGAAGGCTCAAATTTCATAAAATAGAATAAAAAATTCAAATTTATTTTTGTAGATCCTAAAAAATTCAATTCAAATCATCAAAAAAGCAAACATAGTTTTAAATCTAATATGTTTATTTTTGAATCCGGTTTCTTAATAAGGGAAAGGTTAATAGAGGAAGGAAAATACTCCGGTATCGGACAATAGCCCCCAAATTATTTACAATAAATCCCGTGATCAGAAACAGAGTAAAACACAAAAGCCAGGAGAAAAGCAACAGGGTAGGGTCTGAACCTGAAACCGTATTTTTCCACTTAATGAGTGAAAAAATGAATAGTCCCCAAATAATCATCCATTCAATGGCGAAGCCCAATAAAGAGAACGGAGAATTCCACACCAGGGGTTCCAAAAACCCATCTTTAAGCGCAAAAGGCAGGTTCTGGAGAAAGGCAATCGGCTTTGCTGTAAGTTTCTGTTTATGAATATCCGAACCCGCCGCAGGAAGTTCTGTAAAATCTTCCTGTCTTTCAGCTATAATCCGGAATACCGAAAATTTTGGACCCGAAAAATACAACATGATCAGGAGGGTGAAGCCAAGAATTATGGCTGAACCATAAACAAAACAGGGATTTAGCTTCCTCCTTTTAATTAATATATATAGTATTCCCAACGGGAATAAAACAACCGCCAGGAAATTCCTGATCAGAAATATCAATACGCCGGATATAAGGAGGAAGAGAAGATATTTCCCCTTTTTCCCTTCTCCCAAATTCACCATGCAAAAAAAGAATAACCCCAGAAGAGAAAATATAATAAGGTCTTTATGAATTCCCGATGAAAAATAAATAGTAGAAGGAATAAGGAAAGCTGCCAACTTCGCAGCCCTTTTTGATTGGGGGCGAATGACCTGCCAGCCGCGGTAAAACGCCACGCTTCCCATGAAACCAATAGTATTCCAGACAATGCTGTTGAGATAATAATTTCCATTGGTAAGAATATTGCAGAATGCCAGGAATTTACCCAGAAGGATGTTCTTTAAATCGTTCCAATAAGTACCTACCGCTCCAAATAACCCCGAATAATTTCCATAATTACTGTGAAAGAGGTCCCTGAAAAAGCCTATCGGGTCATTTACCAAAAAATGATGCTCATTTATCCCCTGTTCATTAAGCCCCCAATAATCGTTGCCACCTGGATAAAAATTTAAGGTTATCCATCCCAATACAATCCCGGAAATAAGCCGGATGAGGAAAAATATGGCCAGTTCACCCGGCGGAATACCCGAACCCTTTACAAAGGGAAGCCTCAGCAGAACCCAAAACCCCGTTACCGCAAAAAGTAAAATCAGAAAATAAATCAAACTAAACCTTTAAGGGGAAGATAGTGAAAATTTTACTCTGCCCGAAAATGTAAGGAGCCTGTACCTTTGCGGTCAATAACCAATCATAATGGAGATAACTGCACATACCGCCGAACAATTGCGTATTAGAGAAGATGAGTTTGAACGAATAAAACAAATACTTGGTCGCACTCCCAACTTTACTGAACTATGTGCATTTAGTGGGATGTGGAGCGAGCATTGCAGTTATAAAAATTCAATCAAATGGCTTAAGACCCTACCCCGCGAAGGGAAGAAAATGCTGGTTAAGGCCGGTGAAGAAAATGCCGGGCTGATGGATATCGGAGACGGGTATGGGGTGGTATTTAAAATTGAATCTCATAACCATCCAAGCGCCATCGAACCATTTCAGGGTGCAGCTACGGGAGTAGGAGGAATCAACCGCGATATTTTTACGATGGGCGCCAGGCCAATAGCATCCCTCAACTCACTTCGTTTTGGCAACCTGCAGGATCCCAAAACCAGGCATCTTTTAGTTGGAGTAGTGCACGGTATAGGCCATTATGGAAATTGTTTTGGAGTGCCTACCGTGGGAGGAGAAATTTATTTTGAAAATTGCTATCATACGAACCCGTTAGTTAATGCCATGAGTGTGGGTATTGTGAAAAATGGAGAAACCGTTTCGGCCACTGCTGAGGGAGTGGGAAATCCGGTGTTTTTTGTAGGCAGCGCAACCGGGAAGGATGGAATTGGCGGAGCCTCCTTTGCCAGTGCAGAAATTACCGAAGACAGTGCCGAAGACCTCCCTGCCGTTCAGGTGGGCGACCCCTTCCAGGAAAAGAAACTTCTGGAAGCCTGCTTGGAAGTGATTCAAACCGGTGCGGTTGTGGGGATGCAGGATATGGGCGCAGCAGGTATTATCTGCTCCACCTCCGAAATGAGCGCCAAAGGAAAATGTGGAATGAATATTTATCTCGAAAAAGTGCCCACCAGGCAAAAAAATATGAAGCCCTGGGAACTCCTTCTGAGTGAAAGCCAGGAAAGAATGTTGCTGGTGGTTGAAAAGGGCAGGGAGGACGAGGTTTTAAAAGTATTTGAAAAATGGGACCTTCCTTGTGAAAATATAGGTGAAGTAACCCGGGATGGGATACTTAATTTTTTTATGCATGGCCAACTGGAGGCCAGCATTCCTGCATGGGACCTGGTTTTGGGCGGTGGCGCCCCCCAATATGAAAGAGAATATAGAAGACCGGCTTACCTTGATCAGGTGGCAGCTTTTAAGATGGATTCAATCCCGGAACCGGATACCTTAAAATCAATTGCAAAAAAGCTTTGTTCCAATCCAAATATTGCGAGTAAGCGTTGGGTTTATGAACAATACGACAGCATGGTGGGCGCCGGAACCGCCTCCTCCAATTCACCCAGCGATGCCGCCATTGTACTTGCAAAACCTACTTCCAAGGCTTTGGCCTTAACCACCGATTGCAACAGCCGGTATGTATTTTCAGATCCGTATAAGGGTACTATGATTGCCGTGGCCGAAGCCGCCAGAAATATTGTGTGTTCCGGTGGGACCCCGTTAGGTGTTACCAACTGCCTCAATTTTGGTAATCCTTACGATCCCGAAGTTTATTACCAATTTGTAGAGGCTATTAAAGGAATGGGTGAGGCATGTCACAAATTCGACACTCCGGTTACGGGAGGAAATGTAAGTTTTTATAACCAATCGCCCGAGGGTGCTGTTTATCCGACCCCTACCATCGGGATGGTGGGATTGTTGGAGGATATTTCTGAAAAAATGACCCTGAATTTTAAGAACCCCGGAGACCTGATTTTCCTGGTGGGAAAAGAAAAGAATTGCATTCACTCTTCCGAGTATCTGCATAAAATTTGTGGAGTTGAGTTTTCTCCGGCACCGGCCTTCAACCTGGATGAAGAATTTGAAGTGCAAAGCCTGATTCGTTCCCTTATTGGGGAAAAGCTGGTTAATGCTGTTCACGATATAAGTGAGGGCGGCCTGGCAATTGCCTTACTCGAATGTGGATTTTATCGGAATCTCGGATTTAGGGTTTCCGTCAAAAATAGCGCAATTCGCAAGGATTCCCGGTGGTTTGGAGAAGCTCAAAGCCGGGTATTGGTAACCGTATTGCCTGAACGAAAAGCTGAATTTTTGGGAGCAGTTAAAGATTCCGGGGTGGAAATTACAGAATTGGGGGTGGTGCAACAGGATGAAGTTGTGGTGGATAATGAGAACTGGGGCCCTATTTCCAATTGGAAATATGTGTACGATAATGCCATCGGTGATTTGTGCAATTCCGAACCAGAAGGGGGAGGCTCGGAAGCACCCCGTTTTAAACCACTGAAACCAGATTCCAGAATAGTGGTTACTGGCGCGGCAGGATTTATTGGAAGCTGCCTTGCCGGATATCTTAATGAACAAGGATATCACAACCTTATTCTGGTGGATGAATTTTCGAGGAAAGATAAAATCCCCAATTACGAGAATAAACATTATGCAGAAAAAGTGGAGAGATCGGTCTTTTTTGACTGGTTAAACGAACAGCCTGCACCGGTTGATTTTATTTTTCACCTTGGAGCCCGTACGGATACCACCGAGTTCGATTATTCGGTTCATCAAAAGCTTAATGTGGAATATTCGGAGAGAGTTTGGAACTACTGCACGCTTCATCAGGTACCCCTGGTGTACGCCTCCTCGGCGGCTACCTATGGCGGGGGAGAACTGGGGTATAACGACAGCCACCAAATCATCGAAAGCCTTCATCCGCTGAATCCTTATGGAAAATCAAAGAATGAATTTGATAAGTGGGTTTTGAAACAAGAAAAACATCCTCCTTTCTGGGCCGGATTAAAATTCTTTAATGTATATGGCCCTAATGAGTATCATAAAGGAAGGATGGCCAGTGTCATCTTTCACTCGTTCAACCAAATAAAACAGAACGGGTTTGTGAAACTGTTTAAGTCGCATAAAGAAGCCTTCCTTGATGGGGAGCAACTTCGGGATTTTATTTATGTGAAAGACATCCTTAAAGTTTGTTGCTGGCTGATGAACCATCCTCAGACTCCATCTGCTATTTATAACCTGGGTACGGGAAAATCGCGCACTTTCATCGACCTGGTAACAAAGACCTTTGAGGCTATTGATACCCCCACCGATATCCGGTTTATAGATATGCCCGCGGATCTGCGTGATACTTATCAGTATTTTACCGAAGCCAATATGGAGAAACTTAAACATGCAGGCTATTCAGAAAAATTTTATTCACTCGAAGAAGGGGTGGAGGATTATGTAAGGAATTATTTATCTCAACATAAATATTATTGATGCGAATTTCAATTATAGGGGGCGGCAACCTGGGAATGTCGATGGCAGAAGGACTTTTGAGCAGTGATTTTTGTAAACCGGCGAATTTGTGTATTACCCGGAGAAACCGGACCCCTCTGGCCCTCTTTGCCGAAAAGGGAGTGATGCTTACCGGAGATAATGCTGTTGCCGTACAGGAGTCTGATGTGGTAATCCTGGCGGTAAAACCCTACCAGGTGAAAGAAGTGGTTGCCGGTTTCAGGGATCAGCTCACATCGAAGCATATCCTTATTTCGGTAGTTACCGGGGTGTTAATTTCCGACCTGCAGAGTATGGTTTCTATCTCGCTTCCCGTTTTCAGGGCTATGCCGAACACCGCCATTGCTATCAGGGAAAGTATGACCTGTATTTCTTATGCAAATGCAGATGAAAACCAAATTGAATTTGTTTCCGGCTTGTTCAATACCCTTGGAAAAGTAGCGGTCATTAGTGAAGGGTTAATGGATGCTGCCACCGTTTTGGGCGCATGCGGCACAGCCTATGCGATGCGTTTTATCCGTGCGAATATTCAGGGGGGGATTGAAATTGGTTTTGATGCTTCTACGGCGAATCTTATTGCTGCGCAAACAGTAAAAGGAGCCGCCCAGATGCTGCTTGAAAAGAAAACCCATCCGGAACAGGAAATTGATAAAGTTACTACTCCAAAAGGGTGCACCATTGCGGGGCTGAATGAAATGGAACACCAGGGCTTCAGTTCTTCATTGATTAAAGGAATTGCGGCCAGCTTTAAGAAAATCACCGTGGGGTAGGTACCCCGGCCCTCCTACTTTTGCCGATGTATGCTAAAAAAGAGCTATTTAAGGCCTCTGTTAAATATGGCGAAAATGGATTTTCGTGAAATATGAAATTATTGTTTCAGTAGCCGGAATAAAATTTTATCTTTGCATGACCTCCCGGATATTTCCCTCCGCCGGTCACGTTTAATCAATAGTATTTAATCAGATTTTTCCACAGCATCCCCGGATGTTGATGTGGAATATTTGTTTTTTAAATAATATTAAAGTAAAGATATGGCCAAGTATATTTTTGTAACGGGAGGTGTTACTTCTTCTTTGGGCAAAGGAATTATTGCCGCTTCACTTGCTAAGCTGCTTCAAAGCCGGGGGCTGAGCGTTACTATTCAGAAATTCGACCCTTATATTAATGTGGATCCGGGTACTCTTAATCCCTATGAGC
Organism: uncultured Ferruginibacter sp.; assembly: GCA_964647915.1. Taxonomy (GTDB): domain Bacteria; phylum Bacteroidota; class Bacteroidia; order Chitinophagales; family Chitinophagaceae; genus Ferruginibacter. The sequence continues at coordinate 51,409 of CAZYKA010000014.1, read as the reverse complement.
ACGGCGAATGTTTTGTTACGGACGATGGAGCTGAAACCGACCTTGACCTGGGCCACTATGAAAGGTTTTTAAATACGGCCACGTCTCAATCTAATAATGTAACCACCGGGCGTATATACCAAACCGTTATTAATAAAGAACGGGAAGGCGAATATTTAGGAAAGACAGTACAGGTAGTGCCGCATATTACAGACGAAATCAAACGCCGGATGCTGCTGTTGGGGGAAACCGGGAATTATGATATCGTTATAACAGAAATTGGAGGTACCGTGGGCGATATTGAAAGCCTTCCATTTGTGGAGGCGGTCCGCCAATTGCAATGGGAGATGCCGGATGAAGATTGCCTGGTGGTGCACCTTACCCTCATTCCCTATTTAAAAGCCGCTAAAGAATTAAAAACAAAACCTACACAGCATAGCGTGAAGATGCTGAGCCAGGAAGGGGTTTCTCCGGATATCATTGTATGCCGTACCGAGCACCATCTCACGCCCGAACTCCGAAAGAAAATTGGCCTGTTTTGTAATGTGAAACCTAATGCCGTTATTGAAGCAATTGATGCCAGTACCATCTATGAAGTTCCGTTGAAGATGTTGGAAGAAGGCCTGGATGTAATTGTTTTGAAGAAATTACACATTAACGGTTACGCCGCACCCGATTTGGTTAGATGGAGAGGATTTCTTGATAAACTCAGCCACCCCAACCGAAAAATTAAAGTGGGGCTTATTGGTAAATACATTGAGCTCCAGGATGCGTATAAATCCATCCTGGAAGCCTTTGTACATGCCGGCGCTGTCAATCAATGTAAGGTGGATGTAAAAAATATCCACTCCGAATTCCTTACCCCGGAAAATATTGCTGAAAACCTTAAAGATGTGGATGCTATTCTGGTGGCTCCGGGATTTGGTATCCGGGGAGTAGAAGGAAAAATTGCAGCCGTAAAATACGCTCGTGAAAACGGGCTTCCATTTTTTGGTATCTGCCTGGGGATGCAGATGGCCGTGATAGAATATGCAAGAAATGTGATTGGTTGGTCAGATGCACACTCTACCGAAATGGATACCAAAACGCCCCATCCCGTTATTGCTCTCATGGAAGAACAGAAAAAAGTAAAAAAGAAAGGGGGTACAATGAGGCTGGGTGCATATCCTTGCGATTTATTACCAGGTAGCCTGGCATCCCGAATATATAATAGTGTCTCCCGTATTAGTGAACGCCACCGACATCGATGGGAGTTCAATAATTCCTACCTGAATGATTTTCAAAATGCAGGTCTTATCGCGAGTGGACGAAATCCCGATTCAGGTCTTGTGGAGATTATTGAAATACCGAACCATCCGTTTTTTATTGGTGTACAGTTTCACCCTGAATTAAAAAGTACAGTGGAGAATCCTCATCCATTGTTTGTGCATTTTATTTCCGCAGCAAGGGCCTTTTCCGAAAAAAAAGAAGAAGCAAAAAAAAGCAGCCAACTGGGGCAACCGGCTTAATTCCAAATATTGAGAGATGGAAAAACTGACTATGCAGGAGTTGAACCGGAAAACTGTTGAAGAATTTCGGGAAGCAGAGAAATTGCCGGTTATTGCCGTGTTGGAGAATGTAAGAAGCGCCTATAATGTGGGAAGTCTCTTTCGGACGGCAGATGCTTTTTTGCTGGAATCTATTTTTATTACCGGCTATACGGCATTTCCTCCCCATAAAGAAATTCGAAAAACCGCTTTGGGTGCAGAAGATACGGTTCGCTGGAAATATTTTAAGACAGCTTCAGAAGCTATTACCGAACTTCGGCAACTAGGATATGCCATATTTGCGGTAGAGCAGGTGCACGATAGCAACCTGCTTCATCAATCGGATTTCTCAACAATGGATAAGGTAGCAGTAATATTTGGAAACGAAGTGGCAGGGGTTGAACAATCCACCATTAACCAATGTGACGGGGCTGTGGAAATACCCCAGCTTGGCATGAAACATTCTCTGAACATTGCTACCGCCGCCGGGGTTGTGTTATGGGAGATCGTACGCACTCACCTCAATAAAAAGTAAGAAAAGGATGACGGCTGTTAAAAGGTATCTCTCTCTTGTAAAATTCTCCCACACCATCTTTGCGATGCCCTTTGCCTTAATCGGATTTTTCCTTGGATATCAGGCATGGGGACAGATGCAACTCGAATCCGGCTTTTCCGGTTTCGGAAATTTTATTATTGCGGATAAATTATGGATCAAATTTCTGCTGGTTATTCTATGCATGATTTTTGCCCGGAGTGCTGCCATGGGCTTTAATCGTTATCTCGATAGGAGCTTTGATGCACTAAACCCACGAACCGCAATTCGTGAAATCCCGGCAGGAATTATTCATGCAAACAGTGCCCTGGTTTTTGTAATCCTTAATGCTGTGGCTTTTATTGTTTGTTGCTGGTTCATTAATCCGCTTTGTTTTGTCCTGAGTTTTGTGGCTTTATTTGTGGTCCTGTTTTACAGCTATACAAAACGTTTCACCGCCCTTTGCCACCTGGTGCTTGGGTTAGGATTAAGCCTTGCACCCATTGGAGCCTATCTCGCAGTAACTGGAAAATTTAGCCTGTTACCCTTGCTTTTTTCCTTTTCTGTAATTTGCTGGGTAAGCGGGTTTGATATAATTTATGCCCTGCAGGATGTGCATTTCGACAAAGACCATCAACTCCATTCAATACCTGCTCTTTTTGGCGCAAAAACGGCGCTCCATATTTCAGAATTTTTACACCTGCTTTCAGCAGGCTTTGTTGTGACTGCCGGCTTCTACGGGCATTTTGGATTATTTTACTGGCTGGGCATTGGGGTTTTTGTGGGAATGCTTATTTACCAGCATAGTATTGTAAAACCGAACGATCTTCGCAGGGTAAATCTGGCATTTATGACCGCAAACGGGGTTGCTTCCGTAGTATTTGCCATCTTTGTACTCACGGATATATTTATTAGTTAATATGGCAAGAATCATAGCTATTGATTATGGAGGGAAAAGAACCGGTATTGCAGTTACCGACCCGTTCCAGATTATTGCAACGGGACTCACTACGATTCCCACCCAGGATTTAATTTCCTTTCTCAATCAATATTTTAGAACCGAATCGGTGGAGCGTATTATTATTGGATTACCTAAGAACCTGGATGGCACAGATACACACGCCACCTCCTTAGTGAAAAAGGCCCTTGCAAAATTGAAGGAAACTTTTCCAACTATACCTATAACGGAAGTTGACGAACGTTATACTTCAAAAATGGCAAAGGATGCCATGTTGGAAATGGGGCTTAAGAGAAAAGCCAGGCAGAATAAAGCCTTGGTAGATGAAATTGCTGCCACCATTATGCTCCGGGATTATCTTCAGAATATAAGCCTCGCCTGATATTGATGCCTACCCTTTAATGTGTTAATTTTGCAGCATAATTTTAAAGTATGATCCTTCCGATAGTAGCCTATGGCTCGCCGGTTTTACGGAAACTCGCCCAGGATATTAATCCCAATTACCCGGAACTGAATAAATTGATTGCTGATATGTGGGAAACCATGTATAATAGCAATGGAGTTGGACTTGCTGCACCCCAAATTAACCGCGACATCAGGCTGTTTGTAATGGACAGCGCACAGATTTTTAAAAACCAGGAGGAGGATAAAGGTAAATATCCGGATGAACCCGGTTTTAAAGGAGTTTTCATAAATGCCCATGTGGTTTCTGTGGATGGAAAAAAATGGAGCTATAATGAAGGCTGTCTCAGCATACCCCGGATCAGAGAAGATATCGATCGACATGAAACGGTAACTATTGATTTCGTAGATGAGCACTTCAAACCACAACAACGCACATTTAATGGACTTACCGCTCGTATCATCCTGCATGAGTATGACCATATTGACGGGAAGCTCTTTATCGACTACCTTAAACCGCTTAAGCGCACCCTGCTAAAACGGAAACTCGATGACATCAGTAAAGGGAAAGTAAAGGTGGATTACCGGATGATGTTTTCAAAGTAACATACTGCCAATGAAACGGGAGTTTCTTTGCCTGGTTATTTTCTTTTCTTTTTACCTTCTTTCCTATGCCCAATCCGGGGATACGGCCGTAAGGGTTGGCTCCAATGTGATTACCCTTTCTGAAGTGATTGTAGATAAAAGGTTGGATGTTACCCGCTTTATATCCAGGATAAAAAACGACAGCAGCTTTTACAAGGCATTTAAAAACCTGCGGATTCTGGGGTACACTTCCCTAAATGATATCCGGATTCTCGATAAAAAGGGGAGACCCATTGCTACCCTTTATAGCAAAACAAAACAAATTAGAAAGGATTCTTGCCGCAGTATGGT
>CAZYKA010000014.1:24931-46976 GCA_964647915.1 uncultured Ferruginibacter sp. | reverse complement strand
CTACCCTTTATAGCAAAACAAAACAAATTAGAAAGGATTCTTGCCGCAGTATGGTTGTCCTGGATGAAACCCATACAGGCGATATATTTAATGCGGAGAAACAATTTAATTATTATACGGCCAATATGTATGCTTCCCTGTTTTTTACTAAAGGAACCATTTGCGGGGAAACCAATATTGTGGGGAATGCCCCTTTGAGCCTTGAAGGAAAATCAGGAATGGAAAAGCATAAGGAACAACTGAAAATGCTGTTCTTTAACCCGGGTAGAAAAATTAAAGGACTCCCTTTTATGAGTAATAAAACCGCCATTTTCGACCAGGAGATGGCCGATGATTACAATATGGAGATCGATTTCGGGACTAAGAATGGAGTTGGCTGTTATATTTTCCGGCAAACGGTTAAACCCGATCATGAAGATGAGGTGGTGTTAGATGAAATGACTACCTGGTTCGATGAAAAAACTTTTGAGGTAATGGCCAGGAATTACCATCTTAGTTATAATGCTCTTTTCTACGATTTTGATGTGCACATGGAAGTAGAAATGAATCACTTTAATGGGTTATTGGTCCCGGTATTGTTAAGATATAACGGGAATTGGAAAGCCATTACCAAAAAGCGGGAGCGTGCTGTATTTACAGCCACCCTGTTTGATTTTAATAGAGGGGAATAATAAAAAAAGATGCCCGCTTTTAGCAGGCATCCAATGAAATATGAATTATATAAAGCTTAATTCTTAATAGGCAGCAGGGAATATTGCTTCCCATATTCCATCATCTGCTGGTAGAAGCTGGCAGGATACTCAATTTTTACATCAGTAATTTTATCGCCATCCATTACCGGTACCAGTTTGGGTTGTACAAATCCTTTGTATGGTTTGATATTTAATTTTGCAAAACGCTTCAATACTTCCGCATGAAGAACCGGGTCTACCTTCACCCCGTAAGTTTCCACTAAGTTTTTACCTGCATTGTAATCGCCTTCTGATTTTATTCTTTGTATTTCACGAAGCAGCTCACCAAACAGGGTCCTTAATTTTTCATAATCATTAATCCGAACATAAGTTTTACCATCTTTTTTTACAAATTCCACCACATTATCTTTTTTCCCTTTTTCATATACCCACCGGGCAATTAGCTGACGGTTACGCATGTGGGCTTCTTCGAGTTGTTCACCTGGCTTGAGTCGGGTTAATTGAGTCATCAGTCCATTCATCAGGTAACTGTCGTATTCTGCTTTTCCTACCTCCAGAGAGGGCATTACGCCAATTTCGATCAGCTTTTTATCCATGATATAGTAGAGCGCAACCAGATCGGCGCGCGCTTCCTCCAGGCATGAAGCATAATTTTTCAGCGTTTTATCGGTGGTTTCCACTCCCGGGTTTATTTGGCCGCTGGCGTGGCCAATGCATTCGTGCATGTCGGTGTGCAGGTCGCTGGCCAGGTTGCCATATTCCCTGATTCGTTGTTTCACCGTGTCATTCAAACCAAATTCATCCAGCATTCCTCCTTTGGCTCCTGCCACATTGTAAGAATGGATAATGTTGCTGAGTGAAACCGATTTTGAACCATGCTCCTTCCTGATCCAATCCGCATTGGGAAGGTTTATCCCAATGGGTGTACTGGGGGCTGCGTCTCCGCTTTCAGCAATTACGGTGATTGCTTTGGCCGTAATCCCTTTTACATTTTTCTTTTTATGTTCGGGCATCAAAGGAGAGTTATCTTCAAACCATTGTGCCTGTGCCGCAATGGCTTTAATGCGTTTGGTTGTTTCTAAATCTTTTAGCGATAGCACGCTTTCGAAACTTCCCTTTTTCCCAATCGGATCAAGATACACTTCTGTGAATCCATTCACTACATCAATCCGGCTGGCGGTATCGGCTACCCATGCTATGGCGTAATCATCATAGGTTTTAAGGTCTCCGGTTTGGTAATATTTACTCAATAGGTCGAGCGCCTTTTTCTGCTGCGGATTTTCAGCCACAGTGCTTGCTTTGTTGAGCCAATAAACGATCTTTTCAATGGCCGGGCCATACATGCCACCAACCTTCCAGGTTTTTTCTACCACCTGGCCGTTTTCTTTGATAACCTTGCTGTTTAAGCCCCAGGAAGGGGCATCTCCCTTGGTATCGAATTTGGAATAGAAATTTTCAACTTCAGGTTGTGTAACTCCTTCATAAAAATTTACCGCCGAGGCAGCTATATTATCAATATTTGGCCTGAGGTCAACCAGTTTGGGTCTGTATTTAATATCTGCCACAATGGGTTTAATGCGCGCGAGGAACGCATCAACCGATTCTCCTGCCTCTTTGGGAAGGCTTGCGGTATCACTGTTTTTTACCGTACTAATAAAATAGTCGTAACTGCATGCGGGAATAAACTTCTCATTGCTGTAATGATGGTAATTTCCATTGCTGAACCAAACTCTTCCACAGTATTCTTTTAGTTTATTCCAATCCTCCGAATTTTTATCGCCTTTAAAGCTGCCATAAATTACTTCAAGTGTCTTCCGCAGCATTAATCCATCTTTACTTTTCTGGTCGTAAATGATATCCCTTCCTGCAAGCGCCGCTTCATAGAGATAGTAGGCAAGCTGCTTTTGTGCTAAGGGCAGCGAATTAAAACCGGGAACCTGGTATCGTAAAAGTTGAAGGTCGGCAAAGGATTCTGCCTCCACTTTAAAGTTGCTGTCAAATGTGTCCGCCGCCAGTTTGGTACTGTCTGCTCCAGAGTTGGAGGTTTCAGTTTTCTTGCCCTGGCAGGCAATCAACAGTCCCGAAATAATCACGGGAGCAAAAATTTGTGTAAGGAGTCGCTTGTTATGAATCATGGAATGGTATATTTTAATAAAAGTATGAAAATTGAAGACTTTGCCGTTAGATTTTGTATCAATGGGCCATAATGGGAGTTAATAATTTGTATATCAATGGCGAATTGTCTGGAGGAACCGGGTACCGGATGGGCCTTTTTGAAGTCTGGAATAAAATACTTCCGAGGCAAAAGCGGGGTCAATCTCCTTTTTGGATGGAAATCCTTTTTGCATTTACATACCTTCTCCATTTTTCAATTACGGTTTCCATATCTTCCGGTAATTCTGAAACAAATAGCATTTTTTCCCGGGTAACCGGGTGTACAAATCCAAGCTCTTTGGCGTGAAGTGCCTGCCGGTTACAGATTGAAAAGCAATTTTCCACAAACTGTTTGTATTTACTGTATACTGTTCCTTTCACAATCCGGTCGCCACCGTAAAAGTCATCGTTGAAAAGGGGATGTCCGATATATTGCATGTGCACCCTGATCTGGTGCGTTCTTCCGGTTTCGAGCCGGCATTCCACCAGGGTTACATAGTTGAAGCGTTCTATCACACGGTAATGGGTAGTAGCATCTTTTCCATGGTCAGCATCCGGATAGGCAGTAAATAATTTTCTAAACCGAAGGTGCCGGCCAACGTTGGCTACAATGGTTCCACTGTCTTCTTTCAAATCGCCCCAAACGAGGGCTACATATCTCCGGTGCACGGTATGGTCGAAAAATTGTTTGGCCAGGTCGCTCATCGCTTTCTGGGATTTAGCCAGCACAATCAATCCGCTGGTATTTTTATCGATGCGGTGAACGAGCCCATACCGGGGCAGCGCGCTTTCATCGAGGCCTGGGTTGTTTTTTCTGAGATGCCAGGCAATACCGTTAATCAGGGTATGATCGGGATTCCCGCTCCCCGGATGTACCACCATGTTAACGGGTTTGTTTACTACCATTATATGATCGTCTTCGTAAACGATATCCAGGTTCATTTCCTGCGGAATGATCTCTGAGCTTTCCGGTGCGTTGCTGTCGTAAAGAACAATCCTGTCTGCCGGCCTGATTTTGTAATTACTTTTAACCGGTTTATCATTAACCAGCACCAGTTCATTTTCAATTGCCTGCTGAATTTTATTCCGGGTAGCTCCTTCCATTCGTTGCATCAGGAATTTATCTATGCGCAGCGGCTCCTGCCCTCTGTCGATCACGATGCTATGCTTTTCAAATAATTCCTCTATTTCGGGAAGGTCCTTTTCTGATTCTTCTGGATGCAGCATAATTGTAAAACGTGGCGGTATTGATTTATTAACTTTGCAAATTAAATCATTGTATGGAAGTTCTGCAGGCGATATTTCAGGATTTGGGTCAGATGCATTACCGGGAGGCATGGGATTACCAGGAAAGCCTGTTAAAAAAGAATCTGGAACTTAAAGCGATGGCCCGGAACGCAGGAACTCCACCAAACGATGTTCCCACAAAAAACTATTTTTTGTTATGCGAGCATCCGCCGGTATTTACCCTGGGGAAATCGGGTGACCCCGCTCATGTATTATTGAATGATACCCAGCGGGAGAATTTGGGGATTGAATATTTTCATACCAATCGGGGTGGAGATATTACGTTTCATGGATTGCAGCAAATAGTAGGGTATCCAATTCTCGACCTGGAAAAGTTCTATACCGATATTGGCATATATCTAAGAAACCTCGAAGAGGTAATCATTAAAACGATTGCTGAATATGGAATTATAGGTGAGCGCTCAAAGGGAGAAACCGGCGTATGGATTGACGCTAATTTTCCGGGAAGGGAAAGAAAGATAGCTGCAATAGGAGTTCGTTGCAGCCGTTGGGTTACCATGCATGGCTTTGCGTTGAATGTAAATACCGATCTTTCCTATTTCAATCACATCATTCCCTGCGGAATAATAGGTAAACAGGTAACCTCCATCGAAAAGGAGTTGGGCCATAAAGTGGATTATGAAGTAACCAAGCAGAAAATCAGCAAACATTTCGAAGAAGTATTCCAGGTAAAACTACTGCAATCAGCGGTTGCTTAACCGGGGGATAGAAACATTTGTTTTAGCGTCTTTACCCAGGAAAAATTTATTCTTTTCTATCAGCTTATCAGCATCATATAATTCAAAATGATACCATCCGGATTTCATAAAGTTATATTTCTCCAATATCAGGTATTCGTCTGTTAGTTTATGCAATTCCAATACAGGTTTGTCGGACTCGTCAAAAAATCTGACATGGTATTTCCGATGTGATGCCCCGGGCAGGAATAATACTAAACTGGATTCGCGAACCGTGTAAATTCTTTTACTGGGATAGGTAATACTCTCCGGTGCTGGTTTGTTTGGGATAACAACCGAATCGGGTTTGACAAGGGATGGTGGAATGGTTGTAATTTCCTTTTCAGCCTTAGAAGAATCGGGGCTCGCTTCCGCAACAGGTTCCAGTTGCCAAAAGTACCTGATACCATAACTATTCCCATTTACCTCTTCATTTGCCAGGGGGACCCTTTCAGGTCTTTGTGTTTTACTGAATTCGTAATTTCCTCCCTCGAAGCTGATAAATAATCTATAATACATCCCATTAAAAGGGGCTTTGTCATCTGCAAAACCATTTTCCAGGTTTTGGGGATTTAATACGGTACCAATGGTGGTGAAATTCCGCAAACTATCGAAGGAACGTTGAATGCTGATATTACTGATTGGTTTGGCATAGTCGTTTTTCCAGCTTACCACAATTTTCCCGTTATAATCCTTAACCGTAATATTAGGAAGGCTGGCTTGTGCCAGAACAGATTTAGCCTGAATGGATAAGATGAAAAGAATACTGTAAAAAGATAGTTTATTCAACATGATTTCAGATAGGCAAAAATAAACACCCCTTATTCAAATTCCCTGCTTTAAAAATATTTATCTGTTAATAGGGATTAAAAAATCAAACTACCTGGATTAAGCGACCTGTTTCCCTGTAAACCGCCGCTGTGGATACAAAGAATCCTGGATCCCCGGGGGAAAAATCCATGCTCTAACAGATGATCCAATGCAAAAAATAATTTTCCGGTATAAACGAAATCAGACGGAATTTCAAAACGACGATACCACTGGTTCATAAATTGAAGGAGTTCGGTATTATATTTTGCATAACCCCCAAAATGATATTCTTGGAAGATTTGCAAATTTTCACCTGTTTTTTCCGGGGTCAGAGAAAGAATATCCCGTTTTAAATTGGAGTATCCTTTTAAAACCGGGATCCCGGATATTATCTGGGAAGAATCAGCATTATGTAAGAGTCCGGCAATGCTGGTTCCAGTACCGCAGGCACAAATTATATGTGTATATTCATTCCCCCGGATATCAGCATACATCAAAGCGGCTCCCTGCATTCCCAATTCTCCAAAACCACCTTCGGGTATCAAGATGGGGTTTTCGTAGGTATTCTGATTTTGAAGTAATTTATTTTGTTGCAGGCGGTATTCGTTTCTGGAAAGAAACCGGAGATTCATTCCGTAAAAAGCACAATCCTGCAGGGTGGGAGATAGGTGGGTTGGTTTCTCTCCCCGTATTATCCCGGTTGATTTAATTCCGAGCGCTTTGGCAGTATAGGCTAAAGCATGAAGGTGGTTGGAATAGGCTCCTCCAAAGCTTATTATTTCCGGTGACGGGGATTTTAGTGCCTTGCTAAGGTAATAAGTCAGTTTATAAAATTTATTCCCCGAAATAAGTGGATGTACCTCATCCAGGCGAGCCACACTTAATGCAATTTCCCGACGGGTTAAGCGTTTATCGTGCAGTTGCACAATCCCAGGAGGTTTGATGCCCAACAAATTTTTCAAACTGTTATATTATTTTTGCCCTGCAAAAAAATAGAATAAATCCCAGAAAATATAAATTCATGAAACCAACGCTTTTAATTTTGGCAGCCGGAATGGCCAGCAGGTATGGCAGTATGAAACAAACGGAAGGGTTTGGACCCTCTGGTGAAACAATCATGGATTACTCCATTTATGATGCAATCCGGGCTGGGTTTAAAAAAGTCGTATTTATTATTAGAAAGGACTTTGCCGACAACTTTAAGGCAAATTTTGAAAATAAATTGAAGGGAAAGATTGAAACGGAATATGTATTTCAGGAAATGGATAGTTATGTTCCAGGCGGACGGGTTCCGGAGATGCGCGCCAAACCATGGGGTACGGGCCATGCCGTGTTATGTGCTGCAAACGTTGTTCAGGAACCATTTGCAGTTATTAATGCAGATGATTATTATGGTCCGGATGCATTTAAAAAGGCGGCAGACTTCTTACTCCATGGGTGTAACAACAATACCTGGGCGATTGTTGGCTACCAGCTAGATAAAACCCTGAGTAGTTATGGCACTGTTAGCCGGGGTGTATGTAAGGTAGATGCAGATTTTAACCTGGTAGCTATTAACGAACGTACCAGCATTTTTAATGATAATGGCCGGGTGGTTTATGAAGAAAATGGTGAAAAGGTTGAAGTTCCTGCCAATTCAAGTGTGTCGATGAATTTCTGGTGCTTTCATCCTTCCATTTTTGATAATGCCAGGAAGCAATTCGAAACATTTGTGGAAGCTAATTGGGATAACCTGAAATCCGAATTTTTTATACCCCTTATTGCAGATGATTTTATTAAAAGGGAGGGGCGGCATATTAAAGTGATTCCAACTTCCGCCCAATGGTTTGGAGTAACCTATAAGGAAGATGCCCCCGAAGTAAAAGCAAGTGTTACCCGGCTGGTGTCGGAACAGGTTTATCCTGCTGCACTTTGGGGTTAAAAAAAACCTTCTTCTCTTTTAATTTCCAGGAAACATTGGATAATTCAAAAAAGAAGAGGCCGCTTAAAGTTTAGGCAGCCTCTGATATGAATAGGTTTAAGCTTTAATTGCCTTTAACCATGAATACGTAGTCTTGAATTTTCCTGATTTGATCGATGCGGTCAACGCCCCTTAAGGAAGACTGGGAATTAATCCGGATATCATCATAGTCCTTCATCTTCTTCACATTTTCAATAGCACGATAAATGTTGGCCGATTTAATGGCAAAAACGACACCGGCCGCATTGTTTTCCATGCTGGTAATGATACCCAGGAGTTCCCCATTTTTATTGATTACCGGAGAGCCACTGCTCCCTTCATTTACAGAGGTAGAGAGTTGGCAATAGGTAGTATCTAGTTCATACCCATTTCGTGCAGAAACATATCCTTCGCCATAAACTATTTCCTGTTTGGGGAACCCAAGCATAAATACCTGTTCTCCCAATTGCGGATTGTTTTTAGAGATATTGTAAGGTAGGGGAGGTAATTTTTTAAATGTTTCATCTTTTACTTTCAGGATGGCGAGGTCGGTAGCGGGGTCAACATATATAGCTTCTGCTACATATTGGAATCCTTTGCTGTTTTCTACGATGAGTTTGTGTAATGCCTCCTTTACCACATGGGCATTGGTTACAATATAATTATTGTTGGCATCAATCATAAAGCCGGTAGCCCTAAACCTGGCGTCTATCCGGGTAGGTTCCGGGGTGGAATTATTTTGATCCTGCTTAGCTGCAATCTGGTCGGTTTTACGGTTAATATCCCTGATTTGTTGTCCCTGCTTATTGATTTTACTTACCAGCAGGCTAATGTTATTGTCTTTCCGGGTACTTAAAGAAGACATAATGACCATACTGACCAGGGAAATAATGCCTGCAATGGAAGCTGCCACCGCAATGGTCTTTTTGTACCGCTTCCACATATATACCAGTTTTGATTTTCCATTAAGGGGTGATTTGTGAATTACTCCTTCCTCAACCAATTTCACCTCCGTTTCCTGCAGGATATGGCGGAACTGGCGGGATTTACCATAGTTATCTATTTCATTCAGAAAAAACAAATATTCAACAACAGCCTGATCTAACTCGGGATTATTTTTTCGGAGATCTTCAAAATAGATTTTTTCTTCCACCGACATTTCCCCGTTGGCGAATCGCTCTACAGCATCCATCAATAATGTATCTTCCATCTATTCTGTGTTTTTATATTGAGCAAAAAACAATTTTTTTAACCTAACCAGGCATTTATATTTCTGGGTTTTGGCATTGTCGGAATTGGTATATCCAAATTCCTGGGCAATCTGTTGCATGGGCTTCTTTTGAATGTAATAGGCCTCCAGTAACGATTTACAGGGTTCCCCGATTTTCGCCATGGCAGCATCCATTACATTGAATTCCAACTGCTTTTTTTCATGAATCTCCAGGTCTTCTTCCACCGCTACCATTTCCATGCTGGCATCAGTGGCCCTGCCAAACCGTTGCATCTGTTGCAGTTTTTTGAGCCATAGCCTTCTTGCGACAGAATATAAATAAGTCTTAATCAGGCAGTTAAGTTCAAATTCCGGAGATTTTGCCTTTTCGAAAAGAACTATCATGGATTCCTGAAAAATATCCGCAGCATCATCCACAGACCCGTTATTATTAATAATCAGCGACTGGATCATAGGGTAATTATCCCGGTAAATCTGCTCCACTACTACCCGGTCTTCTTTAGCCAGTCCTTCTAATAATTCCTTTTCCTGCGTTGGGGTGCTCACTGAATCCGTTGATTTTAATACGTTTTTTGGGCATTGGTAACCCAATCCAAAGAAAATAAAACTTTTTTAAAATTAGTGGGTTACCTTTTTTAATATCCTGTATAAATTGTCAAATTATAATTTTAATTAAACAACAAAAACAAATGAAAAAGTTTTTTGCAATCGCAATCCTTGCTGTAGCTTTCGCAGCATGCACTAGTTCAGACAAGAAGGAAGAAACTCCTGCTACTACAGATTCTACTGTAACTGAAGCTCCTGCTGCTGCCGTAGTTGATACTGCCGCTAAAGCTGCTGCTGCTGTAGTTGATACTGCTGCTAAAGCTGCTGCTGCTGCTGTTGATTCTGCAGTTAAGAAATAAGAGATTTTCTGTTTCCCCAACCTGGGGAGGCACGGATAATATCATTTTTTAGACAAGCAAATAGGAAGGCCGTCCATTTTGGATGGCTTTTCTTTTTATATTTTTCCCTCTTTTTCACCTATTTTCGTTTCAGATGTCAAAGATTCTCTCAAACGGTTATTATTATTACCTGACTTACGCATAGCCGGAATTATTCTTTTTACCCCATTGTTTGACCCTAAAATATTCCGGCTGCTAGCCGGCTTTTTTATGACTATTTGTATTATTGGATTGGGATTGATAGGAGGATCCATTTCTCTCAGGCTTAGGCAGGAATGGAAAGGACTCCATATTGTGGGTTTTGATTGCAGTGAAAATCACGCTCAAAAGGCCCTTCATTTGGGATTGGTACATGAGATTTTACCACTGGATGAGGCAGTTGCCAGAGCAACGCTGATTATTATTGCAATACCAGTGGATGAATGTATCCGGATCCTCCCCCGGGTTTTAGACCTGGCCGCCGGTAAAACCGTGATGGATACGGGATCCACCAAAGGGCCGGTATGCATTACTGTTACGAACCACCCCAATCGGGAATGGTTTGTGGCAACCCATCCGATGTGGGGGACTGAATACGCCGGTCCAGATGCGGCCAGGGCCGATTCATTTTCGGGAAAGGCAGCCGTAATTTGTGAAAGGGAAAGATCCGGTAAAGACTGTCTTGTGCTGGTGGAGAAATTATACAAAGCCCTGGGGATGCATTTGGTGAATATGTCCCCGAAAGAACATGATATCCATACAGCGTATATCAGTCATATTTCCCATATCACCTCCTTCGCCCTGGCAAATACAGTGTTGCAAAAGGAAAAGGAAGATAAAAATATTTTTGAACTGGCCAGTGGAGGCTTCGAGAGTACGGTGAGGCTGGCCAAGAGCAAAGGCGAAATGTGGGTACCCATCCTGTTACAGAACCGCGATCATATCCTGGATGTATTACAGGAGCATATTGATCAACTTAATTTGTTTAAAGGTTGCCTGGAAGAAGAAAATCCGGTAAAGCTAAAAGCTTTAATTTCCAGGGCTAACTCCATTAGCCGGGTTATTAAATAGCATGGCCATCTTATCTTAATTTTACAACTGTTAATATATGAAAGCAATGCTTCAGGATATATGGGAAAAGAGGCCACTTTTGGTAAGCGGACCCTGCAGCGCAGAAACAGAACAGCAGGTAATGGATACTGCTAAAAGATTGGCTGCTACAGGGAAGATAGATTTATTTAGAGCGGGTATTTGGAAACCCCGAACCAAACCCGGAATGTTTGAAGGGATTGGGACCGCGGGTCTTCATTGGCTGGAAAATGTTCGAAGGGAATTTAATTTGCCGGTAACAGTTGAGGTAGTTACTGCGAAGCATGTGGAGGAAGCGCTTAAACATGAAATGGATGTTTTATGGATTGGGGCACGAACCACGGTAAATCCATTTAGTGTTCAGGAAATTGCTGACGCCCTGCGTGACGTAAATGTTCCAATCCTAGTAAAGAATCCCATCAATCCCGATCTTGAACTGTGGTGTGGTGCCGTGGAGCGTTTTTTGAATACCGGAATCAAAAATCTGGGATTGATTCATCGCGGCTTTTCTTCTTATGGAAATACTAAATACCGGAATGCTCCCATGTGGCACCTGGCCATCGAAATGAAAATCCGTTTTCCGGAAATGCTGATGATTTGCGACCCATCGCATATTTGCGGAAACCGGACCATGTTGCGGGAGGTGGCCCAAAAAAGTATTGATCTCGATCTGAATGGATTAATGATGGAATCTCATATTGATCCGGATAATGCCTGGAGCGATGCCAAACAACAAATTACCCCGGAGGCATGGGCTGAAATGATGGAGAGCCTTACCTGGCGCAAAGAAACGAGCCAGGAAGAAATGTTTCTTCAAAACCTCAATACGCTTCGGCATCAGATCGATCAACTCGATGAAGAATTATTGATCCTGCTGGGGCAGCGCATGAAGCTGGCTGATAGCATCGGGGAACAAAAACGGGATAATGATATTACAATTCTCCAGGCTAACCGTTGGAATGAAATATTGGAGAGGGCTTTCGAAATTGGAAATCCCCTTGGACTAAGCCGCGATTTTATCAGGCATTATTTTGACGCTATTCACCTGGAAAGCATCAACCATCAAAACCGGGTTATGAATGCAAACAAAACTATTGAATCCAACAAATGACCGAAAGAAGATACTCATTTCCCAATGCGGCATTTACTTCCTGCATCTTCAATCAATCTCTGGATACCTTTTTATGCACACTACCCACATCCTTTATTATTCTTACAGATGAAAATGTTTTCAATGCTCATCCGGGCATATTTGAAGGAAAGGAGACCGTCGTTATACCTGCCGGTGAGGGAAATAAAGTTCAATCAACAGTGGATAGAATTATTGAGAAGCTCCTACAGGTTGATATGGATAAAACATCTTATCTGGTTGGCGTAGGAGGAGGTGTAGTTACCGATATTGCCGGGTATGTGGCCTCTGTTTATAAAAGAGGAATGCACCTTGTACTTTTCCCAACTTCCATACTAGCCATGGTTGATGCCTCACTGGGTGGAAAAAATGGGGTGGATGTGGGAATGTATAAAAATATGGTGGGAACCGTTTATCAACCGGAGTATATCGTTTTCGATTTCCAATTTCTTAACTCCCTTCCCGAAGAAGAATGGGTAAATGGTTTTGCCGAAATTATTAAGCATGCCTGTATTTGCGACCTTTCTTTGTTTGAGTTACTGGAACAAACCACTTTGCATAACATTCGCCAGGATCCAACCTGGGTAACTTCTCTCATTGAAAGGAATGTAGAGATTAAAATGGGGATTGTTACCCGGGATGAATTTGAAAAAGCCGACAGAAAATTATTGAATTTTGGCCATACTCTTGGTCATGCAATTGAGAAACTGCACCATATCCCGCATGGTAATGCAATAAGTGTGGGCATGGTTGCGGCCTGTACCTTATCGGAGAAAATAAATGGGTTACATTTTTCCGAATCTAAAAGAATAGTTTCCCTGCTCACAAAATACCATCTTCCAGTGGATATTGAAACCGATTATAGCCGGGTATTTGAGGTGTTAAAGAGAGATAAAAAAAGAGAAGGGCAGCATATTCATTTTGTTTTGCTCGATAAAATTGGTGCTGCCCATGCAGAGCCGGTTTCCCTTGATTTCCTTCAGCAACATTTAAAAGACCTGGTATGAGGGCGATTACTATTTTCCCTTCTTCCTGCCAGGGTACCCTTGTAGCCCCCGCCAGTAAGAGTGCTGTACAACGTGCCATGGCGTTGGCTTTACTACATAATGGAAAAACTATAATAAAAAGCGGAGGCCATAGCGAAGATGAAATGGTGGCAAGGAGAATTATTAAATTACTTGGAGCAAAAATTGAAACTGCCGGAGATGTTGAATGTGTTTTTAGTAAGGGCAGTATTAAGCCTCTTGATACTTCGCTGGATTTTTCTGAAAGTGGCCTAAGTTTCAGAATGTTCACTCCCATAGCATCTTTGTCTCCCCAGAAATTTTTTTTAACCGGAAGGGGTACACTGCTAAGGAGGCCTATGCATTTTTTTTTGGATGTTTTGCCTGAAATGCAGGTAACTGTTTTTTCAAAGGATGGATTTCCACCTTTTGAAGTTCAGGGTCCGTTGATAGCCCATTCAATAACCCTTAATGGAGAGCAGTCTTCCCAGTATCTAACAGGAATGTTGTTTGCTTTGGCAAAGGCGGCAAATGAACGGGTTGAAATTTTTGTTCATAATTTAAGAAGCAAACCCTACATCGACCTTTCCATTCAAATGTTATTACATTTTGGATATGCCGTAAGCCACTCCGGATACGAAAAATTTATCATTGAACCAGGCAACCTGGCTCCTGAAACCATATATTATAATGCAGAAGGCGATTGGAGTGGGGCCTCTTTTTTTTTGGTGGCCGGGGCTATTGGAGGCGAAGTAACCGTTTCCAATTTGAGGAGTGAATCCTTGCAGGCAGATCAAAAAATATTCCAGGTACTTGAATCGGTGGGGGCACACATTTCATGGAACGGGGCACTTTTAAAATGTGCGAAAGGTGATCTAATGCCATTTGAGTTTGACGCCACCGATTGTCCAGATCTTTTTCCTCCTCTTGCCGCACTTGCCGCTAATTGTATGGGAGAGTCAGTTATTGCTGGCAGATCCAGATTGGCAACCAAAGAAAGCAATAGGGAAAAATCAATAATAGATATTCTGTCAAAGATGGGTGTCCCCGTAAAGACTGAAAAGGACAGTATGCGGATTAAGGGAGGTGGTGGTATTCAGGCGACTAAGGCTTCGTCTCATCACGATCACCGAATTGCCATGATGGCAGCCACACTCGCCTTAAATGCAAATGCTGCTGTTGAAATTGAGGGAGCGGATTCAGTAAGAAAGTCGTATCCCGGTTTTTTTTCCGATCTTCAAAACCTAGCTGTAAAAATGAACATTCATGAATAGTTTTGGAACCTTTTTCCGGATTTCAATTTATGGCGAATCGCATGGTCTGGAAACCGGTGTAATTTTGGATGGTTGCCCGGCAGGCCTGGAAATTGATGAAAAGGACTTCTTGCCAGATCTTAATAGGAGAAGGGGAGGAGCACAAAAGGGAACAACGCCCAGGTCGGAAGCCGATATCCCGGAATTTCGTTCCGGTATATTTAAAGGGAAAACCTCTGGTTCACCGCTATGTATTGCGTTTAAAAATGAGAATACCCGGAGCGAAGATTATGAAAAACAAAAAGCAATACCCAGGCCCGGGCATGCAGATTGGGTAGCAATCAAAAAATTTGGGGGATATTCAGATTACAGGGGAGGCGGGCATTTTAGCGGCAGGCTTACGGTTTCCCTTGTGGCAGCAGGAGTTGTAGCAAAAAAAATTTTATCAGTAAGGTACCCTGATCTGAAAGTCCTGGCCTTTATTTCTGAATTGGGCGGGATGCAAACTGTTGAAGCAGGATTGCAAAGGGCGATTGATGCTAAGGATAGTGTTGGAGGTATAGTAACCTGCACCGTTTCCGGAATGCCGCCTGGTTTAGGCGAACCGTTTTTCAATTCAGTGGAGTCGCTTATCAGCCATGCGGTATTTTCCATTCCTGCAATTCGGGGAATTGAATTTGGAACCGGGTTTAAGGCAGTTTCCATGTTTGGATCAGAACATAATGATGCAATTATTGATACGAACGGAAAAACGCAAACGAACCATGCCGGTGGAATTGTAGGAGGGATTAGCAATGGTAATGAACTCCTGTTTCGAGTTGCAGTTAAGCCCACATCTTCCACTCCCAAAGAACAGCAATCCATAAATATGGAAACCGGCAAGTTGGAAAACTTTTCGGTAAAAGGACGTCACGATCTCTCCATTGCATTGCGGGTACCGGTGGTAGTGGAGGCAGTTACAGCAATAGTATTGACAGATTTATTAATGATCAATCGGTTAGTGCCTGTTGTTTTTGGGAACAGTAGGTAATCTGGTACAGTCCGGAAAAATTACCTGTTTCTTTCTATTTTTCTTTCATATTTTTTTCTGGGTTACTTTTTTCCGGCTGGATGCTAATTGGGCCATGTGGGTTTTAGATTTTATTTTCATCCATTGGTTTCGGATTGAATCAAAGATATTGGAGGTAATTACAAGATTTTTTTAGGAAGATGGGATAAGGGTTCTCCTGGGTTGAAAAAAGAGAGACCAAGGGAGTTTAGTGAAGGAGAAAAAAATTTTTAGGCCCTTTGCTGCCCCCACCCCGGGGGTAAAAATAATGCCGGAAAAAATTCGAACAAAGGATTTTGACTAAAGAATATTCAGCCTGGCTTAAAAAATAATCAGTTATTCCCCAAAAAAAAGCTGCCTCGTTTTTGAGGCAGCTATATCATTTGATTTTATTAAAATTATCTTACCAGCATTACAGTACCCTTCATCTGGATGGTTTTTCCCGCCTTGTCAATTCCCTGAATAACCCAGACATAAGCACCTATGGGCTGAATTTTACCCAGGTAACGGCCATCCCATCCTTTGCGCCATTCGTTGGTTTCAAAAATCAATTGTCCTAACCGGTTATAAACCCTGAAATAATTAGTCTTAACCATATTTACAGGAGTGGGGATAAACACATCATTCAACCCATCGCCATTTGGCGAGAAGGCATTGGGAATATAATACCCGGAATCTTTATACACCTGTATAAAAACAGTGTCATATCCAATACATCCGGCATAGTCCGTAACCTTAAGCACGAATTGCTGATCGTGGTTAAGAATAGCGATTGGGTTTTGAGCAGTAGAAAGGTTCAGGGGAGCAGCAGGCGACCATTCGAACGATACGCCGCCACTACCAAACAGTTGATGCGGTTGCCCAATGGCGGCAATTGTGTCTCTTCCCGCGAATGCAGGTACCGGGGGTTGAACTACCACCACCACCTGGTCGGTTACAAGGAAATTACAACCATAGTTATCCGTTACCGTTAGGGTGAATACCTGGGTTTTGGGTGGAGTAACCACTGTAGTGGCTAAATTAGGCGTAGCTGCATATTCAGCGGGGCTCCAGGCAAAATTCACGGTACCCGAAAGGTTAGTGGCAGATCCCGAAACAACAGCACTGCTTAAGTCGCAAATGGCTGTATCTCTTCCGGCATCGGCAATTGGTTTCTGTAATACCCTTACTAATACCGTGTCTTCGCGTACACAGGCGCCCCATTCTGCATGAAGCACATAAGTGGCGGTATCAAGCGGTGCCACGGTGGCATTTTTAATGGCGGGATCAATAATGGTTGCGGGAGGTGTTATAGCCGCATTTAAAGGCCTCCATTGGAAAATATTAGTACCTGCATTGGTCTGTGGAGCAAAGGTTAATCTCGTTTCGGCACAAATGGTAGTATCATTTCCAATATTGAGGAACATATTATCAATTAATGCAACCGTGGCCGAAGCAGTGGCAGTACATCCGTTATTATCCTTAACGGTAATGTTGGCAAATGTTCCCGGAGTAGGCGTCACAAAATTATTAGCCGCCTGGAAGGTAGTACCATCCAATGAATATTGATAAGCCGGAGTACCTCCTGCGGCGGTTATGGTAACCGTTCCATTATTGCCATCGCAACCGGCGGGGATATTGCTCACTGCAGAAGCAGTAAGAACCGGAGGTTGATTCAGGATAACGGTAGTATCCTTTGTGCAACCATAGGTATCCTTAATGCGGATGGTATACGTGCCGCTGGTAGTATTAAATGTTCCACTAGATTGGTAGGTGGTAAAGGGAGCAAGTGCATATTGATAAGGAGCTCCTCCACCGGAAGCATTTAATGCAATTATACCGTTTGCATTTCCATTGCATAAAGGCATGGTTAAGGCAACAGTAGTGGCTAACGGACTATGTGTGGTTAATACTGCAGTGCCAGATCCGGTACATCCAATAGCATCTGTAAAGTTGTAATTATAAGTTCCAGGCGGAAGATTGTTAAAAGTGTTGCTGCTTTGGGAGATAGCGCCGCCAGGCCCTGTTAGGGTAAAAGTAGCATAGGGCGTAGTGGCTTCTGCCCCGGGATTGATGGTGATGATGCCATCATTTATGTTGGCGCAATCTGGCTGATCGAGCGTGGTGGCAGAAGTACGGTAGGGGCCTTCTGCTACGGTAAACGACCCCGCAACAGTTCCCACACATCCGCTTGCGGTGGTAAAATCAATGGTATAGGTACCCGGAGCGAGGTTGGTAAATATATTGGAGGCCTGTGAAATAGCTCCCGGATTAAGGGTAAATGTATAGGGGCCTGTACCTCCCGGAGTAATGGTAATGGTGCCATCATTAACTGTGGGGCAGGAAGTAGCGGTGGCTACCGCAGTTCCGGTTAATGCCGCACCTTCTGTAACTGTAATATTTGTAACCGTGCCCTGGCATCCGGTACCATTATCCTGGAACAATACGTCATAAGTCCCTGGTGCTAACCCTGTAAAAAGGTTATTGTTATTTTGAACAACAGCTCCCGGGTTTAACGTGTATGTATATGCGCTGGCAACAGAGGGAGTTACGGAGATGGTGCCATCATTTACACCAGAGCAGGAAGTAGCAGATGGGGTAGCCGTCCCCGTTAGTGCGGCACCGGCGGCAACTGTAACATCTAAAGTTCCTGCACACCCCAATGTATTTTGGAAGGTAATGGTATGTGTACCCGCGCTCACATTATTGAAAGTGTTAGAAGCTTGTGAAGCTCCTCCATCTATGCTGTACGTATAAGTGCCGGCAAGGGAGGTAGTAACGGTAATGCTTCCATTGGTAGCACCCGGGCAGGAAGCAGGGATGGTAGTAGAAGTTGCCGTAACCTGTGGCCCGGCAGCAACATTTACTGTGGCCGTACCAATACATCCAGCTACATCCTGGAAAGTTACCGTGTGGTTACCCACTGCCACATTATTAAAAATATTGGAAGCTTGTGCAGTACCTCCATCCAACGTATAGGAATAGGTACCGGCAATGGTGGGGGTAACAGTAACAGTTCCATCAGATGCACCAAGGCAGGTGGTTGCGGTAGATGCAGCCGAACCCGTGATAGCCGGTCCATCGGTAACTACCACATCAACAGTGCCGGTACAACCCGTATTATCTTTAAAGGTAACGGTATGCGTACCCGCAGCTACATTGGAAAATATATTAGATGCCTGGAATGTCCCTCCGTTTAAAGAAAAAGTGAAGGGGGCAGTTCCTGTAACTGGTGTTGCAGTGATGGTTGCATTACTGGCACCGGGGCAACTGGTTTGAGTAGCTGTTGCTGTACCCGTAATTCCGGTGCTGGAGGTTATGGTACCTGCTTTCGTTCCCGAACAACCAATGGCATCCTGGAATGTAATGGTATAACTGCCCGGAGTAAGGTTTGAAAATGTATTGGAGGCCTGGAAGGTTACTCCTCCATCAATGGAATAGGTGTATGGGCCGGTTCCGGTAGTAGGAGTGAGGGTCAGTGAACCGTCATTTCCTGCACAGGATGCCGGAGATGCTACTATGGTACTTTGTAATGCAGCGCCGGCCCCAATTCCAACAACACGGGTTCCGGTGCAGCCGTTCGCATCTTTAATGGTAACCATGTGGTTGCCCTGGCTTAGCCCGGTTAAAGTGGGGCTTACCTGGAATGGGCTTCCATCCACTGAAAAAGTATAGGGGGCAACTCCTGAAGTGGGGGTTACCGTAACCTGCCCGTTGGATGCACCCGGACAACCGGTGGGGAGTACACTAACGGTCATGGTTAACCCTGCAGCGCCATTGCTAATGGTAACAATTTTGGTTCCGGTACAGCCATTGGCATCGGTAATGGTAATGGTATAATTCCCTGCCACCAGCCCGGTAAAGGTGCCGGAAGCCTGGTTGGTGCCCCCATTTAGAGAATATAGGTAGGGTGCATTTCCGCTGGTTCCCGTAACCGTTAGGGTACCATCTGAGGCGCCATTACAGGAAGTATTGGTGAAACTTGAAGTGGAAGTGATGGCGCTACCGGTTGTTATGGTAACCGATTTGGTGCCGGTACAACCGTTCACATCCGTAAAGGTAATGGTGTAATTTCCGCCTGCAAGGTTTGAAAATACATTGGAAGCCTGTGCAGTTCCGCCGTTCAAAGAGTATTGATAAGGAGTTGATCCGGCGGTGGGAGTAATGGTAATGGACCCATTATTAATACCGGGACAACTGGCATTGGTATGTGTTTCGGTAGAGGTAAGTGAACTAACCGCTGTTACGGTTACGTTGATGGTATTGGTACATCCGCCGGCATCTGTAGCTGTAACAGAATGTATGCCGGCCGGTAGATTGGTAAATACGTTGGAAGCCTGTGTTGCTCCGCCATCAATGGAATAGGTATAAGGACCAACCCCACCCGCCACATGAACAGTTATGGATCCTGAACTCATGCCGCACGCAGTAGACGTGGAATCCGCAGTTACCGGAAGATTGGGAGTTCTTAAAACATTAATGGTATCCAAACTGTAAATAAAGGTTCCCGGAGTAACAATCGATTCGTATGTTGTTTTAACAACATACAGGCTATTTCCGGCTGGAGGGCAAACGTTTGCAAAGGTGGTTTCAAAAGTTCCTGCATTTATTCGGGTAGTATCGCCGGTAGCAACAACCGTACCTGCTGCATCTAATAATTCAACACTCCTGTACAAGGGGACGCCTGAATTTGGGATAAAACGCCAGGTTTCGTTCATATTTAATGCGCCCCAGGTACCATCTGCAGCCGTTCTTCCCGGAGCCATTTTTCCTTTAGTGCGATTTCCATTTTGAATTCCAATAAGTGCCCTTCCCTCATTCCAGGTAGTACAATTTTGCCGGGATCCCATAAATACTTCAATAACACCTGTGTTTTCGTGAAGGATGATCTGATGGGTATTTTCAATCATGTTATTACAATTAAACAAGGGTATTTTGTAATAACTTAAAATCCATTTTCGGTTGGGGGCAGTACCGTATGTATTAAATACAATATGCTGCGTTGGAGAGGTGGTAACTCCCGGTTGGATATCGTGGTAAGGCCCCATAATAACGAGGCTGTCAATTAAGGATGAAGGAAGGGCAACCGGAGTCCCGGTGGATGCGGAAAGTCCTGTACCGGAATTCAATATCCCATAATGACTAAATTGATTTGCGTAGGCAGTTGAAAATGAAATGTAACCGTTGGTGCTAATCACAAGATTGTTATAAACCCTGCCATAAAAACTAAATCCAAAAGGTATAGTTTCTGAAGTTGAATATTTATCGTCGATACTTAAGTTTGCAGAAGTTCCGGGAGCACCGGGAGGAATATATGGCCGGCAGGTTGATTGAGGAGTAACATTCCCAACATAATAATCTGCGCTGGAATTCCTTATATCAGGGAATTGAGCAGTAAGAGAAAAACAGGTTGCATTACAGCCTAGGACAGTATCTCTTGGGCAGGTAAAGGAAAGATTTTGGGTGAATCCCGAAAAGTAAATTCCCGCAAAAAAGATAGTGAGGAGTAGAAGTCTTCTCATGTAAGGTTTATTAATTAATTTAGGCTGAATTTAAAACACCGTGAAGTTAGTTTTTTTTAGCTGTATTTTGCATCTCCTTAACACAAAAAAGGAGGGATGGTTGAAAACTTGGTAATTATCTGTAAATCAGCAAATAATCAGGATAAATCTGAATGAATATTTCCCTTTTTCGGAAAAATTAAAAATTAATTAAATATTGGATACAGGCACAGGCACAATTTCCCGTTTTTACACTTCCTTAAAACAGTTGAATCCGGAAGGTATGAATTCCTGTTATGGAGAGGACATAATTTTTTCTGATCCTGTTTTTGGCGTATTGCGGGGTGAGGAAGTAAGAGCGATGTGGGAGATGCTTTGCCACAGAGCCAGGAATTACTCTTTTAGCTTTTCGCCCCCTGAGGATAAAGGGGACGGTTATTATACCTGCAATTGGAAGGCAACCTACCTCTTTTCTAAGACAGGGAAATTGATAACGAATAAAGGGAAAGCTTTTATGAAGCTGGAAGATGGTTTAATCATTGAACACAGCGATGCATTTTCGCTTAGGCGCTGGATTCACCAGGCATTTGGTTTAAAGGGTTATCTATTTGGCGGATTTGGTTTCTTTCAAAAAAGAATCCGGTTAGAAGCCCAAAGGTCATTAGAGAAATGGATGTCCGGAAAAAGGAAAGGCTAATGCTTTTTGGTTATTTTTTCTTTTCAGGACTTAAATTATTACAAAATATTGACTCATCATGGAGGCAATTTTAAAATTAGGCCTTTCCTAATTCAATGAATGACTTTAGGACAATTCCCTGGTATAAATCTCATTAAATTTTTCATTTTTACATATTGCAATAAGCCTATCCTCAATCAGGTAAAACAGAACACCGTTTCTGAATATTCTCTTGAATTTAATATGGCCAACGAAATAAAATCAACATTTGTTGATCTGTATGTTTGAGGAATTGCAGTAACTAATCTTTAATGTTCGCCTTGAAAAATTTTTCCGCGCGGGAGATAACTTCTATTGTGTTTGTTGATGTCTGAATACACTTCGTATGTATAGTGGTCTGTGTTGGAAATCGAAACCACTGAATAGTAGGGAAGAAAAATATTCTCAAACTAAATTTACTTTAGCCTCCATTTTTGGGTTTCATTTTCATTTCATTTATTTTTAGCATAGGGGGAAGAGGGGCGTAGCCCCGGGGGAAATATTGTAAAAAATATTATTCTCAAACTAAATTTACTTTAGCTTACATTTTTGGG
>CAZYKA010000014.1:0-24831 GCA_964647915.1 uncultured Ferruginibacter sp. | reverse complement strand
CATTTTCATTTCATTTATTTTTAGCATAGGGGGAAGAGGGGCGTAGCCCCGGGGGAGAGCACCTCCCATTAAGATATGATCATTTTTAATTTAGGTTAACCTTATTTTTTGTTTTCAGTTTTTAATTGGGGTTTTGTTTTTGAGGGATGGTGCCTGTTCGCTGCGGCAATATGGCAGCCCCGGCGAAATGTAAAAAGGGGTAATTAAAATATGCAATTTTCTCAATTTTGAATTTTGATTTCACTCCTTTACTTTTCCGAATCATGTTTTACCTGAAAAAATAACTTATCTGGTACGAAGAGGCTACAGTTTATTGAGGAAAGGGAAGCCAATGTACTTTTTTTCTTTAGCCCCGGCTTATGGCGATCACGTTATTAATTGATATGGGAAAACAGGGTAACCCGGGCCTCTCGCAGGATATAAGTCAAGGCATCAGGAAGGAGGTACTTAATTATATTAATTATTTTTAGCTCTTTATTTTTTTTGGAACTTTAATAATCCTACACGGATTCGATTGCTTGCATTAATTATTCTTCACCGTATTTTTGATTCAGAATCTCCTTCTCCTATAACAATTTTAATAGCTCAATTTTAATATTTTTCCAACGTAAAGAGCCTGACTTTTGATTCGATGTTTCAAAATGCAAACAGCATCCACTGGAAAAATGATTTTCCTTTTTACCTGGTATTAACAAATTTGTCGCGATGCGGCTTTAGCGAAATTTTCTTATGGAAAATTTGCAGACCTTCATGTTTAGCATTAAATCAAAACGATCTTTCAAAGGTTATTCCACCCGGGTAATTTTCACCACATTAGTGGGCAAATGCCTTTCCACCGGAATACTTCCGGTGTTGATAACCACATCGCCTGCCTTAAGGTAACCCCGTTCTTTAAGGATATTGATTTCATCCTGAATTATATCATCCAGGCTTTCTTCTTCGGCATAATAGAAAGCCCGTACCCCCCAGCTTAAAGCCAGTTGATTGATGAGGGATCGTTCTTTGCTGAAAATATATAGCGGCGAATTGGGCCTGAAACTGCTCAGCATAAATGCAGTGTATCCACTCTGAGTCATACCGATGAGCGCATCTGCCTTGGCATCTTTTGCCAGTTTGCACGCAGTATAGCAAACAGCGTCGCTTAAAAAGGAGGGAGAGTGGGACTGCGGCGCAAGCATTTCTTCCCGATTATAATCATAAACAGTTTGTTCAATCTCTGCAATGATTTTGGACATGGTTTGAACTACCAACACAGGGTATTTCCCAACGGCGGTTTCGCCACTAAGCATTACTGCATCGGCTCCTTCCAAAACTGCATTTGCCACATCGCTAACTTCGCTTCGGTTGGGTTTGGTTCGATCCATCATGCTTTCCATCATTTGGGTGGCCACAATTACCGGCTTAGCCCGGTGCATGCATTTTCGAATGATATCTTTTTGGATGATGGGGACCTGCTCAACCGGCATTTCCACACCCAGGTCGCCACGGGCCACCATCACTCCGTCGCTTTCTAAAATAATATCGCGTAAATTTTTTAACGCTTCCGGCATTTCTATTTTTGCGATAACTTTCAATTTGCTTTTCCTCGATTTGATAATGGATTTTAGCTGGGTGATGTCGGAGGTTTTACGAACAAAGGAGAGGGCTACCCAATCCAAACTCTGTGAAAGGATGAAATCGAGATCAGCGCGGTCTTTCGGAGTCATGGCTTCCATGCTTAATTCCGTATCAGGGAGATTAATACCCTTTTTGGGAAACAAGATTCCGCCAATGGTTACGGTCATGCGTACTTCCTTATCACTCACCACTTCTTTAACCGTAGCTTCCATTTTTCCATCATCAATAAAAATGCGCTCCCCCGGCTTAACATCCTTTCCCAGGTTGGGATAGGAGACGTATATTTTTTCCGTAGTCCCGGTCATAGGTTCGGTAGTGAAAATGAATTCCATTCCAGGGACCATATCAATCTGGCCATTTTCCAGTTCGCCTATGCGGAGTTTAGGTCCTTGTAAATCGGCAAGTATGGCAATATTATAAGGTTCCCGGTTTTCAATTTCGCGGATATTCTTTATAACCTGGGCTTTGTCTTCGTGGGAACCATGTGAAAAGTTAAGCCTGAAAACATTGGCTCCTGCTTTTACCAATTCCAATAAGGCTTCGTAAGAGCTGCAGGATGGGCCAACAGTGGCTACAATTTTTGTTTTTTTCTGAGAATGAAGTGCACCTGCAAAATTGTCCATTTCGCGGTGGAGGTACTTGTCTAAATGCTTACTCATGCAATAGTTTAATTTTTCCGGATTTAGGTGGCGAGGATTTTTACAATCTTCATCCATTCTTCGCTGATTCGTTGTTTCTTTTTAACCGCTTCATTAAGCGGAGTATAATTCATTTTATTATTTACAATTCCTACAAAAACATTATGCCTTCCTTCTATCAGGCATTCCACGGCGGCATATCCCATGCGGCTTGCTATCACCCTGTCGAAACAGGAAGGCGTGCCTCCCCGTTGGATATGCCCCAGGATGCAAACCCGTGTTTCCATCAGCGGAAGTTTTTCTTTAATAAGGTTTGCCAGTTGCACACCGCCGGTTTGTTCCCCTTCCGCCACTACAATCAGATTAACCAGTTTCTTCCTTCTTTCTTTTTCGGTTAATGATTCAATCAGGTCGTCGTAATCTGTTTTCTTTTCCGGTATCAGGATGTTTTCTGCCCCTGTAGCAATACCGCTGTGCAGGGCTATATATCCGGCATCCCGTCCCATTACTTCAATAATAAATAACCGGTCGTGGGCATCGGCAGTATCCCGAATTTTATCTATGGCATCCACTGCCGTGTTTACCGCTGTATCAAATCCAATGGTAAAATCGGTACCGGCAATATCTTTATCGATGGTTCCCGGCAAACCAATACAGGGAATGTCGAATTCGTTGCTGAATGTTTGTGCCCCTCTGAAACTACCATCCCCTCCCAATACCACCAACCCGTCAATTCCGTGCCGTTTCAGGTTTTCGTATGCCTTTTTTCTCCCTTCATATTCAAAAAATTCTTTCGAACGCGCCGTTTTTAAAATGGTTCCACCCCGTTGAATGATGTTTGCCACACTCCGGCTTTCCATTTGCTGGATATCGTCTTCAATCATGCCGGTATACCCCCGCATGATCTTATACACATCTAACCCATAATAAATTCCGGTTCTAACCACAGCCCTGATGCAGGCATTCATTCCGGGACTGTCGCCTCCACTGCACAAAACCCCAATTTTGGTTACTTTCTTTTTCATGTTTTATTATCAATGGGTAAAGATCAAAGTTAATTTTTTAATTACATCCTTTCCGGCGCCCTGATCCCCAGCATTTTTAACCCGGAAGACAGAATGTTGGAAGTGCTAACTGATAAGCGCAAACGCAATTGTCTCTTTTCCTCTGTTTCTGCATTAGCTACTTTATGTTCGCTGTAAAAAGAATTGAATATTTTGGCCAGTGCGAAAAGGTAATTGGCCAGTACCGATGGACTTAACTCCTTAGCGGCCTGGTGCAAGACCTCCGGATATTGCTCTATGGAAACCAGCAATTCCTTTTCCAGTGGGAGCAGGGCTGCCCTATATTCCACCGCTTCTCCCGGCTGGGCCTTACGGAGAATACTTTTAATCCTGGCGTGGGTGTATTGAATGAATGGCCCGGTAAATCCATGAAAATCGATGGATTCTTCAGGGTTAAAAACCATCCGCTTTTTGGGGTCCACCCGTAACAAATAAAATTTGATGGCGCCTAAGGCGAGGGTGTCATACAAATCGTTTAATTCTTCCTCTTCAAAATCATTAACCTTTCCCGATTCCGCCGTATGCTTTTGTGCGGTGCGTACCATTTCATCAATCATGTCGTCTGCATCCACTACGGTGCCTTCGCGGCTTTTCATCCTACCGCTGGGTAGTTCAACCATGCCATAACTCAGGTGGAAAATGTCATGGGCAAAAGCTAATCCCATTTTCTGGCAGATGAGTTTTAAAACCGTCATGTGGTAATTCTGCTCATCTGCAATTACGTATATGCTCTGGTCTGTTTTAAACTCTTTGTATTTCTGTTCCGCAAGCCCAATATCCTGGGTAATATATACGGAAGTACCATCTTTACGGAGCACCAGTTTCTCATCCAACCCGTCGTTTCGTAAATCAATCCAAACGCTCCCGTCCTCCTTCCTGTAAAAGACTTTCTTCTTCAACCCTTCTTCCACAATATCCTTGCCCAGGAGGTAGGTATTGCTTTCGTAATATATTTTATCGAAATCGGTTCCAATCTTTTTATAGGTTACATCAAATCCCTCATATACCCAGTTGTTCATTTGTTTCCAAAGGGAAATCACTTCCGGATTTCCGGCTTCCCAATCTACCAGCATCTGCTTTACTTCCTGCATAAGGGGGGTGGCACTTCGGCGAAGTTCTTTTAGTTCTCCCTCCATTTTATCTTTCTTATCGGCATATTTTACATCGGAGGAATTAAGGTTGGAAAGCGCATGATTTAATTCCTGTACTTTAAGGGCAATGGAAGCCTCATAATGAGAAAAATCTCCCTGCTTTTCCCGTTGCTTTAACTCCTCTGCTTCCGCTTTTAATGCGTTCTCAAATTTTACATAGTAATCTCCTACGAGGTGGTCGCCCTTAATGCCTGTGGAAGCCGGCGTTTCCTTGTTTCCCCATTTTTTCCAGGCCAGCATACTCTTACATATATGCACGCCGCGGTCGTTCACAATGCAACTTTTAAAAACTTCGTTTCCATTAAATTTCAGGATTTCGGAAACCGACCATCCCAAAAAGTTATTCCGCAAATGGCCAAGATGAAGTGGCTTGTTGGTATTGGGCGAAGAGTATTCCACCATCACCCGGCGGCAGGTAGGTGATGATTTTCCAAAATCCGGGTTAACGGAATTTGAAAGAATGTTTACCCAATACGAATCTGAAATACGCAGGTTAAGAAATCCTTTGATAACATTATAGGAATGGAATATTTCGGGATGCTGTTGAACCATCTTTTTCCCTAAGGCTTCTCCCAGGGCATCCGGGGCAACTTTGAGTTTTTTGACCAGGGAGAATAATACCAGGGTATAATCGCCCTCAAATTCAGGTTTGGTTTGGTTTATCTGAAAATCGCCTGCATTAAAACTACCGGGATATAATTCCCCCAGGCTTTCGATAGTATATTGAGATAGAATGTGTAAAATCGACATATTTCCTTAAGCGCTGGCAAATGTAACCAATTAACCCCGATTTTCAGGTTCATAATTAGCGCTGGGAATCCGATCTCCAACCCTAAAAATAGAAATAAAATAAATTGATTGCCAGGAGGTTATCCTTGGCATTCCCGGAACCCCCATCCAGGAGAGCCGCAGAGCCCTTTCTGAAACAATTAGCCTGTTTTGGCTTACCTTTGCCAACTTTTTAAGCAATATGATTAGTGTAAATAACGTAACCCTCGCCTATGGAAAGAGGGTACTTTTCGACGAAGTAAATATCAATTTCACCAAAGGGAACTGCTATGGAATTATTGGCGCAAACGGCGCCGGAAAATCCACTTTCCTGAAAATTATCAGCGGGGATATTGAACCCAATAAAGGTTCTGTGGATATTACCCCGGGCGAAAGGATGGCTGTTTTAAAACAGGATCAGTTTGCCTTTGATGAACAAACCGTACTGAACACCGTGATGATGGGCCATGAGAAAATGTGGTCGGTTATGCATGAACGTGAGCTGGTATATGCCAAGGACGACTTTTCCGAGGCGGATGGAATCAGGGCAGGCGAACTGGAGCACGAATTTGGCGAAATGGGCGGATATACTGCTGAAAGTGATGCCGCCACACTGCTGAGTGAGCTCGGTGTTAAAGATGAGTTACACAGCCAGTTGATGAAGGATATCAGCGCCAACCTGAAAGTGCGGGTACTGTTGGCCCAGGCACTCTTTGGAAACCCCGATATTTTGCTGCTGGATGAACCTACCAATAACCTGGATGTGGAAACCATTAGCTGGCTCGAAAATTTCCTGGCCGATTATCAAAATATTGTGTTGGTGGTGAGCCACGACCGGCACTTCCTGGATGCAGTTTGCACCCATGTGGCCGACGTGGATAAACAGAAAATAAAAATCTATACAGGTAATTATACTTTCTGGTATGAAAGTTCTCAACTGGCAGCCCGACAGGCCTCCGATAAAAATAAAAAAATGGAGGAAAAGCGGAAGGACCTCCTCGATTTCATTGCCCGATTTAGTGCCAACGCTTCTAAATCGAAGCAGGCTACCTCCCGGAAAAAAGCATTGGATAAACTGGTGTTTGAAGACATCACCCCCAGCAACCGCCGGTATCCGGGCATTATTTTTAAACCCGAACGCGAAGTAGGAAATGAAATCCTCCGGGTTTCGGGCTTATCTAAATCTGTAGAAGGAAAAACCCTTTTCGCAAAACTTAATTTTGATATCCAAAAGGGAGAAAAGATCGCTTTCCTCAGCCGCGACCCCCTGGCGCTTACCAGTTTCTTCCAGATACTTAATGGAAAGGAGAAGGCCGGTGCCGGAAGTTATGAATGGGGAACTACCATTACCACCGCCTACCTGCCCAACGATAACTCCGAATATTTTGAGGGCAATAACCAAAACCTGATGGATTGGTTACGGCAATACGTACCCGAAGGAACCAAAGATGTGGATGAAGATTTTCTGCGTGGTTTCCTTGGAAAAATGTTGTTTAGCGGCGATGAGATCATGAAAAAGACCAGCGTACTCAGTGGGGGCGAAAAAGTGCGATGCATGCTTAGTAAAATGATGGTGCAGAACCCCAACGTACTGATTTTAGATGAACCCACCAACCACCTCGACCTCGAAAGCATTATTTCCTTCAACGATAACGTGATCGCATACCCGGGAATCGTGTTGTTTACCACACACGACCATCAGTTTATGCAAACCGTGGCCAACCGGATTATCGAGATCACACCAAACGGGATGATCGATAAATTGATGACCTATGATGAATATCTTGCAGACGACAGAGTAAAGGAGATGAAGGAAACATTGTATGCCGGTACAGGGCTGTAAGTTAATTTATGCGGCAAGTCATTTATACCATATTAGACGTTTTCTACCCACCCTTCCGGAAACTGATGCCGGTACAAACTTTCCGGTATGCTGCCTGTGGTGGAATTAATACGGTAATTGGACTGCTTGTATATTTTATTGGGTACCGCTATGTTTTTGAAAAAGAGATTTTCGACTTTGGATTTTTTGCATTTAAGCCACATATTGCGGCACTCTTCCTTTCGTTTGTGGTTTCTTTCTGCCTTGGTTTTTTGCTGAATAAATTTATAGTATTCACCACGAGTACACTCAGGGGGAGGATTCAGTTGTTTAGGTATGGGTTTACGTTTGTAGTGAACCTGGTAATAAATTACCTTCTGCTTAAGTTATTGGTGGAGGTTGTTCACTGGCAAGCCATGGTAAGCCAGGTAATCACCACCATCATTATCGTTACCATTAGCTATCTCACCCAAAAGCATTTTAGCTTTCGCACAAAAAAATAGCCCCGCCGTAGAAACGGAGGGGCATTAACGATTGCTTGCTATATAAAAACTTGCTCTTTAATTTCTCTTTCCTAATTTTGAATACCGCTTTTTGAAATTGAAAAATTCCGGTATTCACGATTGCTTGCTATTTTTTAACAGGCTATCCCTTGCTGAGAACAAAACTATCTTTTGCAGCGGAATGCCAAAAATCAAATTATTGCCTCTTTTATCATGTTTAAATAGGGGTAAAATGGGTGAGACCATTGCCAGTATTGTGTTTTGAGTGAATCTATTGATGATGCCCAACCGTTCTGCCGACATACTATTTCAGTTGATAAAATCCCTGCAGAAGGCAGAAAAAAGGAATTTTAAACTCTTCATCACCCGCAGTTCGGGTAAAAAAGACCTGAAAATAGTAGAGCTTTTTGATGCGCTGGATAAACTCCCCGATTATGACGAACCTCAATTGCTGAAGCGGGTAAATTCCATCAAAAAACCCCAACTGGCCAACCTGAAAGCACACCTGTACAAAGAAATTCTGGCCAGCCTTCGGTTGCTGAACAGCAATGAAGGAATAGACCTCAACCTCCACGAGCAGTTAGACTTTGCCCGGATCCTTTATAATAAAGGCCTTTATCTGCAGGCCTTAAAAATACTGGATAAGACCAAAGAGCTTGCCCGCAATTACCACCAGGATAGTTTTTTGATCCAGGTGATTTCGCTCGAAAAAAAAATTGAAACCCTGCACATCACCCGCAGTATGCAAAACCGGGCCGATCAGCTTTCACTGGAATCGGACCAGGTAAATGAACGCCGGCAAAACATTACCCATCTCTCCAACCTGGCCCTCCAGTTGTATAGCTGGTATATCCGAAACGGACATGCGCGTAATGAGAAAGATGAAGAAGACGTAATTTCATTTTTTCAAAAACATTTCCCTCCCGATGCACATTCTTATTCGGGATTTTATGAACGGTTATACCTGTATCAGAGTTTTTCCTGGTATGCATTCATCCGCCAGGACTTTTTGATGTATTATAAATACACCCGGAAATGGGTCGATTTGTTTTTGAAAAAGCCTGCCATGATTGAGGTGGAAACCGGACATTATATTAAAGGCATGCACAACCTGCTGAATGCACACTTCGACCTCCGGAATTATATTGGGTTTCATCACACCCTCAACCAATTTAAGGCATTTGGAAATTCTGCTGTTGCCAATGCACAAGAGAATAGCCGGGTACAAACCTTTGTGTATATACGAAGCGCGCAGTTAAACCTGCATATCCTCGAAGGACGTTTTAATGAAGGTTTAAAACTGGTACCCATCATTGAAAATGAAATTAACCAATATCAGATATTTCTTGACAGGCACCGCATCCTGGTGTTTAATTATAAAGTGGCTATGCTTTATTTTGGGTATGGCGATTTTGAAAAATCGATCGATTACCTGCAAAAGATCATCAACGAAAATGTGGATCTGCGTATCGATTTGCAATGCTATGCCCGGCTGCTTCATTTACTTGCCCACTATGAACTGGGAAATTTTGAACTGGTAGAATACCTCACTCGCTCTGTGTATCGCTTTATGGCAAAAATGGAAAACCTGACCGTGATTGAAGAAGCAATGTTTAAATTCATCCGGTCCAATTTTTATGTGCCTGCTAAACAATTGCAACCGGCTTTTGCAGCATTCTTAACGCAAATAAAGCAATTAGAAAACAGCCGTTTCCAAACCCGCACCTTTGCCTATCTCGATGTGATATCATGGGTGGAGAGCAAGGTGGCTAATAAACCCATGAGTGAAATTATTCGGCAAAAATACCAAAACGACAGGCGGGTGAAGCGCACACCTGTAAAAGGAACGCCTTAATAATGTGAGTTTGTTTCCCCCCCTCCAATTATCTCCTTTTTTCCAATCTTTAATAATCTTCGTCGCCTGGGGCTTCTAACAGGCCCTTTCTACTCACAGGCTAACCCGGAGAATATCTTTTAAAATTTGGAATAATCATAGGGTAAATACAGCATTTAAAAAAGGGTGTTTTCACCCCCCTGAACACATTTCGGAATTTCCTTAATTTGATAGGTCTGTAAAAGATATTCTCACACGTTTAATTATTCAATTCTTTAACCTTAAAACGAATTGTATGTGCAAAAAAATATTTATCCTTTTAGTGGTTTTATCCTTTTGTTTTGCATCCTATGGGCAGGTACTTTATGGTACCACAACTGCAGGTGGTTCCCTATCCGGGGGAGTAATTAATAAATATGATGTAGGAAGTCAATCTCTAACAACTCCCTATCATTTCTATTTAGACGGAATCTATCCTGATGGGATAACCCCCATTCAAGCTTCAAATGGAAAGATTTATGGCGTAACAACTTCAGGTGGGTCCAAAAATGCAGGCGTGATTTTTTCTTATGATCCGGTTAGTGCATCCTATACCCGATTAGTGGATTTTGATGGGGTAAATGGAGGAAAACCTTTCGCTAATTTTACCAATGCAACAGATGGCAAAATGTATGGGACAACCTTTGATGGTGGCCTAAATAACATGGGTGTGATATATTCTTTCGACCCGGTAACCTCGGTATATTCTAAACTGAAAGATTTTACGGGAACAGATGGCGCTAATTCTTACAGTAGCCTGGTGCAGGCATCGGATGGTAAATTGTATGGAATGACCTATTCCGGTGGAATGAACAATTTTGGGGTACTATTTTCTTTTGATCCGGCTACCACTAATTACACAAAATTGAAGGATTTTTCTGCAACGGATGGCACTTATCCCCAGGGAGATTTATTTCAGGCATCAAACGGTAAATTATATGGAATGACTTTCAAAGGAGGAACATTTGATAAAGGAGTGTTATTTTCTTACGATCCGATAACCACTATTTATACTAAAGAAGTAGAATTCAGCGGCACCAATGGAGCTAATCCCAAGGGCGGGCTCATGCAGGCAGTTGACGGAAATATTTACGGAATAACTTATATGGGAGGGCTTAATGGCCAGGGAACAATTTTTACTTTTAATTTTTCTACATCGGTATTTACAAAATTGAAAGATTTGGATTATCCACATGGCGCCGGGCCCAATAAAACTTTAATACAGGCTTCTAATGGTAAATTTTATGGAATGACATATGTAGGAGGAAATCCGGGTTATGGAACCTTGTTTTCATTTGATCTTTCTAATTCTTTAATAGAGGTTTTGGTAAATTTTAATATTCAAAATGGGGCAAATCCTACGGGTGGTTTATTGTTGGATGGGGCGGGCAATTTAATGGGCCTAACCCGTGTAGGTGGGGCGTTTGGGGGGACCCTTTTTAAATATGTAATCAATACTACCACTTTTTCTACTTTACATAATTGGGGTGGAAATTTAACAGGAAGTATCCCCTATGGGAATATGGTATTTGCAAATGATGGAAAATTGTACGGACTTACCCAAGGGGGTGGAACCAACGGATCTGGCACCCTGTATTCTTTTGACCCCAATAATGCAACCCATACCGTATTAAGAAACTTAAATTCTTCCGATGGAGCCAATCCAAGGGGTGGTTTGATCCAGGCTACTGATCATAAATTATACGGAATGACCCCTGCGGGAGGAAATGCTAATGCCGGTACCATTTTTTCCTATAACCCCGCTACTTCGGATTATAATAAACTGTTTGATTTTGAAAACCTAAATCCTTCTCAAGTCAACCAGAGTGGGGCAAGCCCCTATGGAGAGTTAATGCAGGCTACAGATGGAAAGTTTTACGGATTAACTTATACTGGTGGCGCAAATGCTGTGGGAGTGATTTTTTCCTTTGATCCTAATAGCCAGACTTTTACTAAATTATTTGATTTTCAAAATTCCACAGGAAGTCACCCTTATGGTAGTTTGGTTCAGTTCACAAATGGAATATTATATGGTATGGCCTCCGCGGGCGGGGTTAATGGCCAGGGTGTAATATTTTCTTTCGATCCGGTTACCAATAGTTACGCAAAATTGAAAGATTTTACCGGAACAGATGGGGGAGGCCCTTTAAGTAGTTTATTATTGGCAACCAATGGAAAATTTTATGGAGTAGCAAGCGGGGGTAGCGTTAATAATTCTGGGGTTTTATTTTCTTTTGATCCTTCTAATGCCAATTATGTAAAGCTTAAAGATTTTACAGGAACAGATGGTGCTAGTCCAACTGGCAGTTTAATGCAGGCATCGAATGGAAAATTATATGGTGAAACTTATGCTGGTGGGTTAAACGGCCTGGGGGTATTGTTTTCTTATGATATTGCCAATTCTACTTTTACCAAGCTTCAGGATTTTAATGGCACAAACGGAAGTTATCCTTATGGTAAATTGGTTGAGATTTGTAATCCAACCACCTATTATAAAGATAATGACGGGGATGGATTTGGCGACCCTTCAATTGCAATTTCATCCTGCTCGGCTACTCCGCCTTCTGGTTATGTAACCAATAATACCGATTGCAACGATAATGATCCCAATGTTCATGCTGCGGCATTTACGGCCAGCTATAGTGTGGTAAACAGAAGCGCCTGTTCGGGAGTATTTGATGGCAGCATAACCCTGAACATAACCGGTGGCAGCGGCCAGTTTAATTATGTGTGGAGTGGGGTTATTGGTTCGGGCAACCCGGCTACCACCCCCTATACCGGTGGTACCAATACCGCCAGCATTTCTAACCTGCAATATGGTTTTTACAATGTAACCATTACCGATTTGGCCGGCTGCGGTACACAAACTTTTAATAATATCCATGTAGGATGGGCGCATCAGCCTGTTATTACCACAAGTGGCAGTAATTCGGCAAGCTGCAATTCTTCAGGCTCAATAGTGGTTTATGCTGTAGCAGGTATAGCGCCCTATACCTATCAATTAGACGGAGGAACGGCACAACCTTCCAACACATTCCTCAATGTGGCGGCAGGTAACCACACTGTTACTGCCATAGATGCTGCAGGCTGTTCAACTTCAAAGCTCGTAACGGTTTTAGCCGCCCCTCCGTTGAGTTTTACCACCTATGTTTATAATGCTTCGAGTTGCAGCAATGATGGATCTATTCAGGTAATTAGATCGGGCGGAGTTCCTCCCTTTACCTATAGTGCTGATGGAAATCCGTTTGTGGGAAATAGCCTCCTTACGGGCCTTTCAGCGGGCGCTCATTTAGTTACAGTGAAAGACGCTCAGGGTTGTACCGCCACCCAAACAGTAACAATAGGGCAGGGGGCAGGATTAATGGTTACCGCTAATAAATCAAATACAAGTTCATGCATAAATAATGGATCCATTCAGGTAAATGTTTCAGGGGGAGTATCTCCTTACACGTATTCATTAAATGGAGGGGCCTCTCAAACGCTAAATAAATTTACGGGCTTATCTGCCGGAGACTATGTAGTTACTGCTACCGATGTGAAAGGATGCAGCCATTCCATAAATGTAAGTATTTCTACAAACTACATTTCAGTTACCTATTACAAGCAGGATGCGCCAAACTGTAATGGAACAGGAAGCGCCATGTTATTCCCTGCGGGTGGTTCAGGCCCCTATACCTATAGTATAGATGGCATTACTTATGGCACAGGAAATATGTTCACAAACCTTGCCCCAGGCACTTATACCGGCTATGTAAAAGACAGCAAAACCTGTGTGGGCCAAACCATTGAAAACGGAATTATCATTGGCCCCGAAGATTGTAACAATAATATTCGCAGTACCAAACCGGTTGCAGGAATTAATAAAGACGCTGTTATGGCAAAGGTTTATCCTAACCCGTCCTCTACAGAATTTACGCTGGATTTGAAAGGGTTTAATCTGAATGAGAAACTAAAAATTTCGGTTACGGATTTAATGGGGAGGGTGCTGTACCGCTACGAGGATATGGCCAGATTACAATACCGAATAGGAAAAGACCTGTTTCCCGGAGTGTATAAGGTGCAGATAATTCAGGGTAAAAAAAGGATGTCCTTAAAATTGGTGAAGGAATAAGTTGATGAACAGGCATTAGGTTTCTATCGCGAATTTCATGAATCCCGGCGCAACCGATACGTGGCGCCGGGATTTTTTTTGGTTTCCCGTAGGGTTTGTTCAGCGTATTACGTGGTTTTGATATCAAAAATCTTTTCCTTTTAAGGTTAAAACCCCCTATCAAATTGGGTGAATTAACTCCCTATTTTTTTTCGTTTTGTATCATTTTGCGTATGAAAAAAATTTGCCAACCCTTATTATTTAAATTCTAATAATTGAAAAATGAAAACGAAACATTTACTCCGGCTTGGAATATTTCTTTTTGCATTAATTGTCTTCAGAGAGAACACAATTGCACAATGTGGCGATAATTTTTCGTTTAATGGGCAAACCTCCGATGCCTGTGGCGGGGTAACCACCTCTCCTGTGTATGCTGGTCAATATACCTTAGTTAAAGTATATCAGGGGCATAATTATACATTCTCTACTTGTGGAGTTGGGGTAAATTTCGATTCGGAGATGGGGGTTTATGACAACAGTACACATCAGTTAATTGTATATGATGATGATTATTGCGGAGGTTACCTGGGAAGCGCCTCGAAATCGCAGGTTCAATTTACTTCACCCCTTACCGGGTTGGTGAGGGTAGTTATTACACAATGGCAATGCAAAACAAATTCAAACCTCTATACACCGGTTATAATTACCGATAATACTCCTTTAAATACTTATTTTAAGGACTTTGACGGCGACGGATACGGCGACGCCTTGCATACTATTCAGGCATGTTCCACACCTGCAGGATATGTTTCCGATAATACCGATTGCAACGATAATGATGCCAATGCTATCCCTGGTTCCCTTGCTGCAGCAGTAAATATCACCAACCAAAGTGCCTGTGGCGCCTCCCCAGATGGAGCTATTTCGTTAAATATCAGCCATGGAAGCGGCCAGTATAATTTTCAATGGAGCGGAGTAATTGGATCTGGCAACCCGGCCACCACGCCTTATCCAGACCCCGGTAATGTACCCAATATTTCCGGTCTAAACTATGGATTTTATAATGTTACCATAACGGATGCGCAGGGTTGTGGAACGGTAACCCATTCTCAAATCCATGTGGGAAAGGCGTTTCTTCCTGTTATTACTACCGGGGGTAGCAAGTCGGCTTCCTGTATGCCTACAGGGTCTATTATTGTGTATGCTGCTGCAGCTATTTCTCCATATACCTATCAATTGGATGGAGGTCCTGTACAGGCAAATAACAGCTTCAATAATGTTGCACCTGGCCTACATTATGTGAAGGCTATTGATGCCAGGGGATGTTCATCAACTTTACCGGTAAAGGTTCAATCTGTTCCCGCCCTTTCCTTTACTACCTATGTCTATAATGCTTCCAGTTGCCATAATGATGGTGGCATTATGGTATTCCGATCCGGAGGAATACCGCCATTTACCTATAGCCTGGATGGGGGGGCATTTGTAAGTAATAATGTTTTTAACGGGCTTGTTGCCGGGGTTCATAGTGTAGCTATACGGGATTCAAAGGGTTGTGAATATTCCAATTCGGTCACAGTAGGCCAGGGCGCCGGTTTGATGGTTACAGCTAATAAATCAAATACCAGCCCCTGTTTGAATAACGGAACCATACAGGTAAATGCAAGTGGAGGAACTCCTCCCTATTCTTATAAGCTGGATATGGGCAATGCACAATCATCCAATACTTTCACGGGCTTAGGCGCAGGTAATTATCAAATTTTGGTGCTGGATAGTTTGGGATGCAATAATACGGTGAATGTAACCATAAACGTTAACCCCCTTTCGGTAAGTTATGCTAAACTGGATGCGCCAAACTGCAATGGAACAGGCGCCATATCCCTGTATATTTCCGGCGGTATTGGTCCTTTCACTTATAGCCTCGATGGGAATTCGTATCAGCCGGGAAATACTTTTAGTAATGTTCCCCCAGGCACTTATACCGGATATATAAAAGACAGCAAAACCTGTGTGGGCCAAACCATTGAAAACGGAATTATCATTGGCCCCGAAGATTGTAACAATAATATTCGCAGTACCAAACCGGTTGCAGGAATTAATAAAGACGCTGTTATGGCAAAGGTTTATCCTAACCCGTCCTCTACAGAATTTACGCTGGATTTGAAAGGGTTTAATCTGAATGAGAAACTAAAAATTTCGGTTACGGATTTAATGGGGAGGGTGCTGTATCGCTACGAGGGCATGGCCAGATTACAATACCAAATAGGAAAAGATCTGCTACCCGGAGTGTATCATGTAACAGTAGCACAGGCAAGTAGAAAAGCTGTTTTAAAACTGGTGAAGGAATAGGAGAAGGATCCTTTAATAACAAGTATCCACTTCCAAAAAGTGATCAGTTAAATAGGAATGTTTATGAGTACCCTGCACGAAATGTGCAGGGTATTTTTTTAAGCTATATAATAAGTTACCGACGTAGTGGAGAATTTTTCCAATGTCCGAGTAAAATTTGCATTGGGTACCTAAAATTTGTCCCTCTTTTTTCTTTCTTTCTGAGGGAATTTTGGGCAATTATTTCCTAAAAAAGTCTTTTAAGAAATCCTGATTTATTTGGGTTAAACTGCCATGCGACTACCATTTTAATTCATATTGGCCCCAAAACCTGCCATTTTTGCACAATTACCCGGATGGCATAATGATTGACAATCATTTACCAAATAAATATTTAATCATGGGAAAAATAATTGGAATTGACCTCGGAACCACCAATAGTTGTGTGGCAGTAATGGAGGGAAATGAACCCGTCGTGATTCCAAACGACGAGGGACGCCGTACCACCTCCTCCGTAGTTGCTTTTTTAAAAAATGGCGAACGTAAGGTAGGCGATCCTGCCAAACGACAGGCCATCACCAACCCCCAAAACACCATATCCAGCGTAAAACGCTTTATGGGCCGCCGTTTTGATGAGGTAACCGAAGAAAGTACTCACTGGAGCTATAAAGTGGTGAAAGGGGATAATAATACCGTACGGATTGATATTGAAGGCAGGCTTTACACCCCCCAGGAAATCAGCGCTATGATTCTTCAGAAAATGAAGAAAACGGCCGAAGATTACCTGGGCCAGGAAGTAAATGAAGCCGTTATTACCGTTCCGGCCTATTTTAATGATGCCCAACGCCAGGCTACGAAAGAAGCTGGTGAAATTGCAGGCCTTAATGTGCGCCGTATTGTAAACGAACCTACCGCCGCCGCCCTGGCTTATGGCCTCGATAAAAAAGGAAAGGATCAGAAAATCGCCGTATTCGACCTGGGTGGAGGTACTTTCGATATCTCTGTTCTCGAACTGGGTGAAGGCGTATTTGAAGTGAAATCCACCAATGGCGATACGCACCTTGGAGGTGATGATTTTGATAAAGTGGTCATGGACTGGCTGGCAGATGAATTCAAGGCAGATGAAGCTATTGAT
Source organism: uncultured Ferruginibacter sp. (assembly GCA_964647915.1). Taxonomy (GTDB): domain Bacteria; phylum Bacteroidota; class Bacteroidia; order Chitinophagales; family Chitinophagaceae; genus Ferruginibacter. The sequence continues at coordinate 7,845 of CAZYKA010000014.1, read as the reverse complement.
CTTCGTAAGGATCCCATGGCTCTGCAAAGGCTGAAAGAAGCTGCTGAAAAAGCAAAAATCGAATTGTCATCTTCGGCCGAAACAGAAATCAACCTGCCTTATATCACCGCAGTGGATGGTGTGCCAAAACACCTGGTAAAGAAACTCACCCGCGCTAAATTTGAAGCCCTGGCTGATAAACTGTTTGAACGTTGCCTAAAACCTTGTGAGCAGGCATTGAAGGATGCCGGATATACCCGCAGCCAGATTGATGAAGTGATTCTGGTAGGTGGTTCTACCCGTATCCCCAAAGTGCAGGAAATTGTAGAAAAATTCTTTGGCAAGAAGCCACATAAAGGAGTGAATCCGGATGAAGTAGTGGCAGTTGGTGCTGCGATCCAGGGGGCCGTGTTAACCGGAGAAGTAAAAGATGTGTTATTGCTGGATGTAACTCCGCTAAGCCTGGGTATTGAAACCATGGGTGGGGTAATGACAAGGCTCATCGATTCGAACACCACCATCCCTACCAAGAAATCAGAAACCTTCAGCACGGCTGCCGATAACCAACCCGGTGTACAAATCCACGTACTTCAGGGCGAAAGGCCAATGGCAGGGCAGAACAAAAGCCTCGGAACCTTTAACCTGGATGGCATACCTCCGGCTCCACGTGGTGTTCCGCAAATTGAAGTAACCTTCGATATTGATGCCAACGGTATCCTGCACGTAACAGCAAAGGATAAGGGAACCGGTAAAGAACAAAAAATCCGCATTGAAGCTGGCAGCGGCCTCAGCAAAGAAGAAATTGAAAAGATGAAGAATGAAGCAAAGGCAAATGAAGAATCTGATAAGAAAGAAAAAGAAAAAGTTGAAAAAGTAAACCTTGCCGATAGCAATATCTTCCAGTCGGAAAAGCAACTGAAGGAATATGGCGATAAGATTCCTGCTGAAAAGAAATCAGCCATCGAAGTGGCTGTTACTAAACTGAAAGATGCCCATAAAGCTCAGGATCTTGCCCAAATTGATACGGCACTGGCCGAATTAAATCAGGCCTGGACGGCAGCCAGCGAAGACATGTATAAGGCTACCCAGGGCGCACAGCCAGGAGCTGAAGCGCATCAGGATGGGGGTGGAACCCAGCCCAATGCAAATACCGGCGGAGAAAATGTAACCGATGCCGAATTTGAAGAGGTGAAATAAAGATTTCCCGTAGTTAAATTTAATTTTAATTACAGCCGTCTCCTTTTGGGGGCGGCTTTCTTTGTTAACGGGGAATAATAAAGGTTTTTGAAAGGAAGAAAAATAGGAAGAGTGAAACACAATAAGGACGGTATATTTTCGTTTTAATACATTACACCAACTATAACGCTATGAAGAAACTTATCATCCTGCTAATACTGGGAGGTGCCATTACCTCCTGCTCCCGGTCGGTTTCGCCCTCCGAAGCCGCCAGCCATCATTATAAAAAATGCAGAATAGTCAGATAAAAACGCTTTAACCCTACCCTTTAAAATGAGAACGCTTACCAGCCACCCGCGATAAAATTGCGGTTGACAAAATGAAAAAAGCCCCGGATTTCCGGGGCCTTTCTTTATAACTCAGATTAAGTTTAGATTAGGTTTAAAGCCAGAGAAAAGGTAGTAACTACAAAGGGAAGCACCATCGAACAGTATCCGCCACCAATAGCATAAACCCCAAAAAAAGCACAAACCGAAAGGAGGAAAAGGAACCAGTATAACAGGGTAGGTCTTTTAGTGGTAGTAGTCATATTGCGTATTGTTTTGGCAAATATAGGGTGTATTATTATTCAATTATAAATTTTGGAAGTAAATAATTAAGATACAACCGCCTCCTATTTATTAAATTGCGCATCCAAATTTCTTTATGATTATTCGGCTGCATATAGGTTATAAAACAAGGTACGGACAGGAAATGTATGTCTTGCTTTCTGGTAAATCTTCAAAAAAAAGTACCGAATCGAGGCAAGTTAAATTGGTTTATGATAACGAAACCTGGTGGACTGAATTGGATACCGATGAACTCCGGATTAAGGGAACCATCGCATACCGGTATGTTTTAAAGGATAGCTCGGGGGCAGATCTTTATGACTTAAGCCCTGCACGAAAAATCAATCTCAAGAAAATAAACAGCGATTATATTTCAGTTTACGACGAATGGAATGCCCTTGATTTTCATTCTGCTGTATTTTCCAGTGAGCCCTTTACAGATGTATTTCATGCACATCGAACAAAAAAAGCAAAGAATAAGGGGAAAAAGGTCACCCATATTTTTGAGGTGGAAGCTCCCTATTTACAGGAAGGAAGAAAACTTTGCATAATCGGAGCTTCGAAGGCACTTGGAGAATGGCAGGAGGTCGATGCGGTGGAAATGAATTTTGCAGATGGAGTATGGACAGCCCAAATTGACCTTCATAAAGAAAAGCTGCCGGTAGAATATAAATATGCAGTGAAGAATTCGGATACCGGGCATATTTTGCAATACGAACCCGGGAGCAACCGGACCGTTTTTAAAAACCCGGCAAAAGACGAATTATTTTTTTTCAGGGCGTTTCCCTTTTTTGATCAATCAGTTTGGAGAGGAGCCGGAATTAATTTACCCGTTTCGGCACTGCGTTCTGCACATAGTTGGGGAGTGGGTGATTTTTCGGATTTAATACCTCTGATAGATTGGGCGCACCAGAATGGTATCCGGATGATCCAACTGTTACCCATAAACGATACTATTGCCACCCATACCATCCGAGATTCCTATCCATACGCTTCTATATCGGCATATTCCCTTCATCCGCAGTATCTGGATATCAGCCGGCTGGCAAAGGAACTCGATGTGGAATTGGATCCTGAAATTTTAGATGAGGCCCAACAGCTTAATGCATCCCATATACTTGAACATATTGCTGTAGCAAAATTAAAGTTAAGGGCGCTTAAGTTGCTGTATAACAGCAGGAAAGATGAATTTAAGGACGATATTGATTTTTTTGAATTTTTCAATATTAACCGCGATTGGCTGGTTCCTTATTCAGCATTTTGTTATTTAAGAGATAAGCACGATTCTGCCGATTGTTCCAACTGGGGAGATTATAGTATTTATGAGGAAGAAAGCATCCAGGAACTGGTTAGCCCGGACACTTCCTATTATGATGAAATAGCCCTTTATTATTTCATTCAGTATCATTTGCATCTGCAGCTACTCGACGCCGTTAACTATGCCAAATCGAAGTCCGTGATTTTTAAAGGCGACCTGCCCATTGGGGTAGGGAGGCAGAGTGTGGAAACCTGGGTAAATCCCCAACTCTTCCACATGGATATGCAGGCCGGCGCGCCACCCGATGCGTTTGCGGTAAAAGGGCAGAACTGGGAATTCCCAACGTATAATTGGGAGGAGATGGCAAAGGATAACTACGCCTGGTGGAGAAGCCGGATGGAACACATGGGTACTTATTTTGATGCCATTCGGATTGATCATATTCTGGGGTTTTTCCGCATTTGGAGTATTCCGAAATCTGCCATTGAAGGTATATTGGGGGTATTTGTTCCTGCATTGCCATTGTCTCAGCACGAGCTTCAAATTAATGGACTTGCCGTTTCGGCCGCATACCTTTCGAAACCTTATATTACTGATGCCACCATCGATCACGATTTTGGCGAAGATGCCGTTTGGGCAAGGGAAAATATCTTCGAAAATGGCAGCCTCCGGCCTGAGTTCAACAGCCAGCAGTCGGTGGTATCCTATTTTGAAGTCCATCCCCAAAAGAGTTACCTTAAACAAGCCATTTTTAATGTAATTGCAGATGTGGTATTCATTGAAGAAACCGGGGTAGATGGCTTTTACCATTTTCGGATTAATATGCCCCACACCCGCCTGTTTCAATCTCTGGATGCCGACCAGCAGGAAATTCTGAAGCGGTTATACCAGCAGTATTTTTTTGGAAGGCAGGATGAATTATGGAAATCGGCAGGAGGGAAGAAACTGAATGCCCTTCAGGATAATACCCGCATGTTATTATGTGCAGAGGATTTGGGGATGGTGCCTGATTTTGTGGATAGTGTTTTGGCACAGCGGGAAATTCTTTCCTTAGGTGTTCAGCGGATGCCAAAGAAACCTACCGAGCGTTTCTCTATTCCTGCACAGGCTCCATTTTTAAGTGTAATCACCCCATCCACCCACGATACCAGTACCATCAGGCAATGGTGGGAAGAGGATAAAGACGGTATTCAGTATTTTTTTAATCATATTTTAGGCCAGTATGGGATGGCTCCCTATTATTGCGAACCCTGGGTAGCCGTCGAAATCATCAAACAACACCTCAATTCGCCTGCTATGTGGGCTGTCTTTTTAATGCAGGATCTCCTTGCAATGGATGAAAAGTTAAGAATTGAGAATCCAAATGAAGAGCGAATAAATATTCCTGCCGATCCCAACCACAACTGGAATTACCGGATGCATATCAGCCTCGAAGAATTGAAAGAGGCCGATGGTTTTAATACCCTGATCCAACATTTGATTAAGAACAGCGGAAGATAATGCCACTAAAACTAACCACTCATCAGTATAACCTCCCGTTTGAATTTCCCTTCAACATTTCAAAAGCAGAGAAAACCCATCAATCCGGCCTGGCTTTAAGCCTGTTCTTCATGGGTTTTAAAGGATATGGAGAAGCGCCCGCCATCAGCTATTACGATATCACCGTAGAGAAAATGCTTGCCGAACTTGAAAGGAAGAAACGGTTAGTAGAACAGTTTGCGTTTTCTGACCCGGAACGTTACTGGCATTATCTGCACCATCTTCTTCATGATAATAATTTTCTGATTTGTGCATTGGATATTGCAGGGTGGGATTTGTATGGAAAAATGAAACGAAAGCCATTGTATCAATTATGGCAACTGGATAAATCAAAGGTTCCTGCCACCGATTATACCATTGGTATTGATACCATTGATAACATGATCTCCAAAATGAAAAAGAAACCCTGGCCGGTTTATAAAATAAAAGTAGGAGTGGAAGGAGACGTGGAAAGGGTAGCGGCGCTTCGTAAGGAAACCGATGCCCCTTTCAGGGTGGATGCAAACGGAGGATGGAATATAGATCAGGCCATGGAAAGGATTCCCCAACTTGCACAATTGGGAGTTGAGTTGGTAGAACAACCCCTGGCAAAGGACAATTGGGAAGGAATGAAAAAATTGTATTCCGTCTCACCCTTACCCCTAATCGCAGATGAATCCTGTGTAGAGGAAGAAGATGTGGCTAAATGTGTTGGTTATTTTCATGGTATCAATATTAAATTGACCAAGTGCAGCGGGATTACCCCGGCCAGAAGAATGATATCGGATGCCCGGTCGAATGGGCTGAAGGTAATGATAGGATGTATGAACGAAACCAGCATTGGTTCTGCGGCCATCGCCCAACTTTCGCCCCTTGCCGATTACCTCGATATGGATGGCACCCTGCTGATTACAGAAGATCTGGGCAGCGGGATTTCATTTAATGCCGAAGGCAAAGTAATCCTTACGGATAAGCCCGGGTTGGGAATTGAGGTATCTACGTTTTAATTTTCTATACTGAAAATATAAAAAGGCCCGAATGTTCAGGCCTATAAAACATATTTCATCGGGAATCAATTACCAGATATGTACCCGAAGGCTATCGGGTATATACATACTATCGGTAGGTAACACCCCAAAATTGGAATAGAATTCATCCACATCGGCAAATGGCCCGTTCACCCTGTATTTTGCCGGGGAATGTACATCGGTGAGCAGCCTGTTTTTCAGCAATTCTACCCGGATGTTTCCGAGCCATCCTAACGAATAGCCCAGGAAGTAGCGTTGTATGGGCGTAAAACCGGCAATCTTTTCATTCTTTTTAAACTGTTCTGTTTTCTTAAAGGCTTCAATGCCCAACAGAATTCCTCCCAGGTCGGCAATGTTTTCGCCCAGGGTAGCTTTGCCATTGATATGGTAACCGGGTACGGGTTCATAGGCATCAAATTGTTTTACCATTACATCGGCACGTTTTTTAAAAGCCTCCTCATCTGCTTTGGTCCACCAGTTTTTCAGGTTTCCCTGCGCATCATATTGGCGCCCTTCATCGTCGAAGCCATGGGTAATTTCGTGCCCAATGGTACTCGCTCCGGCATATCCATAAACCACGGCATCATCCAACTCCTCATCGCGAAAGCCGGGAACGGTAAATATACCGGCAGGTAAAACAATTTCGTTATTACTCGGGTTGTAATAGGCATTATAGGTTTGAGGGTACATATCCCACTCTTCGCGGTCAACCGGTTTACCCAATTTATTATATTCATAATGATGCCAGAATTTGTTTGCATTCATCACATTCTGAACAAAACTTTCTTTCCCCACTTCGAGGGCAGAAAAATCCTTCCATTTATTGGGATAGCCAACTTTGGCAGTAATGGCAGCAAGTTTAGCAAAGGCTTTTTGTTTGGTAGAATCGCTCATCCAGGTGAGTTGTGTGATCCTGTCTTTTAAGGCGGCCCTGATGGCTTCTACAAGGTTGACGTATCTCTTTTTGGCTGTTTCATTAAAATACTCCTTAACATACATTTGCCCTAACAGTTCACCCATTGCATTTTCTTCCATGGAGATGGCTCTTTTCCAGCGGGGCTTTTGGGCTTTTGCTCCAGAGAATAATTTTTGGAAATTGAAGGCTTCATTCACAAAAGCATCCGGTAGCGCTGCCGATAGGTCTTGCAACAAATTATATTTCAAATACAATTTCCAGGTTTCTATGGGTGTTTGTTTCAGGATTTGGTTTAGCGATTTAAAAAATTCGGGCTGCCCCACAATCACTGAATCTACGCTTTTCACCCCTATGGTCTGCAAATAAGTGGCCCAGTTAATGGCCGGCGCCATTTTGCCAAGATCACCAATGGCCATTTTATTGTAATTGGTATAGGGATCGCGGAGGTCTTCTAATTTTCTGGATGCCCTGGCCAGGCCGGTTTCCATTTTAAGGATTTCATCAGCGGCCATTTTCAATTTTGATGTATCCTCACCCGCCAGCGATAAAACTTTTGCTATATGCGTTAGGTAGGCATTTCGGATTGCTGTTGTAGAGGAATCGGTTTTGAAATAATATTCTCGTTCTGGTAACCCCAATCCGCCTTGCCAGAGAGTATAAGCCATGACATCCGATTTTTTGGGATCCTGAGAAACATAATCGCTAAAAAAAGTGGATGAACCCAATACTTTTAATTCGGCCGCAGTGGCCAGCAGGCCGTTAACATCCTTTATTGCATCAATTTGCTGCAACAAGGTAGAAAGTGGCTTGATACCATTTGATTCAATGCTGACGCTATCCATAGCGGAATGCCAGAAATCTCCAATCTTTTGGTCATTACTACCTTTTGCCGCATTATTGGCTGCAGCATTTTCGGATATTTCCCTCAGGCGCTTTAAATTTTCCTCTATCACCAGGTTGCCGATCCCCCAACTGGATTGTTCCGCAGGTATTGGATTTTCTTTAATCCATTTTCCATTTGCAAACAAGAAAAAATCGTTGCCCGGCTTTACGGTACTATCCACATTCACTTCCACCACATCAGGTTTAATTTCTTTTTTATCTTCTTTTTTCTGACTGCATCCGCCAAGAATGCCAAGTGCTGCAAAAGCCAATACTGAAAGTTTCATTATGGAAAATTTGATGCTAATGTATGAAATGAATGTGGAGGAATAGCAGAAATTTGATGAGTGAGTGGATATTACAAAAGATAATTACAGGCAATGATCACAATATTCATTAGCCTTACATCTGGCTGATGGAATAGATTGCAAATTCGCAACCTGTTAAAGTTATAGCGCTTTGCCCCGGGGCTGCCGCCCC
>CAZYKA010000013.1:0-71876 GCA_964647915.1 uncultured Ferruginibacter sp. | reverse complement strand
CACGATTTCATTTGAAGGAAAAGTTGATTTTAAATTTTGAAATTGATTCCACTTTGCTTAATAGGATAATACCCGGTTTGGTTCCTATAAAAGTGAAAAATTCGGAAAGTCAACAGGGATGGCCACTTGAGACTGTTAATTTCTACCATACTGGTTGGTAAACATGAAATAAAAACGTATATTCAAAACATTTGAATTATTGGGGATTGCAGTTGAATCCAAACAATACTCCCTATTTACCCTGTGATTGCGGATAAACCAGAAGCCATGAGAAAATTGAACTTTCTTAAGGTATTAAGTATAATGATAGGAATTCTGTTCCTTATATCAGGTATTTGGGGCTTTTCCTCCCGGATTGTTTTTGGAATGTTTACTACCAATATTTTTCATGCCATTTTTCAAATGATTATTGGTTGTGCCACGATTTTTTTTGCTTCCGTTGGTTATTGTAAACCATTTCTTAAGATACTGGGATCCTCCATGCTTCTTTTGGGCTTTGCCTGGTTTATGGGGGGGGATCAAATGCTTATTCAGATTTTCAATACCAACCGTTCCATTGCATTTTTCAACCTTTTATTTGGCTTTTTAGTTCTGGTTTTGGCAATTACACTTAAATCAGCTCAATCCCGGCAACATAATTCCGTAGATATTGTTTTTTGAATAGGAAGAAGGGTCGGTTTTTCAAAGTTCCGGTTTCTAAATTCGGATATCCATTCCTATATTATAGCCAAACGATAATCCGATACTTCCATCATTCACTTCAGCAGCCATAATATGTTCGCCATGAAAGTAATTGTTCAATCATTGGGTTTCAAAGCCAGTTCATCCCTTGATGCGTTTATCCATGAGAAACTAAAATCCATTAAATATGAAAAACTGATTGGCGCCAATGTCGTATTGCATAAAGGGGGTGAAAATTTCCCCGATAATAATTACTGCGAAATAAGGGTTGAAATTCCCGGTAATGATGTTTTTGCCAAACGCCACAGCCTTCATTTTGAAACTGCTATATCTTCTTGCATTGATGCCTTAAATGAATCGTTGAAACGCCTGAAATCAAAACAAATCCATAAAAGGCAGACCCACGCAATGGAGATACGGAATGAAATCATGAATCAGAAAATGGAATTAAACGAAAGCCCCATGTCGGAAGAGTAACTACTATAATATTTTCGAACCAAGGAAGGGGAATGATAAGATCCGGTGAATAGGGATCTGCAAATTACTTCTCCGGGTAAGTTAAAATCTTTTGTACTGTACCCGGGTGCGACCCGTACTGCTAAATGAATTCTATACTCCCTGCCCCCCATTCTATTAATGCCAAGGTTACCGGATCAATACCAAATATCCCTTTTTGGAAATTTTTGTTCCATCAAAAGTAACCCCTTCTGCAATCCAGACAAAGGTTCCGGGGTCTTGGGCTTTCCCTTTATAGTTGCCATCCCATCCTTCTTCCAATTGGGATGTTTGATAAACCTGGATTCCCCACCGATTGAATACCTTGAAGTAATTAAGCCCCTTCATTCCCAATAAAATAGGGCGTGCAATATCATTTAAACCATCCCCATTCGGACTAAATGCTGTGGGAACATAAATGCTCGCAGGAAGATTATACACCTTTAAATGAACCGAATCGGAGGCTTTGCAACCATACCTGTCGGTGCCAATCACCACATACGTCACTTCCTGTTCCGGAGATGCAATGGGCATTTGTACCTCAGTAGATGAAAGCTTATAGGGGGGAGCCCAATGGTAGTATTCCGCTCCGGTTGCCACCAACCGGATAGGCTGCCCTATTACAATGCTGGTGTCGGCAGGTACCGCAACAACATTTAATTCGGGAATCACTAAAACCCGGACTGTATCCTTTGACGGGCGTGTACAGCCCAGGGTATCCCTTACCGTTACAATATAATTGGTTGTTTGCTGGGGTTGGATAATCTGAGGATTCGGTATGTTGGGATTACTAAGGTAAGTAGCGGGTTCCCAGGTGTAAAGGGATCCTCCGGTGGCAAAAAGCCACCCATTGTAATGAATGCAAATTGCAGTATCCATATTTGCTTTTGCAATGGGATATGGAGCAACCACTATTCTCACCGAATCTATACTCTCGCATTTACCGATATTGGCTATCACGGTATAGGTGGTGGTAACCAAAGGCTTGGCAAATGGATGCTTTAAAGTATCGTTGTTTAATCCAGTGGCCGGAGACCAGTTGTAATGAAGGGCATCACTTATGGTCCCCAGGTTGAAACCTTCTGTTTGGCAAATAGAGGTGTCGGAACCTGCATTCAACGATACCACCAGCTTTACATCTACATAAACCGAATCCTGTGTATAACAGCCATGGATATCCGTAAGTGTAGCATGATAGGTGGTGGCCGTATCAGGACTAACCAGGATGTTCGGAGTATTTAAGTTATTGATATTGTAATTGGGCGACCAAATTACCGTGCCGGTACCCGCCGCATGAATGGGTAATGTATCGATCGAGCAAATGAGGGTATCGCCGGGTAATGATAAAGCGGGCGGATTATAAACCGTTACCGTCACGGTATCCTGTTTCGTTCGGGCACAACCGGTTACCCCAATAGCTACGGTATAAAGGGTAGTGCTGTTTGGGTTGGCGGTTGGATTGGCAATATGGGGGTCGTTTAACCCTGTAGTGGGAGTCCAGTTATAGGTTGATCCACCGGAGGCATTTAGTGACAGCGTTGTTTGGCCATGGCAGATAAATCCTCCCATGCCAGCTTCCGGAATGGCAAGCGGAGTAACCGGGATATTGATGGATTGGGAAACTACACAATGGTCGCCCCAATAGGTTTTTAAGGTGTAGGTAGTTGAAACCATCGGATAGGCGCGGGTACTGGCCGCATTAGGCGATTGTACGCTGGTTGTTGGCGACCATTCCCACCGGATGTGATCCGTTTTATTGCTGCTGCCCGTAAGCGTTAGTGTGTCTTCCGCACAAATGGAAGTGGGAGAAGCCAATATACTGTTGCTGAGATCACCTAAAGCTGTTATCATTATTGAATCCCTGTTTTTGCATCCGTTCTCAGTAATGGTTACAAAATATTTTGTGGGAGCGGATGGAAATACGGTAGGTGTTGCCGTACCGGCCCCAATAATATTGGTGGCGGGCAACCAGGAGAAACTGCCTGTGCCCGTTGCCGTTAGTGGAATACTGTCCAGTTTACAAATAGTCGTATCGGGGTTAATAATGTTCACTGAAGGGGTAGGCAATACTGTAATATTATGGGTAATGCTGTCTTTGCATCCTTTGCTGTTGCCGGAGATGAGTTGAACGGTATAGGTACCCGCAGCGTTATAGGAAAAAACCGGATTTTGCAGCACGCTGGTATCCTGTGCAGTGCTGGTAACACCAAAATCCCATTTCCAATAATTTACAATACCATAATTGGTACCTGTAGTATCGGTAAAGCTTACGGGTTGGCCAACACAATACGGGGGAGCCGAAGAAAAACCGGGAAAGAAACCCGGGTAAACTTTTAATAATTGGGATGTGGAATCGATGCAGGGTAACCCCCGGTTTACTACCAGTTTGATGGTATAATCTCCGGCCTGAGAAAAAGTATGCGTTGGCAATTGATCGTAAGAAGTATCCTGGCTCCCGGTTGCCGGATCGCCAAAAGTCCAAAACCAGTTTTGGATGGCAATATTATCCGTTTGATTAAAGAAACTAAGGGTAAGATCGCCACAGGTTGTAAACTCCGGATCCAGGGTGGCCCTCACCGGGGTGCAATCTGCCACCCGAACGTGTAGTTCCTTTCGGGTAGTGCCAATTAAAACTCCGGTACGGTATTCCCCCACGCAAACTGTTACCACGTATTCTCCCGGTCCGGGAGCTGTGCCCGAAATGGTTCCTGATATGGGATCGATGATAACTCCGGAACCTAATGGGGATACACCGGAATAGGGAGACGCATATGGAACCGATGTGTACGGAGGGTTACTGGCTGTTGGCGGATCCGGATTTGAGGAGTTGCCTCCATTTAAAGCGTTGCAGAAATAATAATGTAGCGAGTCTCCATCGGGATCCATGGCGCTGAAATTTAAGCTAAACGTGCTTCCTCCACAAACTACGGCTGTATCATTGAAAACAAATTTCGGGCTGCTATTTACATGGGCATTGGGTATGGGATTATTAAATCCGGGAATCTGGATGCTGTACGTTTCACCTACATCCAGGGAACTTACTATATTGTTTATCCCACCTACCCGGCAACATCGTTGCTTTGAAATAATATACCCGGCCGCATTGGGTGCAAGTTCTACTATGGTAACGTAGCTGCGTACCCGATAACAAATGGAAGGGATCACATCAATACAGGGATAACAACCGTGGAGGGTACAATTCTGGTAATTAATATCGGTTCCTACATGCACCGATGCGTTCGTGATAAAATTAAAGGGAGCTGCGCCATTGAAAATGGAGAAGTTATAATTATCCTCCGTAGGTGAACTGGGGGAGCAGCTCATAAAGAAATTAAGTCCGATTTTATACCTGAGCTTATTGGTGTCAACAACCCCTTTACCTAAATACTCATAATACATCCACCCCCCTTTTGTATGGGTGGCAAATCCAGAATAACTTCCTAAAATAAAAAAGAATACAAGTAAAAATTTTCGCATAGGCAGAGGTTGGTACCGCCTCTAAAAATACGAAAATTTATTTTCTGAAATGGGGTATTTATTTGTATGGAAATTAACGGATGAGCACCACGGTTCCTTTCTTTTCGTGCCGCTTATTGAGGTAATCGGTACCGGCAGCTTGCCAGATATAGGTTCCTATATCCTGGGCTTTGCCGCCAAAACTTCCATCCCATCCATCTCCAATACTTGAAGTACTGTAAATCAATTGGCCCCAACGGTTGTAAACCTTAAAATAGTCGAGGGCCTTAATCCCCAGTGCCAACGGTTTTAAAATATCATTTAATCCGTCCCCATTCGGACTGAATCCGGATGGTACATAGATATCCGCCGCCATCTTATACACTTTTACATCTATTGTATCTCTTGAAATACACCCGGCTGCATTTGAAACTGTAAGCACATAACTTATATTTTCAGCAGGAAGGCTAATGGGCGAATCGGTATTGGGGTTATTGAGGTATAAAGGCGGCGACCAGTGATATTGATCACCCCCGGTTCCTAATAATTGTAAAGGCTGGTTCACCACCACGGAAGTATCGCGGGGGCCGGCATCTGCAATGAGTTGAATTACCTGTACTGCTACGGTGGCAAATACCGGTTTGGGGCATCCCAGGGTATCCGTTACCCCAACCGAATAAACGATGGAAGACTGGGGGCTGATAACCGTTGGATTGGGCGAAGATGGGTTGCTCAGATAGGTGGGGGGACTCCAATAATAAGCCGTTCCTCCGGAGGCCGAAAGGGTCACAGAATTTCCAAAACAGATGCTGGCATTCCCCGATACAACGGCATCCGGATAAGGCACTGTTTTAATAGTAATATTATCGGAGGCCGAGCATTTTCCAATATGTGCGGTTACCGTATATGTAGTTGCCGCCACTACAGGGTTCGCCAACGGGTTCCGAATAAAAGGATCACTTAACCCGGTAGCGGGGGTCCACTCAAATTGCAATCCATCGCCCCCCGGCATCAAAGCCAGCGTATCTGTACGGCAAATAGTGGTATCTGCTCCCGCATTAATGGAAACATGATCCACCACATTCACTTTAACCGAATCAAATCCTTCGCAACCGGTATTATCACTAAAAGTTACGTAATAGGTGGTGGTTATATCAGGGCTTACCAGCGGAGTAAAACTGTGGATATTATTAATAGAATAATTGGGGCTCCAGGTAATGTTTCCGGGACTGGATGAAGTGGCTGATAACTGAAGCGTATCCACATCACAAATCAAGGTATCGTTTGTAACCGTGAATACCGGCTTCTCAACAATGGTTACGGTTCGGTTGATGGTATCAACGCATCCTTTGGTGCTTTGGACAATTAAAGTTGCCTGGTAAGTTCCGGGTGTAGCGTAGGTATAGGTGGGGTTTTTAAGGTGGCTGGTATCCGCATTGGTGGAGGGATCGCCAAAATTCCAGAACCACTGATTGGCAACTCCATAATTTGCGGTGGTAAGGTCTTGAAAGGCTACCGGTTTATCCTTACAAATGGGTGAGTTGTTGGAGAAATTTGGAAAGTAACCGGGAAATACACTCAGCATAGCCGTAGTGGAATCTCCGCAAGGGGCATTTCGGTTCACCACCAGTTTAATAGGATAGACCCCTGCGGCTGCATACAGGTGGGTTGGAGATTCGTCAGTGGAAGTGGCGCCATCGCCAAAATCCCAGAAATAAGAATCGTTTAATGGAGAATTATTGAGGTTGATGAAGGTGAAATTAAATCCATCGCAGGTGATATAGGTTGGGTTTAACATCGCACCCGCATAATCGCAGGGGGCAACTGTTATGATAAAATCTTTTCGGTTAGTGCTCATGTAAATTCCATTCCGGTAAGAATCCACACATACCGACACAACGTATTTTCCGGCATCCGGTGCAATACCCGTAATAATGCCTGTTTGCGGGTCAATATGAACCTGTGGGCCGAGTGGAAATGTGCCGTTATATCCATTGATATAGCTTACATTCCCATACGGAGGCCCTGCCGGCTGGTTAAAAGACGCATCGGAAGCGGCACCTCCATTGTAAGCCGGACAAAAATAATAATTGAGTGAATCGCCATTGGGATCAGTAGCACTAAAATCGAGAGTAAATGGCTTTTCGTAGCAAATAATATTTATTCCTTTTGTAAAGCGCGGGCTGCTATCGGTAAACCCAATGGGCTTATTCGCCATTCCGGGGATGGTGCAGGAATAGGTGGCCCCTACCATATCCGGAATATTTCGGATCCCATCTATGCGGCAACAGGTTTGATAAGCTACGGTATAACCCAGGGTATTATCGGCAAGTTCTATTAAAATTTCATACGACCCAACCGAATAACTCAGGTTCGGCGGGTTGGTAATGCAGCCCGGAAGGGTAATAATAGGCACATTGGCCGAATTTACTAAATTGGTAGTGATGTAACCGCCTACCATTCCACCGGTATTGTTATTAAAAACTCCCATGGTAACATTAGCCGGCATTACAGAACAGTTCACACAATTATTATCACGGTATAAAAGAAGCGTAACCTTGTATCTTTTTGTATTTGCAGCAGATCCCTGCCCCAGGTAGTCGTAAAAAACTTCGCCTCCTGTGATATGCTTCGCCTCAGCAAAACCAAACAGCAACATTAAGATATTAAAAAGTAGAAATCTTCGCATATAAGGGAACCTGTAAATCAAGGCTGTAAGTTAGCTTTTTTGTTTGCCTTATTTTCTATTTGCCCGCAGAATTGATCTAAAAATTTAGCTAATATTTCGTTTGATTTTTCTTTTTCCTCCCACATTCCCATGTGGCCGCTCATCCTTAATATATGAATAACAGAAAGAGGCGCCAAATGCGATTGTTTTAATGCCAATTCCAAAGGGACGGCTTTATCATTTTTGCCCATAATAAATAAGAACGGAATATGCAATGAAGAAATAAGCGAGGTTCTATCGGGTCTGGCAATCATTCCTTCATAGTAGCCAATGAGATCCTTATCTCTAAAATTTGCAGCTAATTTTTTTAATCTTCCTGTTAATGGGTTTTCGGAATTTGAAAACAGATTTGGGATTGTTGATTCAAGGAAGAGTCTGGCGCCGAATTTTCGGATGAATGCTATTCCCTTTTTCCGGATGGCCTTTTTATCCTCATCATCTGCCAATGCGGAAGAATGAAATAATCCCAGGGCTATTAATCGCTCCGGGTATTTTTCAACAAAGGCTAAACTTGCATACCCGCCCATACTGTGCCCGATAAGCACCACCGTTTTAATACCTTCCTTATCTAAGATTTGCAAGAGTGCCTCTGCTAAAAATTCCATGGAAATTTCACCATGATTTTTTAAGGAAGACTTTCCAGATCCGGGTAAATCCGGAACCAGGAGTTGGTGCCTTTCTTTCAATGTATCAATTTGCTCATTCCAAACTCCCCTGGATTCCCCAAAACCATGCACCAGCATTACGGGAATTCCCTGGCCCAATTTTGAATAATGCAACTTTCCCCAAGGCATTGAAATTTCTTTCTCCATTGTTGCCTACTGTTCGTTTAATGTTGAAAATATTTCATGGCCGATCTGTATATAATTAATAATACAACGGGGAGCAACGCCGGGTTCATCGATTGGGGTAAGAAATACCATGAAGCCAAAACCAGGGTCATCAGCATAGCGGTAATTATCCAATAAATTCGGAATACTTTTTTTGGGCTTCTTACAAAAAAAGCGGCAAAAATATGGGTTGGCCAGGCCCAAAGCAGATTGAAATTATCTTTCGTCATGCTGTGATCGGTATAAAACCACATGAACATTAGAATCCAGCCTAAAAGCCCGACGCAAAAAAACAATAGTCCATCCAGGCTTTGCTTCCACACCTCCATCCTTTGGTTTTTAGAACGGCCCAGCAAAATAAATCCCAATAAAAGAGTAAGGGTAAAAACCATGGGTGTAAACCAGGGCTCAGGCTTTTCTTCAAGATTCAGGCTATATAATTTTTTTTGCGACAAGAGGATGGCCGGCCCTTCTTTTTCTAAAGCCATCATAAGATTATTGGGTAGGAATTCCTGTTCGGCAGCGGTCATTTTTTTATCCGTAGGGGCACCCAATAAAATGTCAATTCCAAACTTGCTCCAATATTGTTTTCCCTGGTTGAGGTATTGATGGATGGCGTTTCGGAAACTGGTAGTTAAGGGTTTTACCGCCGGAAGTACCGGGTGAGGTTCTTTTGCTTCCACAATCAGATCTCTCAGCCTGGTAGTGCAATTGTCGAAAAAGAAATCGTAGAGGTAGTATTTGTTTTCTTCCTTCAGGTTGTGAAGGAGTGCGTGGTAAAGTTTTGTTTTTTCCTGTGCAGAAAGATTCAACACCTGTTCTGTCATTTCTCTTCCAGTAGCACGGTAATAATCTCTGAAATCAAAAAAAGGTTCCGTACTTATATAATACAATAATTTTCCGCGGATAAACTTGAGGTAAAAATTTTTATCATCGAAATCGAAAGTTCCATAGTTAAAAACATTGTCCTGCACACTATTGCTATCCACCACCCGGATGGCGCTGTGGCCAAACAAAGAGTAAAGTTCATCGCCCGGGGTGCAGGTAAGTAACGATATTCGAAGCCTGGAAGTATCCTGAGATTGTGCAAAATAAAAGGAACTCAAAAAGATGATAAATAATAGCCGTTGTCCCTTGGAGCCTTTCTTCATAGGCAGCAAAAATACAAAAGCCTGTTTGCCTGATGGAGAATATCGGGTTAACGGCTGTAGTTGGGCGCTTCCCGGGTAATTTCAATATCGTGGGCATGGCTTTCGCGCATACCGGCAATGCTAATTTTAATGAATTTTGATTTTTGTAATGCCAAAATATTTTCGGCACCACAGTATCCCATGCCGGCCCTCAGGCCGCCTGTAAATTGGTGTACCACTTCGTGCAGGTTACCTTTAAATGCCACCCTGCCTTCAATTCCCTCCGGAACAAATTTCTTTACGTCGTCTTCCACGTCCTGGAAATATCGGTCGCTGCTGCCCTGTGCCATAGCTCCCAGCGAGCCCATCCCCCGGTATTGTTTAAATTTCCGGCCTTCATAGATGATGGTTTCGCCCGGGCTTTCTTCGGTGCCTGCAAATACATTTCCCATCATAACACAACTTGCCCCCGCGGCAAGCGCTTTTACCAGGTCGCCGGTGTACCGGATTCCGCCATCACTGATGATTCCAGTTTTGGTACCTTTTAATGCCTTTGCAACTTCCATTACGGCAGTAATTTGAGGGACACCGGTTCCGGCTACTACCCGGGTGGTGCAGATTGACCCGGGGCCTATACCCACCTTTACGGCATCTGCACCCGCATCCGAAAGTGCTTTGGCTCCTTCAGCTGTGGCAACATTTCCGGCAATTACCTGGAGTTTGGGAAAAGATTTTTTTACTTCTTTCAGCGCACTGATTACTCCTTTGGTATGGCCATGTGCGCTATCAAGGCATATAACATCTACGCTTGTCTGATTAAGTGCGTCCACCCGGTCCAGTGTGTCCTGGGTTATGCCCACTCCGGCGCCTATAAGGAGTCGCCCAAATTCATCCTTTACTGCCTGTGGGTAACTGATGAGTTTAAGGATATCTCCAAACGTAATCAGCCCGGTAAGCCGCCCCTTTTTATCTACTACCGGAAGTTTTTCAACCCGGGTCCTTTTAAAAATTTGTTCCGCTTTTTTCAAATCTGTTCCTTCAGGTGCCGTGATGAGGTTTTGGGTGGTCATTAAGGTAGAAACCTTTTGGCGTAAGTTGGTTTCAAATCGGAGATCGCGGTTGGTGAGGATCCCCACCAGTTTATTGCCCTTTTCTACGATGGGTATCCCTCCAATTTTATTTTCCCGCATGAGTTTAAGGGCTTCGCCAATCGTAGCCTCCGGATGAAGGGTAATGGGATCGAGGATGAGCCCGTTTTCACTTCTTTTTACTTTTCTTACCTGCTCGGCCTGTTGGGGAATCGACATATTTTTATGCAGGATTCCCAGGCCGCCTTCCCTTGCAAGGGCAATAGCCAACTGCGCTTCCGTTACCGTATCCATAGCGGCCGAAAGAATGGGAATGTTCAACTTTATGGTTGAAGTGAGTTTGGTGCTGATGTTAACATCCCGTGGTAATACCTGCGAATAGGCTGGTACCAGGAGAACATCATCGAAGGTTAATCCTTCCGTTAATCCGGTTGAAGTTTTGTGGGGAGAACTCGACTTTATTGTTGCCATAGGCGAAGGTAAAATGATTTTTTTTATCCATTGCCTGAAATTCGGTAACGGTTTCCTGAAATTCGTTGCACCACTCCGTTTAGTTCAAGTGAAAGTAATACCTGAGACAGCTTTCCCGGAGTAAAACCTGTGGATAAAATCAAATCAAAGTCCGCATTTTCCCGGCTTTTTAAAAATTCAACAACATGTAGTTCCTCCTCATTTAGGTTGAGGAATAAAGATTTTTGAAATGCGCCAACCGGCCCGTTTTTCCAATTCATGAATTGCAATAGGTCGTGGCAGGAATTTACAAGTTGTGCCGTGTTTGATTTTATCATGTGGTTGCATCCGGCACTTTTTTCATCGTTAATCCTTCCGGGGCATGCAAATACATCCCGGTTATAACCCATGGCAAGTTCCGCCGTAATAATGGAGCCCCCCTTCTCTCCCGATTCTACCACTAAAACGGCATCGCACATCCCGGCAACAATTCGGTTTCGCCTGGGAAAATTTTGCCTGTCGGGCCTGGTGCCAAAAGGAAATTCAGTTACCAACCCGCCATTGGATTGCATTTCTTTTGAAAGGGCCAGGTTTAAGTAAGGATACAGGGTATCCAGGCCATGTCCTAATACGGCTATGGTGGGTAATCCATTGCGGATGGCAATCCGATGGGCAATACTATCAATTCCAAAAGCCAACCCGCTAAGAATGGTTATGGAGAAGGCTTCAAACCCTTCAAAGAAATTTTCTATGATATGTTTACCGTAAACCGTGGGAGAACGGGTGCCTACCACCGCTAATATTTTCTCCGGATTCAGATTTATATTTCCTTTAATAAATAGCAAGGGCGGGCAATCATAACAATGCAACAGCCTTTTTGGAAATTTATCGTGGAGGCAGGAAATCACTTCAATATTATTTTTCATCAGGGTTTGCTCCATGATATTTTGTTCCTCAAAATTTTTAAATGATCTGATGGCAGATATCCTAACCCGGCTCATCCCTTCTACTTCGCGCAACGACTGAGGGGAAGCACAAAAAACTTTTTCTCCATTTTTGAAATGTTGAAGAAGTAGGCGCCCCTGGATGGGGCCAATACCATGTACCTGCAATAAGCTTAAAAGATAAACTGTTTCCGAAAATTTTTGCACCAAACGAAACTAAGAATCAGTCAACCGAAACAACGCTCAATTCGGTGCGCCGGTTTAGCGCCTTCCCTTCTTCTGTTTCATTGCTGCTTAACGGATGTAAGGAACCATACCCCCGGTAACTTACCCTTCCTGCAGGGATTCCTCTTGCGATGATGTGATCGGCTACAGCCTTTGCCCTGTTTGTACTTAAAGCGAGATTGTCCTTTTCGGTTCCAACATTATCTGTATAACCCGAAATCTGTATTTTAACCTTTGGGTTTTCTTTCAGGAAATCAACCAGTTTATCCAATTCGGTTTGCGACTGGGGCTCTAACTGAAATTTATTCGTTGCGTAAAAAATATTCTTTAGTACTACCGACGATCCTTTGGCAATAGGCTGAAGGGGAATGTCGATATGGAACGCCGTATCGGCTTGCTTGCCTGTAAGAGAAAAGTTTTGCGAATAGAAGAGGTATCCCTTCCGGTTCACATTGAATGCGTAATCCCTTCCTTCGGGCAGGGTTACCAGGTATCCGCCGTCTTCATCGGTTTGAATTTTGGAAACCACAATGCGTTTATTTATATCCGTTAGTTCAACAGTGGAAGGGAGGCCTTGTCTGGTTTTGGCATCAAATACATGGCCCTTAACCCAAATGGTCCTTTCGGCACGGATATCGGGCCTGAGTTCGAAGCTGTACAGATCCAGCCCGCCATAGGTATCTGCACCATCGCTGGCATAGATAGAAGTTTTTCCGTCGGCAAATACAATCAGGGATCCTTCATCATCAATAGTATTGATGGGGTACCCGAGGTTTTCGGGCTTTCCCCAGGAGCCGTCTGCCTGCTTCCTGCTCAGGAATAAATCGGTGAGGCCATAGCCCTCATGGCCACTGCTGTTAAAATATAAAGTCTGGTTATCGGCATGAATGAAAGAGCAGCTTTCATCCGCCGGGGTATTAATAACCGGCCCCAGGTTTTCGGGAACGGTCCATTTTCCATTTGGAGTTCGATGGGTAACATAAAGGTCTTTCCCCCCAAAACCACCGGGGCGGCTGCTCGAGAAATAAAGATCTTTCTTATCCGGGCTAAGGCTGGGTGATGAATCCCAAAACTCGCTGTTTACCACAGGCCCCAGGTTTTCGGGGATGGTCCATTCTCCATTTTTTGCTTTTTGGCAGAAATAAAGATCGCAACTTCCTTCTCCTTCCGGGTATCCACAGCCGGCAAAAATGAACCACTCCCCATCCTGCGAAAGGTTTTGTGCCCCTTCATTAAAGTTGGTATTGATCTTTCCGCTCATTGGTTTAGCGAGCGACCAACCGGAATCGGTACGGGTTGTTTCGTAGAAATCTTCGTCATGCCCACTCATGCGGCTAAACACCAGCCGGCTGCTGTCGATGGTAATGGAGGGATAATACTCCAGGGCAGCGCTGTTTACATGGGGGCCCAGGTTTCGGGGTGCAAACACGTAGTTGCCGGAAGGGTGCTCCTTTGCATATTTCACCGCAAACTCAAAGGTTTTTTTTCGGTAGTTCCCAGCCTGGATGCTTTGCGGGTTGAGGCGAGGCGTTTCCAAAAATTCGTTTACCCGTTGCAGTGCACTTTCAAAATTACCCACCCCGGCCAGGGAAATGGAGTAGGGGAGAAGGTAGGTGCGCGCATATACGGAGTCGAGATCAAAAGCCTTTTCAAAATCCTGAACAGAAGCTTTGTATTTTTTCTTATCTGCGTATATCCCTGCCCGTGATAAATAGGCATCTACAAATTTTGGATCCAATTGTATGGCTTCTCCGATGTGTGCCAGCGATTCATCATATTTCCCATCCACGGCTTCTTCATAAGCCTGGGCATATATCTTAGCGGCCTTCTTTCCCACCTTATCGGGATCATACCATTGCGATGCAGCCATTTGGTAACAAAAAAGGCAGGAAGCAAAAACGGCAATTAATTTCACCTTCACAAATATTGTTTCTGATTGAAGGTAATGTAAAAATCAGGATGAGGAAATCAGGAGTTGTTAAAAGCCGGGTCAGGGTACATGAATGAATTTATGTATCTGTAAGGAGAGTTCCCATTTCGGATTAGCTTTGATGTAATCAATAAGCAGGGGTAGCATTTGCTCCGATTTATCCCACTCGGGTTGCAGATATAGTTTACACCCGGGTTTCACTTTACCGGCAAATTTTTCTGCCCATAAAAAATCCGATTTATTAAAAATGACCACTTTCAATTCATCCGCACAGGCTACTACTTCGGATAATGGCGGTTTGAATTTTTTGGGAGATAAGCAAATCCAATTCCAGCTACCCGACAAGGGATGGGCGCCCGAAGTTTCGAGATTGGTTTCTATCCCTTCTTTTTGTAAAGCGCGGGTAAGCGAATCCAGGTTGTGCATCAGGGGTTCTCCACCGGTTATAACCGCAAGGGGAGTACCGCTTGCAGTGGCCTGGGTTACAATATGCGATATTGCATAACGCGTATGCGCAGACGCATCCCAGCTTTCTTTTACATCGCACCATACGCAACCCACATCACAGCCTCCCAACCGGATAAACCAGGCTGCCCGGCCCTGGTGGTACCCTTCTCCCTGAATCGTATAAAACTGCTCCATTACCGGGAGGTATTCTTCTGTGTTATTATGAAAATCGTCCATTAATTTTTCTGTTGGTGAAGCTCAAATGCCCGGTACGTATTGGTAAGTAAGGCGGCAATGGTCATGAGGCCAACCCCACCGGGTACAGGTGAAATCCAGGCCGACTTTTTGGAAACCGCATCAAAATCCACATCTCCTTTCAGAGCAAATCCCGATTTTTTCGATTTGTCCTCCACCCGATTTATCCCCACATCAATCACAATAGCTCCTTCTTTTACCATATCGGCTTTTAAAAATTCGGATTTACCTATGGCTGCTACAATGATATCTGCCTGCCTGGTAAAATAGGCCAGGTCGGGGGTTTTACTGTGGCAAACCGTAACGGTACAATTTCCCTGGTTACCGGGCTGGCTCAACAAAACGCTCATTGGCCTGCCCACAATATTGCTCCGGCCGATAACCACGGCATGTTTGCCCGCAGTCTCAATCTGAAAATGGGAAAGCAGGAGCATTATTCCATACGGGGTGGCCGGTACAAAGCAGGGCTCATTTAGCATCAGCTTTCCCGCATTAACCGGATGGAACCCATCCACATCTTTTCCTGGTTGTATAAGTTCAATTATTTTAGATTCTGAAATATGTTTTGGTAAGGGAAGTTGTACCAGGATTCCATCCACCGTGCTATCAGAATTTAAAGAGGAAATAGCATCCAATAAAATATTTTCTGAACAATTTTCCGGTAATCGGATGAGCCTGCTTTCAAATCCTACCTCCTGGCAATTTTTGATCTTACTTCCAATATAGGTTTCACTGGCCGGGTTATTACCCACTAAAACTGCCGCCAGGCAAGGCTTTCGGAGTCCGATAGGGAGTTCGCTGATTTTTTTTTGAAGTGTATCTTTGATAGATTGAGCGGCAAGTTTGCCATCGAGAATTTGCATTGTGCAAAATTAACTAACAAAAACTGATTATATTTTACCCCAAAGATTTGATACCCTCCCTGAAAATTGTATAATTTGAGCAACATATCATGCTATTGAGAAAATTTTACATTGGTTTAGTATCCGGAATTATTCTTATTTCTTTTTCGGCACGCTCTGTTACAGGGCAAACCCTTCGGCATAATATTGGAATGCCCTACCTGGGGTTAGGCGCTTACAGTCAACAGCAGGCAGATGTATTCAGTTTTGGAAATAACCAGGCAGCCCTTGCAGGAATCGATCAATTTTCTTTGGGTGTTTATGGCGAACGCCGTTTTATGCTTTCCGAAAACAGCCTTTATAATTTTTCGGGTGCATTTCCTACCAGCCTGGGGAATTTTGGGATAAACCTGAAATATGATGGATTTAAAAATTTTAATGAAAGCCAAATAGGGCTGGCCTATGCCAGGCGTTTGGGCTCTGCACTCGACCTGGGAGTTCAGTTTAATTATTATCGGTATCAGATTCCCGGCTACAGTAAGGCCGCTACCTTAAATTTTGAAATCGGGGCTATCATGCATCTCACCAACAGGCTGAACGCCGGAGTGCATATTTATAATCCTGTAAAAGGGGAATTGGGGAAAAATACCGGAGAAAAACTTGCATCCACTTATAAATTTGGGCTTGGATATGATGCATCGGATGACTTTTTTGTTAGTGTGGAAGTAATTAAACAGGAAGATATGCCGGTAAATGTAATTGGAGGCCTGCAATACCGGTTTAAAAAACAATTTTTTGCCAGGGCCGGTTTCAGCAGCGAAACTTCCAGTTATTTTGGCGGGCTGGGGCTCGCATTTAATGGGTTTCGCCTCGATTTAGCAACCAACTACCACCCTCAGCTCGGCTTTTCTCCTGCCATCCTGCTGGCAACCAATTTTGGTAAATCTAAAAAATCAAAAAACTGATGGCAGGCAAAAAAGGTTTCATATCCTTTCTTTTGTATTGCCTGGTTGTTTTCACACTTATACTGGGGCCGGCAGTTATTAAAGCACAGGTGGTTAACCCACCCAATACCCCGGAACAACCTTCAACCGGTGTGGAGCAGGAATTGGAAAACCTGACCGAAAATAATGAAGACATTGAATCGGAAGATGATTCCTACCAGCAGGAACTCGCACAATTCCTGAAAGACCCGATCAACCTTAACTCCGCAGATGTAACCCTGCTGAAAGAATTACGGCCTTTGTCTGCATTGCAAATCCAAAACCTGATTTCTTACAGGCAATACCTCGGAAGGCTAAATAGTGTGTACGAGTTACAGGCAATTCCCGGATGGGATATCAACACCATAAAAAAGATTTTACCCTATATAGAAGTGAGTAATGCACTGAATCCGGTGGCAGACCTGGCACAGCGCCTCCAAAAAGGCGAACATAGTATTTTAATAAGGGTTACTCAGGTACTGGAAAAATCGAAAGGTTTTCTGCTCGATTCTTCCTCAGCAAAAAATTATTACCCCGGGTCTCCACAAAAAGTATTATTCCGGTATAAATATGTGTATAAAAACCTCCTTCAATTCGGAGTTTTGGGTGAAAAAGACGCAGGTGAACAATTTTTTAAAGGCGGCCAAAAACAGGGCTTCGATTTTTATTCAGCGCATCTCTTTATTCGCAGGCTGGGTATTATCAAAACCCTGGCCTTGGGCGACTATACCGTAAACCTGGGCCAGGGGCTTACCCAATGGCAAAGCCTCGCTTTTAAAAAGGGGCCGGATATCACTACCATTAAGCGGCAATCCAGTGTGTTGCGGCCCTATAATTCCGCAGGTGAAATCAACTTTCATCGAGGGGCAGCCATTACCATCGGCCGCCGCAATTGGGAAGTGACCGCATTTGGCTCCTACCGGAAACTGGATGCCAATTTTATTGCGGCAGATACCCTGCAACAGTTTGAAGATATCGTTTCTTCGCTTCAAACCACCGGTTACCACCGCACAGCAAGCGAACTGGCCGATAAAGGTGTGCAACGCCAGTTAAGTTTTGGCGGCAACCTGGCTTTCCAATTTAGGCGGATCCATATCGGCTTTAATGGAATTCATTATCAGTTTAAATTACCCATTCAAAAGTCAGCCGATCCCTATAACCTGTTCGCCCTGTCGGGAAAATCTTTTGGGAATTACAGTGTGGATTATAGTGTTACTTTCAGGAACTTCCATTTTTTTGGTGAAGCGGCCACCAATGCCACCGGTGGAACAGCCTTTGTAAACGGAATTCTTTTGAGTGCTGCGAATTCAGTGGATATTAGCATGCTTTACCGGAATATAAATCGCAAATACCAGTCGCTGTATACCAATGCTTTTACCGAGGGTACTTACCCCAATAACGAGCAGGGGCTTTTTACGGGGATAACGATCCGGCCAGCCTCCTCCATACAAATAAGTGCTTATGTGGATATGTATAAATTTCCCTGGCTTCGTTACCGGGTAAATGCCCCCAGCAGCGGTTCAGATTATATGGTGGAAGCCTCTTACCGCCCCAACCGGCAAATGGAAATTTACAGCCGGTATAAAAGAGAAAGCAAGGCTATTAATTTTAATCCCGACGGACTTACCCTTTCTCCGGTGGTGGCTCAGCCCAAACAAAGCTGGCGCACTCAATGGAGCTATAAGTTAAGCCGTTCCTTTAATTTCAGAAACCGGATTGAGTTGGTTTGGTACGATCCTAAAGGAGCCGCCGATTCAAGAGGCTTTCTCATTTTTGCCGATTTATTGTATAAACCCATGATGAGCCCCTTCTCAGCCGGTATCCGGCTGCAATATTTTGAAACCGACGATTATAACAGCCGGCTTTATACTTTCGAAAATGATGTTCTCTTTTCCTACTCAATCCCTGTATTTTATGAAAAGGGGTACCGGTATTACCTGAACCTGAGTTATGATTTAACCCGCCGTACCACCCTTTTTGCCCGAATTGCCCAAACCTTTTATCCTGATGAAACCTCCATCGGATCAGGCCTCGATGAAATACAGGGGAAGCATAAAACAGAAGCAAAACTGCAATTATACTGGCGTTTTTGAGGTTTTTTTTTGTTAATGCAGCAGAAAATAAAAACCGCCTGTCCTTTTTTTAATGGGATTTGCTGCCACTCATAAGATTTAACATTTTTTTTAGCTGAGAGAGAATTATCCCTATTTTTACTATTCATTAAACAAATAAGACCGCACATGAGAAGATTTTTGTCACTGTTTACAGTGCTAATGCTCTCAGGAGTATTGGCCTATGCACAGACACGTATTGTTTCCGGAAAAGTGGTTGACAATACGGGAAAGGCTGTTCCATTTGCGTCTGTTGTTGTTCAGGGTTCCAAAGCCGGGGCGCAAACAGATGTTAACGGGGAATATTCAATTCGGGTAAAAACCGGTGATGTTCTCAAGATTTCCTCAACCGATTATGAGGCTGCCCTCGTTAATATAACGGGATCTACCTCTGCCATTACTACCGAATTAACACTGAAAGCAAATACCATTAAAGAGGTAATTGTTACCAGTGCATTCCAAACCAAACGAACGCTGCGAAGCCAGACCTCCAATGTTCAGAATGTAAATTCTGATCAATTGAATACCGTTCGTGCCGCCAATGTAAATAATGCATTGGCCGGTAAAGTAGCCGGTGCCCAGGTCCTCAGCCAGTCGGCAGTTGCCCTAGGCCGTGAAACGGTTATTCGCCTCCGGGGCGAAAACGGCATTGGCGTAGGTAGCGGCCCGATTTATGTGGTGGATGGTACCATTATTGCCAGTTCCGGCGATATTAATCCCGATGACATTGATAACGTGACCGTTCTTCAAGGGCCTGCTTCCGCCGCTCTTTTTGGGCCCGATGGGGCAAACGGAGCCATCGTTATTACTACCAAAATGGGCAGGAAAAATGCCCCGGGAGTAGGAATTGAAATTAATTCGGCGATTACATTCGACCGGATTTATATTACCCCCGATTACCAAAACTCTTATTCAGGAGGATCGGGTCCTAATATGTTCCTGTACGAATGGCAACCCGGCCAGCCCATTGAATGGCAGGCATTAAGTGGAAAGTATTATCATAATTACGACGATGATGCCAGTTGGGGACCCCGCATGGCCGGACAGGAATATATTCCCTGGTATGCCTGGTATGGTGGCCATGAAAGGTCATTTAAAACTGCCAAACTGGTTCCACAGCCAAACAATATCAAGGATTTCTATAATACGGGTATTACCAAAACCAATAACTTCTCCTTTTCAAAGGCTACCGATAACCTGAATGTTCGGGTTTCTTATACAAACCTCGATGTAAAGGGTTTGATTCCAAACCAATATCTTAAACGGAATACATTAAATACAAACATCAGTTTGGATTTATCACGTCATTGGAATGTAGCTGCCAATATCAATTATATCAATCAACGCAGGAACGCGAATAACGACGACAACTATTCAAATCAGTCAACCGGCTCATTTAACCAATGGTTCCACAGAGATTTGGATACCAAAATCCTGAGAGATTTGAGGAATTTACGTACCCCGGATGGTATTTATGCTGCCTGGAACCTTTCCAATCCCGATTCTTACGATCCGGATGATCCAAGTTCTTTCTATAAGGCAAACTATTGGTACAATCCATATGTTTGGTTCGATCTGATTCAGTCTTTTGATGAAAGAAACAGGCTGTATGGCGATGTTTCACTCACCTATAAATTTAACAACGACCTGAAGCTCTCCGGTACCTACCGCCGTCAACAACTCACCACAAACGGATATGATATTTACCCCAGTGAGTTGGAAACAAGTGGAGCCCAAACCGGATTTAACCCCTATGGCGAAACCACTGCCGAAACCAATGTGGCGGCTTATCAAACCGGGTTAACTTCTTCTGTTTCTCAGAATTTTAACCTGTTATTATCTTACAGTAAAAAAATCAGGGACTTTCAATTGAATTCAAACGCCGGGGTTGTAGTTACCAAATCAAACTACCGGTCATTAGCCGAAAACACCAGTGGTGGATTGGTTATTCCCGGTGTGTATTCCCTGGCTAACTCGGTAAACCCGATTCGCAACAACGGAACCAACAATTTTGAAAGCATATCCAACTACAAAAGCCGCGCAGTATTTGTGCGTGCCGATTTAGGATTCCGGAACTGGGCATTTATTGAAGGAACATTCCGCAGGGATTATGCCTCTGCCGAGCCCAAAGATTTTCATATCGATACCAAATCTGTGGGTGCTTCCATTGTATTTAGCGATTTAATTAAAAATAAGGGAGTCTTGAACTATGGAAAAATAAGGGCCTCCTGGGGGCAGGTTTTGAATTCACTCGACCCTTACGACCTGGATATTTATTATAGCCAAAGTTCCCCGGTAGGTGGTTTCCCAACTATGGCTGTTCCTAACCAGTTTCCCAGCCCTACCTTACACGGCGCTGCAAACGAAGAAAAGGAAATTGGAATAGAACTTCGCGGATTTAAAAACAGGGCTGGCCTCAACTTTACCTACTGGATGCGTACCAATAAGGACTTCCCGGTTGCTGTTTCTACTTCAGAAGCTTCCGGTATTACTTCTTTTGTTACCAATGCAGGAAAGGTATCTAAAAGAGGTATTGACATGCAGGCCAACCTGGTTCCCGTAAAAACCAAAAACTTTGTATGGGATATTACCGGTACCTGGGCCTACCTTTTGAAAAATGAAGTAATATCTATTGCCCCTGGTATTACCCGTTTGGTTACCGCAAATGGGGATTATGGTCCTACCTCGTCTAACCCACTCTCAGCATGGACGGTGAGTGAAGAAGGAATGGAATGGGGGCAGTTGCACGGCACAGGCATCAAAAGAAACGATAAAGGGTTACCGGTTCTCGATGCGGATGGCATGTATTTACCCGAATCGGATGTGAACTACGGATCTGTTCTTCCAAAATATACCGGTGGTGTTCAAAACTCTTTCACTTTGTTTAAGAACTTTTTTGCAAACATCAACATCGATTATTCCTGGGGCGGTAAATTCTTCTCCCTCTCCGATTACTGGGGAAGTTATTCTGGTTTAACTGCAAAGACTGCCGCATTAAACGATCGCGGAGTACCCGTTCGTAATGCAGTAGAAGATGGTGGCGGGGTGCATGTTACCGGCGTGGATGAAGACGGTAAAAAAGTGGATATGTATGTGGATGCATACGATTATTATCACCAGTTCTATACGTCTAAAATCAGTGAAACAAATGTGTACGATCTTTCTTATGTGAAACTTCGGGAAGTTAGTTTAGGCTACAGGTTCCCGTTAGAGAGAATGGGGAAAATCGGCAAATACCTTACCGGCGCTACCGTTTCCGTAATTGGCCGGAACTTTTGGCTGATTTATTCTAAAACCAAAGATTTCGATCCTTCCGAAATCAGCGGGGTACAAGGTGAAAACGCACAGTTCCCGGGTACACGCTCCATTGGTGTAAACGTGAAACTGAACTTTTAATTAACCGCTTAAATTTCAATCTGATGAGATATTTAAATAAAATAAAAATATTTTCTCTAGCCGGGGTTGCAGCGGCCATGATGTTCTCGGGATGCCAGAAACTTTCAGATTTTGGCAA
This sequence comes from uncultured Ferruginibacter sp., assembly GCA_964647915.1. Taxonomy (GTDB): domain Bacteria; phylum Bacteroidota; class Bacteroidia; order Chitinophagales; family Chitinophagaceae; genus Ferruginibacter. The sequence goes on along the minus strand of CAZYKA010000013.1, from coordinate 49,767 downwards.
TACCGATGTACGTACCGATGCCTCCACCGAACCATTAACCAGCAACCTGCTTACCAATGCATTGTCTTATATTGCTGGGTACCAGGCAAGCACCCGCGGAGGTATCCGCTGCGAATTGTATGCGCAACAATGGGCCGAAACCCAGTACACCGATGTTTCTACTTATGCCAATCCGCAATTGGATTTTGGCGGTGTATATTCCAGCCCGTTGATGGATTTACAAACCATCATTAACCGCAATACAGATCCCGCCACCAAATCTTCCCTCTTTGTTTTGGGTACGCCCAATAAGCCCAACGGATCAAATGCAAACCAGATTGCCGTGGCTACTATTGCAAAGGTTTATCTTTTATGGATAACCACCGACCGTTGGGGAGACATTCCTTATTCGGAAGCGCTTCAGGCTTCTGCCGACCTTACACCCAAGTATGATACGCAGGAAGAGATTTATAGCCACATGCTTTCCGATCTCAAAAATGCCATTGCCGGTTTTGATGATGGCGCAGGTGTAGATGGAGATTTTTATTATAATGGAAATAATGATCAATGGAAAAAACTGGCCAATTCACTCCGTATGCTGATTGCGTTGAGGATGAGCAAAGTTTATCCTAACGCGGGGCAACTTGCTGCTACCGAATTTGCCGATGCTGCCAACGATCCGGCCGGTTCTATCGACACCAATGCCGATAATTTTGTAAGGAGTTATTCCGGAACCTCAGTAGCCGAAACAAATCCTTTCTATAGCGCTTTAAATGGTCGTAAAGACTATGCACTTTCCCTTACCCTGAGTGATATCCTCGGCAACATGAACGATCCCCGCAGGAATTCATTTGGCTCTGCCGGGGCTCCATTCCCTTATGGTCTTCCCCGTGAAGATGCTGTTGCTTTTGGAAATTCCGTTTCAGGTGCATATTCTAAACCATTTGCACCCAATTTTGTACTTGCTACCACCCCGGTTGTTACCATTCCGGCAGCTTATACCCTTTTGGCGAAAGCAGAAGCCGCACAACGTGGTTGGATCAGTGGTTCTGCCGAAGCATTTTATAATGCCGGTGTTACCGCTTCATTCGAACAATGGGGAGTAACAGGAGCAGATACTTACCTGGCAAGTGATGAGGCTAATTTTGCTACCGGTACTGGTGGAGGAAATCAAATTGGTTTTCTTGGCGATTATCCTGCCGTTCCAAACCAGGATGCCTATACTACTACTCCATTGCAGAGAATCCAGTTGCAACGTTACCTGGCTTCCTTTGGCGATGGCGTTCAGGCATGGGCCGAATGGCGCCGCACTGGTATCCCTAATTTGAAACCCACCGTATATGCCACAAATAACCCCAAGGAAATACCACGCAGGTTAATTTATGGTACTTCAGAATACGCCCTCAATAAAGATAATGTGGAAGCAGCCGCTGCTTTATTATCTGGTGGGGATGTGATGAATGCCAGAATGTGGTGGGATCAATAATGCTTGAATTTTATTACAAAAACAGCAACTTCATGAATATGAAAAAATTAATTCTTCCGCTTTTAGCCCTGGCCGTTTTCGCTTCCTGCGATAAGCCCAAAGTGTATGAACAACTGGGCGATAACGGACAGCAAATCGTTAAAATAGCAGACTATGGTGGTATGGATGCAGGGTTTGGAGCCGCTAACCTGGTTTTAGACCCCTCTGATCCCTCCGTGGAATTTAAACTGGAAATTGATGCCGCCCATGTTTCCAATAAAGATGTAACCGTAACCATTGGGGTAGATGATAATGGAGTAACCCGTTATAATGCCACCGTGGCCGATGACCCCACCGCGCAATACCAGCTTTTGGGAACAGCCGCATATCAGTTCTCATCTACTACCACCATAATTCCGGCAGGGTCCATTTATTCAAACCCGATTACCATCACGTTTAATCCGGATGAAATTAACCCTGCTTTAAACTTGATGTTACCCGTTTCTATTACCAATATTAGTGGAGGTGGAAACCTGGTAAAAGCCCCAGGTACAGGTACTGCTTATTTCCATTTGATTGGGAATCCACTAGCCGGCTCCTACCATTCCAATGGATGGTTCTATCACCCTTCCAGCCAACGGGCTATCGATGAGGATAAAGTACTTGCGCCCCTTTCTTCCACCCAGTTGTTGTGCGATTTGGGCGACCTGGGTGCTTCGGGATATGTAGGCCTGTTTGAAGTAGATGAGGCAACTAACCATGTTTCTATTTCTGCTGCCCCGGGTGCCGCAGGCGCTCCTTATACTCAGTTTGATGATGGACTGCCTTTAGATAATCCTGGGTATACTCCAAGCTGGCCTGGTTCAGCGCAATGCAATAATACCTACGATCCGGCAACCAAAACCTTTAAGGTTCGGTACGGATATATGGGAGGTACAGGCTGGCGTGTTACAGAGGAAATAATTGTAAAGCTTTAATTTTTCAAAACGCATTTTAATCAGGCCGCCCGAGGGTGGCCTGTTTTTTTTGAATTACCATCACCAAATTTCCGACCCTTATCTTTGCAAAAAAAAATTATGGCCAATACCGAACAGGCGCCCGCACTAAACATTGAAATATCAGAGGAAATTGCTGAAGGAACTTATGCCAACCTGGCCATCATCACCCACAGCCATGCTGAGTTTGTAATTGATTTTGTAAATGTTATGCCGGGGACACCAAAAAGCAGGGTGAAAAACAGGATAATCCTTACCCCGTTCCATGCCAAGAGGTTTATGAAAGCGCTGATTGATAACATTAAGAAATTTGAAACAGCCAATGGAACAATCCAGGATTTGGAAGCGGTAGAAATCCCCTTTAATTTCGGTGGTCCTGCTGGCCAGGCCTGATGCTTAAAGCAACCCTTCATCGGCAAAACTGAAGTACCCGTCATCACTTACTATGATGTGGTCGAGAACCTGTATATCAAAATAGCCGGCTGCATTTTTTAGCTTTTCAGTAATGTCCTTGTCGGCTTTGCTGGGCAGCAGGTTGCCCGATGGATGATTGTGAGATAGTACAATGGATGTGGCTTCACAATCCAATGCCTTACGCAAAATGATCCGGGGATCCGCAACTGTTCCGGTAATACCTCCACTACTTACGATCTCGAAATGCCTGATTTTATTTGCTCGGTTGAGGAAAACCACACCAAATACTTCGTGGGGGTAATCGCGCAGGGTTGTTTTCAAATATTGTGCAATTTCGTTGCTGCTCCTTACTACCATTCGCTCCATGCGGTGGGCCGATAATCTCCTTCGCCCTAATTCAATGGCCGACAGGATAGTAACCGCTTTCGAAAAACCGATTCCTTTTACTTTGCATAAATCTGCCAGCTTGAGTTTGCCTAATTCATCTATATTGTTTGCTGCCAGGTCCAACACCTCCCGGGCCAGTTCAATAGCGCTCCGGTTCTTCGTTCCATGTTGCAGTAAAATGGCAATTAATTCTGCATTGCTAAGATTTGCAGGGCCGGATGCCACCAGCTTTTCTCTGGGACGATCATCTGCCGGCCATTCCCGGATTGTTTTTTTGGGTGCGACAATTTTTTCCATACTCATATTTCAATTCATGTAAACTAACTGTATTTTCGCACAACCATTTACATCATCACGGTAATATTTCTTTATGCAATCCAATGCCAAAATCTTCTCCGGAACCGGTTCAAAATACCTTGCCGAAAAAATTGCAAAGAAATTTGGTGAACCGCTGGGTAAAGTCACTATCCAGCGCTTTAGTGATGGGGAAATAGGGGTAGAGTTCCAGGAAAGTATACGCGGCCGGTATGTATTTCTTGTTCAGAGTACATTCGCACCTACCGATAACCTGATGGAACTTTTGCTAATGATTGATGCGGCAAACAGAGCATCTGCAGATAAAGTGATTGCCGTTATTCCTTATTATGGTTATGCAAGGCAAGACAGGAAGGATAAACCCCGGGTAGCCATTGGTTCTAAACTGGTTGCCAATATGCTGGTTGCCGCCGGAGCCGATCGGGTGGTTACCATGGATTTACACGCTCCCCAGATCCAGGGATATTTTGATATCCCGGTAGATCACCTCGATTCCTCTGCGATTTTTATCCCTTATATTGAACAACTCCGGCTCGAGAACCTGACTTTTGCTGCCCCGGATGTAGGGAGTGCAAACCGCATAAGGGAAATAGCGTCTTATTTTGAATGTGAAATGGTGATCTGCGATAAACACCGGAAACGCGCAAACGAAATTGCGAGTATGGTACTTATTGGTGATGTGAATGACCGCGATGTAATATTAATAGATGATATATGTGATACGGGTGGTACCCTGGCAAAAAGCGCTGGTCTTATAAAAGATAGTGGCGCACGTAGCGTCAGGGCACTTTGTACTCATCCGGTTTTGAGCGGAAATGCCTATCAGAATATTGAAAACAGCGTTCTGGAAGAACTGGTGGTTTGCGATACCATCCCGGTTAACAATACATCAAAGAAAATTAAAATTCTATCCACCGATGAGCTGTTTGCCGTAGCGCTGAGAAATGCTTACGAAAATAAAAGTATAAACAGCTTATTTATAAAAGGAAGGGTGAAATCTATTTAAGTATTTGATTTCCAATCAAAAATTTTCTATTTTTTAATAATTGGATATGCTAAACCGTAAGATTCAAAAATAGAAATCCCTACCTTTGCGCCTCATAAAAAAATTTCATAATGAAAACAATTACAATCAAAGGTCAGCCGAGGACCGAAAGCGGAAAAAAAGCCACCCGCCAACTTCGCTCTCAGCAACTTGTGCCCGGTGTAATTTATGGTGGTAACCAGGAAATTAACTTTGCAGCACCGGAATCTGATTTCAAGGCCATTATCTACACCCCCGATTTTATGCTTGCCGACATTAGTGTAGATGGTAAATCTTATCGCTGCATTTTAAAGGATATTCAGTTTGATAAGGTGACAGACCATCTCAACCATGTTGATTTTCTTGAATTGGTAGATGATAAAAAGGTAATTGCAAACTTACCCCTGAAATTTAGCGGATCTCCTGCAGGTGTAAAAGCCGGTGGTAAACTGGTTACAAAAATGAAAAGCCTGAAGGTAAAAACCTATCCTAAGTTTTTACGCGAATCCATCAATGTAGACATTACCAATCTGGAATTAAACGGGAATATGCGGGTTCAGGATGTGGTGGTGGAAGGAATGGAAGTACTTAACTCTCCACGTATTCCTATTGCATCCATTACCATGACCCGCCAGTTGAAGCAGGAAGAAGCGGCTTCAACCACAGCTGCTCCTGCTGCCGCCGCTGCGGCACCAAAGGCGCAGAAATAATCTCTACTGAAATAATCTCCTAAGCCCTTGCAAAAGGGCTTTTTTATTACCGGCACTTTGGGGCTTTTCGAAACCCTTACCTTTGCACTCCTAAATTGAGTTTATGGGATTTGACAGAAATACGATCATTGGTTTTGTGTTGATAGGTGCGCTGCTGATCGGCATGTTTTATATTAATAGCAAAAGCCAGCTTTCATTTCAGGCAGAGCAAAAAAGAATTGCCGATTCCATTGCGGCTACCCGGCCAAAAATTGATACGGCCGCTGTCAGGCTCGATTCATTACGCAGGGATTCCGTTCAGGTAGCCAGCCAAACGAAAAATTTTCAGGCTAGTTCCGGATCCGAAGCCATTACCTATTTAGAGAATGATGTTTTAAAAATTGGAATTTCCAATAAAGGCGGCCAACCCGCTTGGGTGGAATTAAAAAAGTACAAAAAATTTGATGGCAGCCCCCTTGTGTTGGTGGATGGCAGGTTTAACCGGTTCGATTACACGTTGAACTCGGGAAGCGGTACGGTACAGTCTAACCAACTTTTCTTTACCCCTACATCAGTAACTACGGGTCGCGATGGATCGAAATCCATCAGCTTCAGCATCGGCGATTCAACCGGGAAATCTATAACCCATCAGTTTACGCTGCATCCCAACAATTATGCCCTCGACCTGAACATCCTTACCAGTCAGGGCAATCAGTTTTTTACTCAACGTACCATTCCCATTACCTGGAAAGCAGAAGCCATCCAGGTGGAGAAGAATCTGGAGTTTGAAAAAACCCAGGGGCATATAAGTTTTATGGAAGCCGGGGATTATGATTCGGAAATGGGTATGAAATCGGATGATAAGAAATTTTCGAAACCGGTCGATTGGTTTGCTATTCAACAACAATTTTTTGCCCAGGCACTCATTGCGAAAACAAAATTCTCGAATGCGGCAATTTCATGGAGTTCTCCGTCCGACACTTCCATTCATGTTATATCCAGGGCGGAATTAAATGCCCGGGTTACTCTTTCTGATAGCGCGGTACAAACTGCGTCTTTCCAATTTTTCTATGGTCCCAGCGATTACCATATCTTAAAGCGGTTTGGAAACGGAATGGAAGAAATGGTACCTTATGGGAGTGGAATTTTTGCCTTTGTAAAATACATCAACCGGTATTTTCTGTTGCCGGTATTCGATTTCCTCCAACGCAATATAGCAAGTGCAGGGATAGCCATTCTTTTGCTCACGTTACTCATCCGGCTTATTACCTCTCCTATCCTTTACAAAAGCTATGTAAGTGCTGCAAAAATGCGGGTGTTAAAACCGGAGGTGGATGCGCTGAAAGAAAAATTTAAGGGCGATCAGCAGGCCTTTAGCATGGAACAAATGAAACTTTGGAGATCGGCGGGGGTAAATCCGTTGGGGGGGTGTTTGCCCGCCTTGCTTCAAATTCCCATATTCATGTCGCTATATTATTTCTTCCAGGCAAATATCGATTTGAGGGGAAAGAGCTTCTTGTGGGCCAAGGACCTGGCTTCCTACGATTCAATTGCACACTTACCTTTTTCAATCCCATTTTATGGTGATCATGTAAGTTTATTCACGCTAACGGCAACGGTCACCAGCTTATTAATTAGTATTTACAGCATGTCGAACATGCAGGACCAAAGTAACCCGGTGATGAAGTACATGCCTTATGTATTCCCGGTGCTGTTGTTGGGCGTGTTTAACCGGCTACCGGCAGCCCTAACCTGGTATTATACCATTTCAAATGTCATTACCCTGATCCTTCAGTTTGTAATTCAAAAGTATATTATCAATCATGACAAGATTCTAGAGCAGTTGAATGAAAACCGCAAGAAACCGGTCAAGAAATCGAAATTTGCTGAAAGGTTGGAAGCCATGCAGGAACAACAGAAGAAACTGCAGGAAATGAAGGCTAAAAAATCGGGTAAATAATCCACGGGAATTTTGTTTTCGGCGTGGTTTAAAATGCAGTTGTTTTTTGAAGCAATAACCAGGAATTTCCTTTTATGGGATTTAGCAGAATTTTCGCATTTGTGGAATTATCTTAGCGTCTAAGTTGCCATTATGAAATACGTAACATTTGTCTTTTTAGGGCTTATTTCAGGAATTTTTTGCTTGGCCCAACAAACGCCTACGGATGTAACCCTTACATACTCCATAAGTATTAATGCACCCCAGAATAAGAATATGGAAAAGGCATTCAACGGAGCTACCTATACCGTCTTTTTAAAGGGAGGAGAGAGCCGGACCGAAATGCACAGCAACCTGGGAACGGAATCGAGCCTTTATAATAATAAGACCGGACAAGGGGTAATCCTGAAAGAATATAGTGGTCAAAAATTAATGATCACCCTCACTCGCGAGAACTGGAAACAAAAGAACCAGCTATTCCACAGTCTCATATTTTCTTCCGGCACAACAGTCTCAAAAATTGGCAATTTTGAAGTGAAGCCCGGGGAAGCCACCCTGGATGGGAAACCCTTTGTGGTTTTCTATTCCAATACCTCTTTATTACCCAATTCGGATTACAATAACGCATTTGGTAATCTTAAGGGCATCCCGGTAAAATATGATCTGAAATCCGGTAACCTGACCTTTACTTATACCCTCACTTCGATCAGTTATGAAATCATTCCATCAGCAAAATTTGAATTGCCGAAAACAGGATTTAGGGTTATGAGTTACGATGAAAACCAGCAAATGAAACAAGGCTCGAAATAAAAAAACCGCCGAAAGGCGGTTTGATATTTTAATTTGATTTGATAATGAGTTTAAACCCGGTATATCCCGGTTTTACTTCCGGTGTAATAATTTTGGGTTTATAAGGAACAATGTAAATACTGTTTCCTTTCTGATAAGTAACCAACTCGGTAGAGGTTAATGAACAACCCTGTTGTTGAATATCTGAAAGCAGGCTACCCTTATATTTCAAGCCGTTTTTCAGGTTTAAAGAAAGGCTGCTTTTAAAGGAATTAGTTGTAGCAACATTGAGCATAATTTTTGCCCTGGAACGCTTACCAATCCCCCTGTCGGCAAAAGAAACCAGCATAGGACCCGTTAGGATACACAGCAACAGTATTTTTTTGGAGAACCGACTCATTTTATGAATTTCTATTAATTGTTACAAATATATTAATTTTTTCGTAAAAAAAAGATACCGCTCATCACAGATTTATTCACAAAATGGAGAAATTATTACCAAAATTTCCTAAATTGGGATAACCCATTATTAACCAATGAGTAACCATCAACACCGTCAAGACCGGGAAGAACTCCGGGAATTATTACTCCAATACAATAATTTGAAAGAAGGGCGTGGCTACAACTTCATTGAAGAGGATGGATTTGAGCGGATTATTGATCATTTTGACGATAAGGAACAATTTAACCTCGCTCTTGAAGCTGTAGATTTTGCCTTAGATAGGTACCCTTATTCTTCGGGAATGTTTATCCGTAAAGCCGACCTGCTAATTTCACTGAGGCAATATCCCGAAGCACTGGATACCCTGAACCAGGCCGAGATGTACGATAGTCAGGACATTTCTTTGTATATTCTTCGTACCGATGCATACCTGGCATTGGATATGCAGGAAAAGGCAGCCCGGTTACTGGAAGATGCCATTCAGAATTTTGAAGGCGATGATAAGGTTGACCTGCTTTTTGAACTGGCCGATGTATATGATGATTATGAAAATTTTGAGAAGGTCTTCGATTGCCTGAAATTAATTCTGGAAATTGACGCATGCAACGAAGAGGCCTTATATAAAATTTGTTTTTGGACGGATTTCACCGGTCGGAATGAAGAAAGCATCCGATTGCACCAGCAAATAATTGAGGAGTTTCCATATAGTGAACTAGCCTGGTTTAACCTGGGTGCGGCCTACCAGGGATTGAAATTGTACGAGAAAGCAATTGATGCATATCAATATGCCGTAGCCATCGACGAGAAATTCGATTTTGCCTATCGGAATATGGGTGACGCCTTTATTAAATTACGCAAGTACCGGGATGCAATTGAAGTGTTGGAAAAGGTTCTCGAACTCGCAATCCCCGAGAATGTAATTTTTGAAGCCATTGGCCATTGTTTCGACCGGTTAGGAAATTTTGCACAAGCCAGGTTCAACTATAAGAAGGCAAGCCATATGGATCCTGAAGACAGTCAGTTACATTTTAAGGTTGCCAGTACCTACATGAATGAAGGAAGCTGGTTATACGCTATTAAAGTATTGGAAATTGCCCTGAAAGCCCATAAGATGCAGCCCGAATACAACCTGGCCATGGGGCGTTGCTATTTGGCACTTGGAAATTTTGAAGAAGCCATCAGCTATTTTGGTATTGTAGTAAGAGTGAGGCCCAAGAACAGCAAGGGGTGGATTGAAATGCTAAAATGTTTTTACGCCGGCAAGATGTTTGAGGAAGGTTTACAATATGCCCGGTTTGCCCACGAACATCTGGAAACCAAACCGGTTTTTCATTTTTTTAAGAGCCTGTTTCTGTTTGCCCTTGGTAAATCGAAGGATGCCCTGATGGCATTGGAAACGGGAATGGCCCAAAACCCGAAACTCATCAGGCAATTTCTGGAACTAAACCCTTCCTTTCTCCAGCACCAGCAGGTGATTGAAATCATAGCCCGAAACAAGAAGAAAAAGTTGAAGTAGGAGGTACGGATTAACATTTTTTCATTCATTGGGGTATCTTTGCGCATCTAAAAATTTCTATAGATGAGTTTTCCCCTAAGCCAATTACCCGACCGGAATGCAAAACCCCGTAATAACGGCCTTACCATGGTAATGGATAAAGGCCTGAGTATTCAGGACCTCAAAAATTTTCTGAGCATCGCTTCCCCGCATGTTGATATGGTAAAACTGGGTTTCGGTACCGCGGTGGTTACACCCAACCTCCGCGAGAAACTGGAAGTTTACCGTTCCTACGAAATGCCAATTTATTTTGGCGGCACCCTGTTTGAAGCTTTTCTTATTCGCAATCAGTTTGATGATTATATAAATGTATGCAGAGACTTTGGTGTAAGCTACATGGAAGTGAGTGATGGGTCTATTACCATCCCCCATTCCGAAAAATGCGGATATATCGAAAAGCTTACAAAATATGGCGTTGTATTAAGTGAAGTGGGTTCTAAAGATGCCACTCATATTATGCCTCCTTATAGATGGATTGAATATATGAAAGCCGAACTGGAAGCCGGCTCCTCATATGTTATCGCCGAAGCAAGGGAAGCTGGTAATGTAGGGATTTACCGGGGTACCGGTGAGGTTCGGGAAGGATTGGTTCAGGAAATACTAACCCAGATACCGGGCGAACGGATTATCTGGGAAGCTCCGCAAAAGGCCCAGCAGTTGTACTTCCTTCAGTTGCTTGGCTGTAATGCTAACCTTGGAAATATTGCCCCAAATGAAGTAATTGCACTGGAGGCCATGCGTATTGGTTTACGCGGAGATACATTTATGCTCTATCTGGAAAAAACCAATTAATTCTTTTATGCGGACCTTTGGCCTGATAGGGTTCCCGCTGGAACATTCTTTTTCTCCTGGGTATTTTGCCGGAAAATTTGAAAAGGAGGGTATCCGGGATGCTCAATTCAAGAGTTTTCCAATATCCTCTATAACTGAATTTCCAAAGCTAACGGTAATGCATAATAGAATTTTTGGATTGGCCGTTACAGTTCCCTATAAACAATCCATCATACCATACCTGGATACGCTCGATGAGGAAGCCAGGGCAATTGGGGCGGTAAATTGTATCCGGTTTCAGGAAGGAAAGACTACAGGATATAATACCGATTGGAAAGGGTTTCATGATTCCCTTTGCCCGCTCTTGGTATCACAGCATGTGCATGCCCTAATTTTAGGAACGGGCGGGTCTTCCAAAGCAGTACAGTTTGCCCTTTCAAAATTGGGTATCCCGTTCACGCTGGTTTCCCGAAACCCGGCTAAAGAGGGGTGGAGTTATACCCGGTTGGATAGCAAGGTAATTCAGGATCACCGGCTTATAGTAAATTGTACCCCGGTGGGTATGTTCCCCAACCTATCAGATGCCCCTGATATTCCCTATTTCTATTTGGGCGAAAACCATATTTGCTTCGACCTAATTTATAACCCCGGGGAAACTCAGTTTCTTAAGAGGGCCAAAGCGCAGGGGGCGATTGTTCAAAACGGTATGGGAATGTTGAAAATACAGGCTGAATTGAACTGGAAAATCTGGAATTCCTAACCGGTAGTTTCCAGCAAAAATTAAAGATTTTATTTTGGATTATTTATTGCCCGGTTAAAAATGCCCGGAATGTATCAGGCACAGCAGCCACTCTTTTTTCCTGGTAATTGAAGCAAACCATGCCGGTTTTTGCTTTAGCGGCTATAAAGGTCTTATCCTCCCGGGTTGCGTAAACTGCATAGAATAATTCAAAGCTAAGTCGGGTAATTTCCCCGCAGGAAATTGAAACAGTTAGCCTGTCGCCGTAAAATAATTCGCGTATATATTCTACCGTTAGGTCGGCCATGATAAGCCCTGGGCCGGCTACCCACATTTCAGAAAACGTTCCACTTTTCAAAAATTGCACTCGGGTTTCATGGAGGATGGAAATAAGGGCATCATTTCCTACATGGTTCCCGTAATTCAGGTCGGTAATTCTTACGTCAACTTGGGCTTCAAAGAGTTTCTTTTCCGGGATTTCAATTTTTACTCTGGCCATGATAAGTACTTAAAAAATGAAGAAGTTTTGCCACGGCTTTTTTTCGATGGCTAAAAATATTCTTGGATGTAATATCCATTTCCGCAAAGGTTTGATGGGAGCCGTCCGGAATAAATACAGGATCATATCCAAATCCATTTTCTCCTTTTGGAGAAAGCGAAATTGTGCCGGTACAAATTCCCTCAAACTGGTATTCATCCCCTTCCAGGAGCAGGGAAATTACCGTTCTAAACCTGGCGTTGCGCATTGAGTTTCCATCCAGTAAGTGAAGTAATTTTTGAATATTGGCTGCATCATTCCCCTGTTCACCGGCAAACCGGGCACTCCGAACTCCGGGGGCGTTATTTAATGCATATACTTCCAACCCCGTATCCTCACTAAAACAATTCTTTTTAGTTGATTGATAAATAAACGCAGACTTTGCCCCTGCATTTTCTTCCAGGGTATCAAATGGTTCGGGAATATCAACCGTTATCCCGGCTTCTTTTAATGTAATTAATTTCCAGGATTGGTCGAGCATCGATTGCACCTCTCTAACCTTATTGGCATTATTTGTAGCAAAAATTAATTGGTACATCATTTTTTTGGAAACAGGGTTTGAAGACAACTCCAAAATTTCTTTTTTTCCTCTTTATTTGTTTCCAAAATTTTTAGTTCCGGAGTGGATAAATAGGTAATTCCGTCATATTTCTGTACCTGGTAAAAAGGGAAATACATGGGAAGGCCGATTTGCTCAGGTCCTGTTCCTAGAAGAAAAATTACAACCGGTGAAAATTCATTTTTAATATCAGAAATAGTTCGGGGGGAAGGTTCCATGTTAAAAATTGCTACATCAGCAAGAGAAAGTCCGATGGCACCCAGCCATTTACCTGTGAATTCCAAATCTTCGTCATCCACAAACGCAACGCCGGAATTCTGAACCACTAAAAGTATATTTTTTTGGTTGCTGCCAAGAAACCGGATGCCGGCCCCTTCCTTTACTTCCAGTTTCTTTTCGTTACTATCCATAGCAACCAGAGAATTTTTATATAATTCCCTGATAAGAAATGGGTTAAGTTGAAATTTGTCTAAACTCATGGATTCGGGATGGGTACCCCCTGAATTTTTTGTTTCTTTGCGTAAAATTAAGGATATGATGACGATTGCTGATTTTAATGTAACTCCGGTTGATCAATCCAAATTGAAAGATATCAACCTGGAGAATATTCCTTTTGGTAAATATTTTACCGATCACATGTTGGAGGTCGATTTTGAAGATGGTGAATGGAAGACCGCTGAGATTAAGCCTTACCAGCCTTTATTGCTTGAACCCTCTCTGGCGGCTATTCATTATGGTCAATCCATATTTGAAGGAATAAAAGCGTATAAGAACCCGAAAGGAGAAGCCTTTATTTTCAGACCCATTGATAATTTCCATCGGTTTAACCAAAGTGCCCGCCGGATGCAAATGCCTGAAGTTCCGGAAGAAATTTTTATGGAAGGCCTCAAAACCCTGATTGGAATGGATCAGGCGTGGATTCCTCAAAGAACAGACCATTCTTTATACATTCGGCCTTTTATGTTTAGCACCGATCATGCAATTGGTGTAAAACCCAGCGCGAGTTATAAATTCATGATTATTTTAAGCCCTACCGGCCCCTATTATAATTTACCCATGCGTATTTACGTGGAAGAAAAATATACCCGGGCTGCTCCGGGTGGTGTAGGTTATGCCAAAGCTGCTGGTAATTATGGGGCTGCCATGTATGCTTCCGCACAAGCTAAAGCGAAAGGATATGATCAGGTTTTATGGACCGATGCGTTTGAACATAAATATGTGCAGGAATGTGGTACCATGAATGTGTTTTTTATAATTGGAAATACCGCCATTACCCCGGATCTCAATGAAGGGACCATCCTGGAAGGGGTTACCCGCAACAGCGTAATTACCGTTTTGAAGGAAATGGGCTTCTCGGTGGAAGAAAGGCACTTGTCGATACACGATATTATTGATGCCCATAAGGCTGGGGTACTTTACGAGGTTTTTGGTACAGGTACCGCAGCCACCATTTCGTTAATTAAAGAGTTGAAATACAAGGACTACGAGATGAAATTCGATGTGGATAAATGGAAAACGGCTCCGGATGTAAAGAATCGCTTAAATGATATCCGGTATGGACTGGCTCCTGATACCCATGGATGGATGTTTCGTGTTTAATAAGAAGTTGAAAAAGGCTGGTGTGAAGGAGGTAATTCTTTCCAAATTTTATTTTTCGATCAGGAAAAAACCCCTACCTTTGCCGTCCGAAAATTAAAAGGTACTTTAATGCCAACAATACAACAATTAGTAAGAAAAGGTAGAGAAATCATCAGGTCGAAGAGTAAATCCAGGGCGTTGGATAGTTGTCCGCAGCGCCGTGGCGTTTGTACCCGGGTTTATACCACCACGCCCAAAAAGCCAAACTCCGCCCTCCGGAAGGTGGCCAAGGTGCGCCTTACTAATAAAGTTGAGGTAATTGCATACATTCCGGGAGAAGGCCATAATCTGCAGGAACACTCTATAGTGCTAATCCGCGGGGGTAGGGTAAAAGACCTGCCTGGCGTACGTTACCATATCGTTCGCGGTAGTCTCGATACGGCTGGCGTGAAAGACAGGAAACAAAGCCGCAGTAAATACGGTACCAAAAAAGCAAAAAAATAATCGCACAAAATATTTTTAGTTACAATGCGTAAAACACAGCCCAAAAAAATCGCTCTTGCGCCGGATCCAAAATTTAATGACATCCTGGTTACCCGTTTTGTAAATAACCTGATGTGGGGTGGAAAGAAGAGTGTTTCTTATACTACTTTTTACCATGCCCTTGAAAAGGTAGAAAAACAAACTGGCGAAAGTGGATATGATGTGTGGAAGAAAGCCCTTTCAAATATTACCCCCGGGGTGGAAGTGCGCAGCCGCCGAATTGGAGGTGCTACATTTCAAATTCCATCCGAAGTTCGGGCCGACAGAAAAATTTCTTTAAGTATAAAATGGATGATTCGGTATAGCCGCGAACGGAATGGCCGCAGCATGGCCGAAAAATTGGCAAACGAAATCGTTGCTGCCAGTAAAGGGGAAGGCGCTGCATTCAAAAAGAAAGAAGATACGCACCGTATGGCAGAAGCAAATAAAGCCTTTGCTCACTTCAGGGTGTAAATTTTATCAAATCTAATTTTTAAAAATCTGGCTTCCTGGCCAGTTTTTTTTTGTTTATTTTCTCCCTTTATTAATTTGTAATAGGAACAAATCTTTTACAATTGGCCCGTTGATTTTATTCGAATATTATGGGTGTTACTCTTTTGTCTTTGAATTTTCATGACCTGATTGGGGTGCTGATGATTCTGTTCCGGATTGAGGGGCAGGAGGCGTTTCAGGTTTAGGTGGATTGGAAAGGCTATCTGCACTGGCCGGAGCGCCTGGCCCGGGCTCCGCTTGCGAAGGGGCTTCTGGTTTATCCTTCGAATCCTTTTTTCCTCCCCATCCTTTTTCTTTAGCTTTATTATCCACTGCCTTTTTATCTCCCTTTTTCTTCTTCTTTTTCTTATCCATTGGCGTGTCTTCATCCACCCCCTCATCATCTGCCCTCATTTTTGCGTGCTGAATATTGAAAAACCAATTCTCATAGGTTCCTTCATTATCCATGGCATTTACTTCAAAGATGAAATTCTTATGCCTGTCCCAGGTGGTGGTTTTTTGATTAACTGACATACCAATATTGGCAATAAAATGTTCTCCGTCATTTAATCCAAGAGAGAAAATTGCTTTATCCATTGATTTTCCTTTTCCGCTGAAAATCATGGCTCCCATTATTTTGTCGACCAGGTTCATAAAGTAGTCGGCACTGTCTTTCTTATATAACTGATGATACGAATAAGACCGTTCTTTAAGAATGCGTAGGCTGAGCGGATGCTTTTGAAGGTATTCCTTCGACTCGGTAAGGGCATCATCATATTGCCCATGATCGTTCAAATCAAAAATTTCCTGTTCGGTCTGCATATCCTTGAAAGGTTTATAGTTCGGATCAACCGTATAACCGATCATTAATGCCAGTACATCCCGGTGCGTTAAAGAACTGTCGTTATTCAAAAACCGGATGAGTAATTTTTTATAATAATAAGGGCTTGTTTTATCCTGACTTTGTTCTTGCATTTTCCGAAAGTCGCGCTGATAATTAAATCCTAAATTCATCAGGCTATCCGCCCCCGGTGTATTGGTTGTTTGGGCATATACAGGATTCCCCCATATCAAAAAAAAGGATAAAACCAGAAGCTGACATCGAACCATTACAGGAGAATTAGATTTACGCAATTTATGGAATAAGTTAGATGACATATAACGAAGTAGCTGTAATTATTCCTACCCATCAAAGTTTCGGGCAGAAAATTTCGGCAATCATACATCGGACACTCCCGCCGCCGATTTCCTCGATCGTAGGAATTTTTAGGGTAAGAATCTGGGCATGGCTACTTATGGCAGATACCTGGGTTTCATCCAAGGCTTGGTAGGCCCTATCCGACATTACCTGCAACAAATCTCCCTTTATATTAAAAAGAGCCAGCATATTGCCCGCAAATTGTTTAACCTGCGAAAAATTAATTTCTATTATTTGATGACCTGTCTCAATAAGGATCTTACTCAGCTTTTTCCTTTCATTCGGATTGGTAATACTTTCAAGGCAGATTATAGCATAACCGTTGGCGATGGACATCATTACATTGGTATGATAAATAGGGAAGCCCCAATTATCCTTTGCAATAAAGGAAATGGGTTTATATTGTATTGATTGGCAATATGCTTCAAATAGGGATTGATTTGTGCGGGGTGAAAGACAAGCGTATGCTATTTTGTTCTCATGATCAAACACCATACTCCCCGTTCCTTCAAGGTAACGGGTTGCAGCAGTTTTTCTGATATCAATAACTTGATTAATAAAGTAATCCTTTTTTAGGTACTCAATGATATCTTCCCGGATTTCTGCCAGCCTGTTTTGGGAAAGCATAGGGAAAATATATACTTCCCCGGAATGCGAAAATGTGATCCAGTTGTTTGGAAAAACGGCATCTGGTTTGGGAGGCAGGGGCGTATCCTCCACCAATCGAATGATCACCCCATGTGCCCTTAACTTTTCTACGGCATCGTCAAACTCATTTTTTGCCTTGCTTGTTATTAGGGTGTCAGATTCATTGGTAAAATGTTGAAAGGTATTGGAAGCCGCTGTTTGGAAATTAAATCCAAAATGCGCTGGCCTAACCATCAGGATATCAGAAGTCGCTTGTTTCATGGGAGAAGTGCCCGTTATTACTTTATTGGGTATGAAAATGTATTCATTAAAGTTACCTATACCAATCAAAAATAAAGCCCCGGGTGGGGCTGTATTATTTAAAAAATGGAATTGATGCGTGTGTGGGGATTTTTATACGGGGACATTTTTCCTGAGTGCAATTACTTATCCCTTAACCTTAATTACACGAACCTTCCATTCTTCAGGTCCCTTTATAAGATATTCCCATTTAAAGGGTTCTTTGCTTTCTGCTTCCATTTGGTAGTATAGCGGAAGTGGATCATGGTCGTTGAAAAATTCAAAAGCTTCCCCAGGTCTAATTTCTGCAAATGCTTCATAAAACATTTCGTGCCGTTTTGCAGGAGGGAATGGCCTCAAATCATATTCATTCACTACCGAGAAGCCATCATCGCCCAATCCTGTTTTCACTTTCTTGGTAATGTGTACCACTATTTCTGTGGGTTCTTGTTTTTTATAGATCCATGCATGTTTCCCTTCAAATTTTTGCACAAAGATTCCGTGGATTTCCTTGGGGTCCTCAGCGGCAATAAGTTCCATGGTATCTCCTTCCTCCATCATGCCGTATCGATGGAAGACAATTTGTTTCCATTCGTCTTTTCCGGCTTTTCTCAGATCGATAAGAGTTGAGATATCTGTAAATTCTCTTCCCTGAGAAGCCTCTGTACGGGTAACTTTTACTTTCCATTCTCTGCCTCCCCGGTTCAGGTAATCCCATCCAACCACATCGCCAAATATGGAACGGAACTCATAATAAAGGGGAATTGGGTCGTGGTCGTTAATGAAAATAAAATATGCATTAACCGGCAACTCCCTGAAAAGCTGGATTAGTTTTTTATGCCTTTCAATAGGAATAAGAACCCGCATATCCAACTCTTCAGTTGGGTGTATTTGATTTTCCATGATTCTAAATTTTTGCAAAGGTAAATTATTGCGATGGGGGAGGGTGGAATTCGGGGAAGCAATAATCCAGTTCTGTTTACGATTTCAGGTATTTTTACTTCCCGGAATAGTTAATCTCAATCCTTTAATTCAGGAATTATGAAATAATTTGAAAAACCTTTGCCATTTATATAGTTGTGCCAGATGGTCCTGTTATTTTAGCGAATTGACTGGTGCCTGTTTTACAATATGGCTAACCAGAATTAAGTGAAATTCATTTGGAATTTAATCAGGAAACTAGTTAGATTTTATTGAGATGAATTAGAGGTTGTTATATTGGAGGTGCAATTCGGTTATGATATCAAAGTCGGAAAATAAAAAAGCCTTCAATGAAGAAGGCTTTTATTATATCTGGGGAACAGAATTTGATTAATAATCGCGGTTAAATCCACCAGAATCCCGGCCACCGCCGTAGCCACCGCGGTTTCCACCACCATAACCGCCACGGCCGCCACCACCGCGGTTTCCACCGAAACCACCGGAGCGTTTTTTGAATCCACCTTCACCGGCAGGGCGAGGTTGCGATTCATTAACGATAAGCTTGCGGCCCTGAATCTCAGTTTCGTTAAGATTGGCGATAGCAGTTTTTGCGGCTTCGTCATCCGCCATTTCAACAAAACCAAAGCCTTTGCTGCGGCCACTCATTTTGTCCTTGAGAATTTTGGCGCTGCCAACTTCACCATAAGTAGCGAAAAGGTCATTAAGATCCTGGTCAGTCATAGACCAGCTCAGATTTCCAACATAAATGTTCATTGTACAAAAAGATTTTAAAAAATAAAAAGAGTACCGATAATGTCTTTAGTGAAACAATGAACTGAGAATCTTAATGATAATCAAGATCAGCCAACAGTAATACCAAAACCATTAAAAGCGGCGTAAAGGTATGATTTTTCTTAAAAAAGAAGATAAATGTGCAGAAATATCAAATAATTTTTGTTTTTTAAAAAAATGTATGTTTTCTCGTGTTTTGATGAAAAATTTACAATGATTTATCAATTTTTTTATATGTATAGACATTAATTTACAAATTTTAAGTAAAATGGCATAAATTGTTTACATGTTTAATAAATTCATACCGGGTTTAAGGAATCCAGACCCCCGATTAAATGCAGATACCCGAAAGGGTTAATTTATGCTTTCATTCTCCTTGTCTTAATATCATTTACAATTTTTATGCAGGTTTTAAAGTTTGGTGGCACTTCCGTTTCAAGTGCAGAAAATATGCTCCGGGTTGGCGAGATCGTGGATCTGGCAGCAATAAAAGGAAGAACCATGGTGGTATTATCTGCTATGAGTGGAATAACAGATTTATTGCTGGAAGTCTCACAACAGGCATCCTCAGGAGATAATGCCTGGAGTTCAACTTTTGATTTAATTCAAAAGCGTCATCAGGATTGTATGAACCAGTTGTTTGCCGGGAATCCAGTTCCGGGACTTACAAAAAAATTGGCGGAGGTTTTTGATGAACTGCACATGCTTCTTAATGGAATTTTTCTCCTGGGCGAACTTTCGGATAAGGTAAAAGACAGGGTGGCAGGATTTGGAGAATTACTGTCGACTCAAATATTTGCAAGCTGGTATAAAACAAAAAAGAATGATGTGGTTTGGGTGGATTCGAGAGACTTCATTATCACAGACAAGAATTTTGGAAAGGCATCCGTTGTTACGAAAAAAACAAACCAAAAAATCATCGGTTATTTTGCCAATAACAAACATCAGGTTTATGTGCTTCCGGGATTTATAGCAAAGAGTGAAGACGGGTTTCCTACCACCCTGGGAAGAGGAGGATCGGATTATACGGCTGCGCTCATCGGTGCTGCTCTTGATGCAGAGGTGGTGGAAATTTGGACGGATGTATCAGGAATGATGACTGCCGATCCCCGGATTGTGAAAAACATTAAACAAATTCCGGAGATGTCCTACCAGGAAGCAATGGAACTTTCTCATTTTGGAGCCAAGGTTATACACCCGCCTACCATCAGGCCCTTAATGAAAAAGAATATCCCGGTATGGATAAAAAACAGTTTTCAGCCATTAGCCGAAGGAACCCTGGTACATCACCGGCAGTCGAACCCGAAGCAGGTTGTATCAGGCATTTCCAGCATAAATAAAATTGTTCTTATAAGCCTCGAAGGAAGTGGAATGATTGGTATTCCCGGATTCTCTAAAAGACTTTTTGAAGCCCTGGCTTCCGAGAAAATAAATGTGGTGCTTATTACCCAGGGGTCTTCCGAACATTCAATTTGTGTGGGTATTGAAGAACCTAATATGGAGAAGGCCAAAATTTCCGTTGACATTGCCTTTGAATATGAGATAAGCCAGGGGTTGCTTGAACCACTTTTGGTAGAAAAGGACCTTTCTATTGTGGCCATTGTGGGTGATAATATGCAAAACCATACCGGAGTAAGCGGGAGGATGTTCAGTGCATTGGGGAGAAATGGGGTCAATATCCGGGCCATCGCGCAGGGTGCTTCTGAAAGGAATATCTCAGCCGTAATAAATACAATCGATGTAAGCAAGGCGGTCAATGTGTTGCATGAAGAATTTTTTGAAACAAGCCTCAAACAGGTCAACCTTTTTATTGCCGGAACAGGTAATGTGGGTAAGCGGTTAATTGACCAGTTATTACAACAGCACGAGTATTTAAAAAAGCACCTGCGGCTGAGCGTTAGAATTGTGTCGCTTGTTAATAGCAAAAAAATTCTTTTTTCCAATTTGGGTATTTCGGGAAACTGGCAGGAAGAGTTAGAAAAGGGAGCGCCGTTCAGTCTCCCGGAACTAGTGAGCCTTATCCGGGAGATGAATTTAAGAAATAGCATTTTTGTGGATGTAACAGCTAACGAAGAAGTAGCCAGAATATACCCGGCACTGCTGGAACGATCGGTGGCGGTGGTTGCCTGCAACAAGGTGGCAGCGTCTTCCGGGCTAAATTTCTATAAAACCTTGAAAGATTTATCGTCAAAGTTTAAGGCTCCATTTCTCTTCGAAACCAATGTGGGTGCCGGATTGCCGATTATTGGTACGCTTAATGACCTTATCCGGAGTGGTGATGAAATACATCGAATTGAAGCCGTATTAAGCGGTACCCTGAATTTTGTATTCAATAATTATGATGGAACCCGAAGTTTTGCAGATATCGTAAAGCAGGCACAGAACGAAGGTTATACAGAACCGGATCCCCGGTTAGACCTAAGTGGGAAAGACGTGATGCGGAAAATGATGATCCTTATTCGCGAGGCCGGAAGGGAAATTGAAATGGATGATATTTTAAATGATACATTCCTTCCCGATTCGGCAAATGCAGGGAGTGTGGCCGATTTCTATAAGGTAATTGAAAAGGAGGAGCCGCATTTTAGATCACTGTACGAAAGGGCCAGTAAGAACGGCCATAAATTAAAATTTGTAGCAAGTTATGCGGATGGAAAAGCAAAAGTGGGATTAATGGAAATTCCTCCCGAACACGATTTCTATCATTTGTATGGTAAAGACAATATTGTATTATTTTATACCAATCGCTATCCGCAGCAACCCATGGTGATAAAGGGAGCGGGGGCAGGTGCCGATGTAACTGCTTCGGGTGTATTTGCGGATATAATTCGTGCATCAACCTTGTAGAATGAAAAAGGAGATAAAAGTTAGGGTACCCGCCACCGTTGCAAACCTGGTCTCTGGGTTTGATGTGCTGGGGATGGCTATCTGTGAGCCATTTGATGAAATATTCCTGCGTAAATGCACCACCCCGGGGATCAAGATTACCCATACAGATAATTTTGGATTGCCCACAGAGGCAAACCAAAATGTTGCGGGCGTTTCCTTGTTGGCCATGACCCAGGCGATTGGGAATATGCAAGGGGGTTGGGAAATCGAGATGCATAAACACATTAAACCGGGAAGTGGCCTGGGTTCGAGTGCAGCCAGTGCAGCAGGAACTGTATTCGCTGCGAATATTTTATTAGGGAGCCCTTTTACCCTGCAACAACTCGTTCCTTTTGCTATGGAAGGAGAGAAGCTGGCAAGCGGTGTGCCACATGCCGATAATATTGCGCCCTGCCTCTTTGGTGGGATAACGCTTATCCGGCCCGATGGTGATTCTGAAATTATCCAGCTCACCTCACCCGATATTTTTGTGGTGGTGCTTCATCCGCAGATTGAATTGAAAACGGCAGATGCAAGAAATGTGATGCCTAAAGAAATTTCGATCAAAGATGCCGTCAGGCAGTTTGGAAATGTAGGAGCCTTGGTTGCTGGAATTTGTACAAATAGCCCGGCTCTGATGGCAAAAGGAATGAATGACCTGGTTGCCGAACCCTATCGTAAAAAGTTTATTCCTTTCTTTGATGAAATGAAGCATGCCGCATTATCTGCAGGAGCCATAGGTGGCGGCATTTCGGGTTCAGGCCCCTCTGTTTTTATGATTTGCGAGGATAGGCAGGTAGCCGTAACCGTGGAGATTGCCATGCACAAAAAATTTGAATCTTCAAAAATTCCATTTCACACTTACCTTACCAGGATTCAGACAAATGGTATTGAAATTTTCTGAGAATGAAATATTATAGTCTAAATAAAAATTCACCCCTTGTAAATTTTCGAGAGGCAACCCTTAGGGGACTTGCCCCCGACAAAGGTTTGTATTTCCCTACGCATATTCCTTTGTTTGGAAGTGATATGCTCAGGGAAATTAAGCAGGGAACAAATGAAGATATTGCTTATAATGCCATACTGCCATATGTGGGAGATGTGATTCCTTCTGAAAGGTTAATGGAAATTGTTTCCGAAACAATCAATTTCCCCATGCCGCTAATTCCGCTCGATTCATTGACCTGGTCCCTGGAAATGTATCATGGCCCAACACTGGCATTTAAAGATATCGGAGCCCGGTTTATGAGTCGTTGCCTGGGTTATTTTGCTCAGCAGGATAAGAGAAAACTAACGGTACTGGTGGCAACTTCCGGCGATACGGGAGGCGCTGTAGCAGATGGATTTTATGGAGTGGATGGAGTGGATGTGGTGATACTTTACCCATCGGGGAAAGTAAGTAACGTGCAAGAAAAACAAATTACCAGTTTAGGTGGAAATATTCATGCACTGGAAATAAAGGGCGACTTCGATGATTGCCAGCGGATTGTAAAAGATATATTTAACAACAAAGAAGTAAATGAAAAATTATTCCTTACTTCTGCCAATTCCATAAACGTAGCCCGCTGGCTCCCCCAGCAGTTTTATTATTTGTTTGCCTGGAAAGAACTTGGAAGTAATGTCAAGCCTGTGATTTCCGTACCCAGTGGAAATTTTGGAAACCTTTGTGCCGCCATGGTTGCCCATATTTCGGGGATGCCGGTAAAGAAATTTATTGCAGCCTGCAACAGCAACGACACCATACCCCGGTATTTGCAAACCGGGAAATATCACCCAAATAATACCACGTCAACAATTTCCAATGCCATGGATGTGGCAAATCCCAGCAATTTTGTTCGCATCGAGGAATTGTACCATCATGATCTTTCTCGTTTAAAAGATATGCTGATTGCAGTGAAGGTAACCGAAGAAGAGACAGCGGGGGCCATCAACCGGGCATTATTACAAAATAATTACCTGTTAGACCCACATGGTGCGGTAGCTTTTTGTGCGTTAAGGAAATATCAGGAAACCGATCCCGAAAGTTTGGGTTACCTGGTAGAAACAGCGCACCCCGTAAAGTTTTTTAATACCGTTGAATCTATTACCGGAAGAAAGGTTGAGATTCCGGACCAGGTAGCACTGCAATTACAAAAGAAAAAGAAAAGCCTTGTTTTGGAACCTGTTGTGGAACAGGTTATTGATTTTTTATTTTCCCTTTAAGCACATTATGAAATGGGCTACCTGGTAGCATGAATAGTAGCTTTCAAATAAGGGAGTAAATTAAAAAAGCCCCGTAATTTCGGGGCTTCATGCTGGTTGATTGGGTAATAAATTTATTCGGCAACTACTTCAAAGTCAACCTCGGTTTCGTGTCCGTTGCCAAAGTCGATTTTTGCTTTGAAGGTACCCAGTTCTTTCACTTCATCAATAATCTGGATGCGCCTGCGGTCAATTTCATATCCTTTCTGGTCTTTAATAGCACGTGCAATTTGCACGGATGTAACGCTACCAAAAATCTTACCGCTGGTTCCTGTTTTTGCACCTACTTTTAAAGTACCTTCTTTCAATACAGAAATTACATTGTTAATTTCTGCAAGGAGTTTGGCTTCTTTCTTAGTCTGTTGCTTAATCTTTTCCTCCATTTGTTTGATGTTGCTTGGGCTAGCCTCAACCGCTAATTTTTTAGGGATGAGGAAGTTGCGGCCATAACCATTTTTTACAGTCACCAGTTCGTTGGCGCCGCCCAGGTTATTTACATCCTGAATTAATATTACCTGCATGTGTTTTGCATTTTTACCCAATTCGTATTACGAACTTTCTCAGCCTTTGACTGATTAGGGTGGTTTAAAATTTTATTTCAAAAGATCTGTTACATACGGAAGGATGGCCATCTGGCGCGCTTTTTTAACTGCCTGGCTAACCTTGCGTTGGAACTTTAATGAGTTACCGGTGATACGACGGGGAAGCAATTTCCCCTGTTCGTTTAAGAATTTTTTTAGAAATTCACCATCTTTATAATCGATGTAATGGATTCCCATTTTCCGGAAACGGCAATATTTTTTAGGACGGTTATCCGTTTTAATCGCCGTAAGGTATTTTATTTCGTTTGCTCTTGCCATATTATACCTCCGCATTTTCGGTTACAGATGATACGCCACTTCTCTTTTTAGCATTATACTCAACGGCGTATTTGTCGAGTATAGTGAACATGTGACGCATAACTGATTCGTCACGCAAAAGTTGAATTTTCAACTTTTCATTGAAGCTGGATGGCGCTTTGTATTCCATTACCCAATACAGACCGGTGGTCTTTTTGGCAATTGGATACGCCAGTGATTTTAATTCCCAGGGCTTGCAGTTTACTACTTCTCCTCCGTTTTCTTTTACAAAGGATTCGTATTTCTTCTGAGCAGTTTTGTACTCATCATCAGAAAGAACCGGGGTAAAAATCACCATCAATTCGTAGTTGTTCATTTTACCGTTTTTGTGAATAATTAAATAATCCGCCTTTTTGAGCGGGGGGCAAAGGTAGGTGAAAACTCCCAATTTTCGAAGAAAAATTGTAGAATTTTAAATATCATATAATTGTTATATTATATCTGTAAGTTGTTGATAATTATTTTGATATTATTTTTTTTAAGGAAATAGGTCGGGAGATATTATTTTGAATTTTGCATTAATTGAAGTGCGTGTAGAGAAAATCAATTTTTTAATTTTCGGAACGATCCGCGGAGGGACCCGGTTGGCAAATTGTTTGCCCTCAACGTAAAATTCCTTACCGCGCCGAAGAACTAAAAAGGAGTTTATTAAAATTTTTGCAGTCGGGATCAGGCGATAATTTTTAAATTGTCCATCCAATGGATTGAGCCCCGGGTAGGGAAAGTAGTTCAATTTGAATTTTATCCATACTCTTTTTGATTTCAGACAGGCCATTATTAACCGATGTAATTAATGAAACAAATCAACCTTTTCCCCAATTCGGATACCCGCCACAAGCCCAGAAATCAATATGAGGCAATTGTATATTTTATGGCTAACCTGGATATTGAAATGGTGAGTTCATTTTTAGATGAGCATAAGACCTATCAGAATTTTCCCAAGTATATTTTTATCCATAAATTAATGGAGGCGTTTAGCAGTTTTCAAAAGGCCGGGGACAAAATTCTAAGCCTGCATAGGGGTAAATGCTCAGGCTGTTCCCGTGGGTGTGCCGGTTTTACTTTTTTAGGGAGCCAGGGACACTTTATGGATATACTTTTTTTATTGGATGGGACAACGATTAAGGATATGTATGAATGTGATGATTTTGAAAATGATAATCTCATTCAAAATAAATTACACCGGGTATCAATTGATGAGGAGGAATCACTTTTCTCCGACTTAGATGATGAAGATGACGATGACGAATACAATGGGGATGAGGATCAGTTTTAATAATTTGCCATACTTCTTTCCAGATTAATAATGAAATAGCACTGCACCATTTCCGCCCTCTCCTCCGGCTCTTGAATAGGCTGTACCTAAAAAGCATCCACTACCTCCACCTCCAGGTGACTTTGAGTGGGATTCATCCCATTGTCGAATGATTGTAAAAGAGGCTTTTACAGGAGATAATGCCCTCCCGTTAAATTGGGGAGGCGGATTTATTAAATTAAATTTATTCACCCTATAATCGGATGCAAAAATTAACTTTCCCCAACTGTTATTAAGATTGGGAAATAATACTTTCCCTTACCTGCTTAATCTTAAAATCAGGAAAATAATACCCTGATATATCATTCAGGGGATGCCTTCGGATTCATCTGGAAATACGCCGAATGATGATGATAATATGGAATCGTGATTAAGGGTGGAAGAGTTGTTTTGTAGAAACATTAATCCGGTTCCAAAAGTTAATCTGCCCAATTACAATAATAATTTGTGCAATTTGGTGATCGGTAAAATATTTTCTCATATCCTGAAATGTGTTTTCTCTCACCCCATGCTCCGATAATTTGGTTACCTCTTCCGTAAGTGCCAAAGCGGCACGTTCTGCGCCAGTAAAATAGGGGCTTTCTTCCCAAGCCGATAAGGCGTAAATCCGTTGTTCAGTCTCACCCTCCTTTCGTGCATCTTCAGTGTGCATTTCGAGGCAATAGGCACATTTATTTATTTGCGAAGCTCTTATTTTTATGAGTTCTTTTAATTTGTGATCGAGCCCGGTGGAGGCAATGTATTTTTCCATTTGAAGCAACACTTCAAATGACTTTGGTTCCAGGGAAGCTATGTTGATCCTTTCATTCATGATTTTATATGGTTTTAAATGGTATCAGTTAAAATTACCTTGTATTAGAATTATAACAGATAAGCTGCAGGATGGGTTTACCATTTCAGGAAAATTCGAAAGATAAAACTTTTGTGAGGGTTTAAGTTTAACATGGGTTACTAATACGGAGGCAGATCAACTGTACGTTAATGGTTTCCGACATTCTTAAATCTTAAATATTGCAAAAGGCGGTTCGCACCCTTTCTGAACTTATAGGCAAACTTTGTAACCGGAGAAACGGATTGCGTTTCGTTATAATTGATATTTTGAAAACTGGCAGTGCCGGTTCTTTCTGAATAAGGCTCCTCTCTTTTCTTTTTTTCAACAACAATAATACTGTCATAGTAATGAACCGAATCAACGGTTTTTGTGAATGAATTGACCTGCAAGGATTTTTGTTTGGAATGATAAGCGTGCAGGAAATCAATGAAGTTTTTGCTGTATTCAATAAAAGTACCACTTCTTTTATGGCCGCCACCAAACTCCAGCCAGTACGAACTGTGCAGGTCTTCGCATAAATACACCCCGTCTTCTTTCACATGATTGAATAGTTCTTCAAAGCTTACTATTTGCTGTTTCATGGTATGGCCTCCATCATCAATTAAAATATCAATGGGCGGAATTTGCTCTTTTACCTTTCGGAGAAAGTTCCTGTCGGATTGTGAGCCAATAAATATTTGGATATTTTCCTCTTCAAATGCTTTACACCGGGGATCTACATCTATACCATAAATTTTTGCCTTGTTACCGAAATAGCTTTTCCACATCTGCAGGCTTCCACCCTGCGAAACGCCGATTTCCAGGATTGTAATTTCCTTGTTTCTGAACCTGCAGAAATGCCGGTCGTAAATATCAAAATAGTGGATCCATTTATGGATAAGGCGCTGGTTATTTCCCCGGAAATATTTTTCTAAATCGTTCATAGTTGGATGCCGAAATAAATTTCAAATAAATTGCAGGCTACTGCATCCTTGAATCCCAAACAAAATAATTACTGAATAAAAAAAGCCCGGTTAGGGGCTGTTGATTTATTTAATGATGATAAAACTTTCGGTGAACAACTGTCTGTTATTGGTAATCCTCACCACATATCTTCCTGGTGCAAGAGCACTTCCTCTCATATTAATTTTACTTATACCCTTTGCAACTTTTATTGTGCTGACCTGTTTCCCGGTTATATCATAAATACGGGCCGCAGAAGGTTCTGAAAGGGTTGAATTAAGCCGGATGGAAATATCTCCTTTTGATGGATTAGGATACACAAAACAATTGGAAATCATTCCGGATATTCTAACGGCAACGGTTGAACTATATTCGGCTTTCCCATCGATATCCACCATCCTTAACCGGTAGTATGCGATGCCCCCTGCCGGCACATCCAGGTCATGAAAAATATAAGCGGGAGAATTGGTTCCCTTCACAGTTCCGATCTTTGAAAAGTTGGTTCCATCCAGTGATTTCTCAACCTGGTATTCCTTGAAATTGGTTTCATAGGTTGCTTCCCAGGTGAGTTGAATTTCTTTTGATTTTAAATCAGCCCAAAAACCGGTAAGGGTAACGGGGATAATTCCAGTGCATTGAAAAACAAGGGCTACATACTCCGGATGATCTATAAAGGGGTTCCGGTTGTTTTGTTGGCTGTAAACTAAATCATTTCGGCGTGTTTCCCTTGCATCCACCGGATCGGCCAGGTGCCAACTGTACAACATGCTCAGGTAGGGGAGCTGTAAGGAGGGGTACAATGCATTGCTGTTATCAATTACTTTTTCAATTCCTGAACTGGGATTATTGCTGTACCATCCTGCCAGATCATCCTGGTAGCGGGTTACAATATAGAAGTATCCTCGGGCAATATCTCCTTTTATACCGGCATCGGGTTCCCACGAAATGGGAATTGAAAGTCCAGGATAATTTGCGGGTCCCAGTTTGCCTAAAACCGGGTTTGGAGGCATGGGATAAGTTCCGAATTGGCCGGAAACGGGAAATTGAAAAGTGGGAGCGGATACATTGGCGAAAGGATAATTTGCCCTTCTGGAATTTAATTTAGAATCCGCCGGCCTTACATTAAAAAGATCGGCCTGGGTGGGAGAAGGGTAAGTACCATCGGCATTTTTAAACCATGCTCTTGGAAACGTATGTTCTTTATTCCAGCAAGCTCCTTCGGTGGAAGGAGTGGTCCCACCACAGAATCCGCCTGCGGCAGATTGGGCCATGGAAAAGGTATAAGGTTCGGGGCCGGAGATATTGTTAGAGTAAATATCCCAGGTAATAAAAGTAGTGCCGTCATCACTGCGGATGGTATCGGTAATTGGCATCTGCACATCATCCAACTGTCCGTACACCAGCGAAACCTGGCCATTGGCCACGATATTTCGGAGCGCAGTTTTTAACGGCTGGCAGGAAAGCCCGGTAGCAGCATCATAATACCCGGGAGGAATCTGGCCGAACGAAACATGTACAAGGAATAATAAACAAATAGTAGTAAAAATGTTTTTCATATCCGTAGTCTAAAAAATATTCTGGAATTAAAAAGCCCATCAATGGAGAATTGACGGGCCGTAAATATCATTAAATATTCAATTATTTAGAAAGACTGTTGACTTTTTTTGCCAATTTGCTTTTGAGATTGGCTGCTTTATTTTTGTGGATGGTACCACGTTTTGCTAATTTATCAATCATGGAAGCAACAGAAACCAACTTATCCGTAGCAGCTTTTCCATCGGTCAATGCACGTAAATCGCGGATGGCATTACGAGTTGTTTTGCCATAATAACGGTTACGTTCATTCCTTTTAGTGCTCTGCCTTACGTCCTTCTTGGTTGCTGAATGGTTTGCCATGCAAATAATTTTTGGGCTGCAAAGATAGGGAATCTTCCAAATACCTGCATAAAATTATCGGGAATAATTTTTTAATTGAATAAGCAGGCAAATACTGCCTTAAATCCGATGTAAAGCCTCTCAAATCATTAGCTTAACTGGTATTTAATAGCGATATTTGCCGTTCCAAAAGAAAAACGTTTCCAGAAAACCATTGTTAGATGAAAGATTTTCAATATATAACCAACTCGCACCCCGGTTATATTGAGGGTGTTTATAACGATTTTGTAAAAAATCCTGAATCGGTTGATCCGGAGATGCGTAAGTTTTTTGAGGGTTTTGATTTTGCGGTAACCCAGGGTAGGAATGGTTCAAAACCGGATGAAGCAATTTCCATTTCTGACGCTGTTGTTACTAATCTGGATAAAGAATTTGGGGTTTATGGTTTGATTCAGGCGTACCGGCAAAGGGGCCATCTGATTGCCAAAACGAATCCCATTCGGGAAAGAAAGGACCGTACCCCATCCCTAAGTTTATCCGATTTTGGACTTTCTGAGGCAGATCTGGATACTGTTTTTTCAGCCGGGAAATTCATCAAATTGGAGAATGCCAGTTTAAGGGAAATTCTCGCAAAGCTTACCCGGGTTTATGCCAGCCATGTAGGTGTACAATATGGAACCATTCGGCGGCAGGAACGGATACAATGGCTCTATGACCAGGTAGAAGAAGAATTTACCAAGCCCTTATCATTGGATCAGCGGAAACGAATTTTACAGAAGCTTAATGAAGGGGTTATGTTCGAAAAATTCCTTCATACTAAATATATCGGCCAAAAGCGCTTTAGCCTGGAAGGTGGTGAAACCACTATTGCTGCACTGGATGCCATAATTAATACCGCAGCCGAAGACAGGGTGGAGGAAGTGGTGATGGGTATGGCCCACCGGGGCAGATTAAATGTCCTGGCTAATATTCTGGGTAAAACATATGAACAGATCTTTACAGAATTTGAAGGGACAGCACCTTCCGATACCACCATGGGAAGCGGCGATGTAAAATACCATCTTGGATTTAGTAGTGAGGTAGAAACAATCGGAGGAAAGAAAATCAACCTGAAACTTTGCCCCAACCCCTCACACCTTGAGGCCGTTGACCCGGTAGTCTTGGGCCTCGTCAGGAGTCAGGCCGATACACTATATGATAGCGATTATGATAAAGTGCTGCCCATTCTGATACATGGGGATGCTTCTTTGGCAGGGCAGGGAATTGTTTATGAAGTATTGCAAATGAGCAACCTGGATGGGTATTATGCCGGAGGAACCATCCATTTCGTAATTAATAACCAAATAGGATTTACCACCGATTTTGATGATGCCCGAAGTTCAGACTATGCCACTTCTATTGCTGCCCTGGTGAATGCCCCTGTTTTTCATGTTAACGGAGATGATGCAGAGGCCGTGGTAAAGGTGTCTGAAATTGCGATGAAATTCAGACAGAAATTCAATTGCGATATTTTTATTGATATGGTTTGTTATCGCCGGCATGGGCATAATGAAGGGGATGAACCGAAATTTACCCAACCGCAGTTATATGCCTTAATTGATAAGCATCTTAATCCGCGGGAAGTATATACGCAATACCTGATACAAAACGGGGAATCCGATGCCAAGCAACTGGCAAAGGATATGGAGCAAAAATTCCTAAATGATTTACAGGAGAGGTTGGATAATGTAAAACAACATCCGCTTCCTTATAGGTATCAACAACCCCAGGAATGGTGGCGGAGCCTTCGCAGAGCAACTCCTTCCGATTTTGATAATTCGCCTGAAACAGCTATTTCATTGGAAAAGGTTAATCAGCTTTTTGATGGTTTGATGAAATGGCCTGATAGTTTTAAACCATTGCGGAAGGTGGAGAAATTATTGAAGGATAAAGTAAAGCTGTTTCAGGATGAACATAAAATTGATTGGGCTACCGCCGAACTAATGGCCTACTCCAGCCTCCTGTTGGATGGAAAAAATGTGCGGATGAGCGGGCAGGATGTTCGGCGAGGTACCTTCAGTCATCGCCATGCCGTAATTTATGATGAGAACAGCAATGAGGGATATAACCGGCTCGATCATTTTGAAGATGGCCAGAACCCATTCCGGATTTACAACTCGTTATTAAGTGAATATGCCGTTTTGGGTTTTGAATATGGGTATGCCATGGCAAACCCCAATGCCCTGGTTTTATGGGAAGCCCAGTTTGGTGATTTCTGTAACGGTGGCCAAATCATCATCGACCAGTTTATTGCGGCTGCAGAAACCAAATGGCAAAAAATGAATGGATTGGTTCTGCTCCTTCCACATGGGTACGAAGGGCAGGGGCCTGAGCACAGCAGCGGACGTATGGAAAGGTTCCTTCAGCAGTGTGCCGAATTAAATATGGTGATAACCAATGTAACCACTGCGGCGAACTTCTTTCATCTACTGCGCAGACAACTTGCCTGGCCTTTCCGCAAACCCCTGATTAATTTTTCGCCCAAAGCCAATCTTCGTTTACACGCTACGTATAGTGAAGTATCTGCATTTACAGAAGGCGGTTTTAAGGAGGTGTTTGATGATGCTTCTGTTTCTAACCCGTTGGAAATTACGAAGGTGATAATGTGCTCCGGGAAAGTTTATTACGATTTAATGGAGCACAAACAAAAGGAGAACAGGAAGGAAGTAGCCCTTGTTCGTCTCGAACAAATTTACCCCATACCCCAAAAACAACTGGATGCTTTGTATGCAAAATATAGTAAGGCTATATGGTATTGGGTACAGGAAGAACCCCAGAATATGGGGGCTGCCACCTTCCTTCGAATGAATTTGAAGAATATTAATTTTTACATCATTAGCCGTCCGGCCAGCGCAGCTACTGCCAGCGGGTATGGCAAAATTCATGCAAAAGAACAGGCTGATATAATTAATACGGCATTCTCAATCTGATAATTTCTTTATTGAACAACTATGTTTCAAAGTTTAAGTGAAAGGCTGGAAGGTGCATTTAAAAATCTGAAAGGCCAGGGAAGGATTACCGATCTCAACATTGCAAATACGGTAAAGGATATACGAAGAGCCTTGGTGGATGCGGATGTTAATTACAAAATAGCCAAAGAGTTTACCGATAAAATCCGGGATAAAGCCCTGGGCGAAAAAGTACTTACTGCCGTTAGCCCGGGCCAAATGATGGTGAAAATTGTTAAGGATGAACTTACTGAACTCATGGGAGGAACCGAAAGCCCCTTCAGCATTTCGGGAAATCCGGCGGTAATTCTGATTGCCGGTCTCCAGGGTAGTGGTAAAACAACCTTTAGCGGTAAGCTGGCCAATTACCTCAAAACCAAAAAGGGTAAATCGCCCATGCTGGTGGCCGGGGATATCTATCGCCCCGCAGCGATTGATCAGTTAGAAGTATTGGGCAGTCAGATTAATGTAGATGTTTACTCCGAACGGGAAAATAAAGACGCTGTTTCAATAGCTCGTAATGCCATTGCCGAAGCCAAAAAGAGGAATAAGAATGTTGTTATTATCGATACTGCAGGGAGGCTTGCCGTAGATGAGGTAATGATGAACGAAGTAGCGAATATTAAATCTTCAGTTACGCCTCAGGAAATATTGTTTGTGGTAGATAGCATGACCGGACAGGATGCTGTTAATACGGCCGCTGCATTTAATGAGAGGCTTGACTTTTCGGGTGTGGTACTTACCAAACTCGATGGCGATACCCGGGGTGGAGCCGCCTTATCTATTAAGTACACAGTTCATAAACCCATAAAATTTACCAGCAGCGGCGAAAAAATGGATACCCTCGATGTGTTCTTCCCCGAAAGGATGGCACAACGTATTTTGGGTATGGGTGATATTGTAAGCCTGGTTGAAAAAGCCCAGGAACAATTTGATGAGGCAGAAGCGGCCAGGCTCGAGAAAAAAATCAAAAAAAATCAATTCGATTTCGAAGATTTTAAGACCCAACTTCAGCAAATAAAAAAGATGGGAAACATTAAGGACCTGTTGGGAATGATCCCTGGCCTGGGTAAGCAATTAAAGGATATTGATATTTCAAATGATTCTTTCAAAGGGATCGAAGCCATCATCAATTCTATGACCATGGAAGAACGGCGAAACCCCGACCTTATGAACCCTGGCAGGAAAGAACGAATTGCGAAAGGGAGTGGTCGGGAAATGAATGAAGTAAACCAGTTTTTGAAACAATTTGAACAGATGAAGGGCATGATGAAAATGATGAATAAAATGCCAGCCGGCATGCCCGGGATGAGGATGAAACGGTAGGAATACCACCGCTGGCACCCAAATTAAAATTTAGGCCTAACATATTGGTTATTATTAAGTTATATTTGAAAAGTTGGGGTAGTTCCTCATTTCCACTGGATAAGTCCTGCTGCGTGTACTTCCATCCAAATCTATTTAACATATAAGGGAGGGAGCTTTTTTCATTTCTAAAGAGGGTTCTGTATGATTTTCAATGTGGGTCCATTTTCTCCTGGTGCTTTTGAGACATTGCGCCAAAGTTTATAACTTATTTATTACCAACGTTTTTTTGAGAATTATTTGGAACTTGTTACATCTGGGTTTATCTTTGGCGGACCTTATTTAAGGAGTAACCCTATTATTCACAACCAAGAAAATTTCTATTTTTTATGGCTGTTAAAATGCGCTTGCAACGCCATGGCTCAAAAAAGAGGCCATTCTATTTCATCGTAATTGCTGATGCACGTAGCCCTCGTGATGGAAAATTCATCCAAAAGTTAGGTTCCTACAATCCCTTGACTGTTCCTGCAACCATTCAGGTAGACCGGCAGAAGGCATTGGATTGGCTGCAGAAAGGTGCTCAACCCACTGATACTGTTCGCCGGATCCTGTCTTTCAAAGGCGTATTGTATTTAAAGCATTTGCTTCGTGGAGTAGGCCTTGGTCTTTTTGATGAAGCCACTGCAATGGAAAAGTTCACTAAATGGAGCCAGGAACATGACGCACATGTTTCCCGTCGCCAAAGTGCACACAAGAAAGCCCGATCAGAACGCGCCCACACTCCTGTTGTGCGGAAGGTAGCCGAAAAGGCACCGGAAGTTCCTGCAGCGGAAGAACCGAAAAGTTCTGAAGAAGCACCGGCAGGAGAGTAATTTCCTCTTTCCAGTCAATTTATTCAGGCTGCCTCATTAAGGCAGCCTTTTTTTATTGGGTTGGAGGATTAAACTTGGAGTTTAAGAATTACTAACGAAAACTTGTACGTAATAATTTGCGTGAGGATAATAAATTTATAGTAATATAAATTGAAGGAAAAATGAACACTTATTTTCAAATTGGAAAATTGGCGGCCAGCCATGGCCTTCATGGCGACCTTATCCTCCAGCACAACCTGGGTAAAGGAACCACTTTGCCTGGAGTGGAAACAATATTTATTGAAAAAGGAAAGGATAATTTTTTCCCTTTCTTTATAGTTAAGGCTGCAAAACGATCTGCCAATGAACTGTTGATTAAACTGGAGGAGGTAGATACTTTGGAAAAAGCCCGCAAACTCACACCAAAACCAGTTTGGGTAACAAAGGAAGATTTCGAAAGGCTGGTTAAAAAATCAACCCCCATTTCCTTATTGGGGTATCAACTAATTGATGGAGGAGTAAGAAGGGGAGAGATTGTGGAAATAATGGAACAGCCCCATCAATTGCTTTGTACCCTTATAATTAATAACAAAGAGGTTTTGGTTCCTGTTCATGATGATAACCTGTTGAAGGTGGATGACCGAAAGAGAGAAGTGCATGTAACCTTACCCGATGGGTTACTCGAAATTTATCTTTAGTGTATCATTAAAATTTTGCAACAATGTTCACCCTCCAACACAAATTTATTTTTATTTAATCAGGCTGTCTTTTGTTAGGATATCCATTTTCCTTCGAAGAATATTATTCAGGAGGAATTTGCGGGTTAATTGAAAGATGTGGGGGAAATGAAAATGGCGTCCCCACTTTGTATTCAAATTTTATGCAATTGTTTCATTAAGGCGGTGAATTCTTTAGGTATGGATGCCTCCAAACTTATAAGATTACCGCTTTCATCGGTAAATTTTAACCTGAAAGCGTGCAATGCTACCCGGTTAACCACCGGTTTTTCCACTTCAGTTTTTGATAATTTATAATTCCGTTTTACCGAGGAAAGAAACACGGGAAACCCATCGCCATACAAAGGATCGCAGGCAAGCGGATGGCCGATATGTTTACAATGAACCCGAATCTGGTGGGTACGGCCGGTATGAAGTTGAAAAAGGACAAGCGAATAATGAGGAGTGGAATCTAATACTTCATACGATGTTAAGGATTGTTTTCCCATTCTGTGAATACACATTTCCCCTTTATTCACGGGATGTTCTGAAACAGGAGCATCTATTTCTCCCTTTTGCGGGTTGGGAGTTCCCTTCACAAGCCCCACATAATATTTTTGTATCTGCCGGTTTTCAAAAAGCCGGGAAAGAAATTTATGAGCAGAAATAGTTTTGGCAAAAACAACAATGCCACTGGTCTCTTTATCCAACCGGTGCACGGTGTATACTTCGCTATATTTCCCTAACAGGTAATCTTTTAATGAGAATTCTCCCTTCCTGTCGGGAATGGTGAGCAGGCCTGATGGCTTATTTATAGCCACCATGCTTTCATTTTCAAAGATGATTTGAATATTATTTTTTCCCACTGTCTTTTTTACGGGAGCTGTTGAGGTATTTGAGGATGCGAATTTCTTTTTCGGATAGAAAGCGCCATTTTCCCCTTTCTACATTTTTCTTGGTTAACCCGGCGTACATAACTCTGTCGAGTCCTTTTACATCATATTTTAAATGTTCAAAGATTCTCCTTACAATGCGGTTCCTTCCGCTGTGGATTTCTATGCCAATAACCGATTTGTCTTTGGAATCCACATATCCCATGCTGTCTACGTGTACCGGTCCATCTTCCAGCACAAGTCCTGCCAGAATTTTGTCGAAATGAGCTTTTGTTAATGGTTTATCCAGTTTTACTTCATATATTTTTTTTACTTCGTAACTGGGGTGTGATAGTTGCTGGGTAAGGTCTCCATCATTGGTAAATAATAATACCCCCGACGTGTTCCTGTCTAGCCGGCCAATGGGATACACCCTTTCATTTGTGGCGGGTTTTATTAATTGTAAAACTGTTTTTCGGCCCTGGGGGTCATCGGTGGTAGTAATATAATCTTTGGGTTTATTGAGGAGGATATAAACCAGGTTTTTTGTTACAAAGAGTTTTTTCCCGTTAAATATTATTTCATCCAATGGCTGAACTTTATAACCGGGTTCGGTACAGGTTTTTTTATTCACCTTCACCTTTCCCTCTTCAATTATTTGTACAGCATCCCGCCTCGAGCATACTCCACAATGGGCAAGGTATTTATTAAGTGGCATCGCCGTACCGTCCGTTTTTTGGTTGCTTTTCGCCTGTTTAGTAACCGCAGATGATTTTGAATTGTTGAGTCGGGTATTAGTTTCCCGGACATTCTTTCCTCCCGGTTTGGCAGCCTTAACTTCCTGTTTCAATTTTTCGAAATATTCCCTTTTCTCCTGCCTGTATTTCTTTTTCTCTTTTCGGTGCTCTTCTTTTAGCACGCTGTTCTTTTTTTTTCCAATAAATTTTTGAAAGGGGGCCTGGCTCATGATGTAGATATTGGAGCAAAGATACCATTTGGAAACCCGGTAAAATAAAAAAAGAGCAATAGTTCAAATTGCTCCTTTTTCATAAATAAGGTTGGAAATTAACTGTTGTTCGATGTGGCCGCCTTGTTGTTTTTCCTGTTATTCCATTTTTGCTGCTGTTCGGGAGTTAAGATCGCTTCCTTATTTTTCCTGGCCTCCCTGTTAATTTTTTTGGCTTCTGCCCGCTTTTGTTCTATGGTTAGCTTATCATTTTGGTTGATGGTATTTAATTGCTGCCGTGTAAGGTCATTTTGCGCATTCATACGGGAAACCTGGTCGGCGCTAAGCGAAAGGTCTTTGGTCATTCTTTCCATTTTCATCTTTTGGCGCCGTTCACTTTTTGCCTGCCTGTCCTTTTTCATTTGTTGCATTTGTGCCTTTTGATCCGGGGATAAGATTCCGGCTTCCTTTTCTTCCCTGTCCTTTTGCAATTTTGCCTTTCCTTCCTGGTAGTTCTTTAAAGTAATTCCCGGTTGATTTTTAAGGGATTCTTCTTTCTTTTTGTAATCTTCGTTATTGGCCTTCATTTCGGCTTTCTGGGTTTCCGACAGGTTTAGGTTCTTATACAAATTACCTTTTTTATGTTTTTTAAATTCCCTGTGTTGTTTCTGATGGGTTCTTTGTTTTGCCGGTTGGTCAGAAACCTGGGCGGAGGCATTCATCAGGATAGCCGAAAACAGGAGTAGCATGGATAATCTTTTCATTATTTTTTGTTTAGTGGCCCATAGACGCAAGGTTTTCCTGAAAGTTTATTTTGGGTCTTGTTAAAGGTGACTTAACATCATTATGTCAGTTTTTCGGGACGTGGCATAACCTTTGTTTGACTTGAAAAAAACAACTATGAAAAGTGAAAAGCGAAATGGGAATAATGATCCTCAAACGGATATGAATTCGTTGGATAAGCAATTATTGGATAGGGCAGGAGAATTTAGCATAGATGAAAACAATTTATCTCAATCAGAATTGGAAGCTACCGATGAAGATGGAGATATGCTAAATGAAGGTTCTTCCATATCATCTATTTCGGGAGCTGACCTTGATATTCCGGGTTCGGAACTGGATGATAAAAATGAATCAATTGGTGAGGAGGATGAAGAAAATAATAGTTATAGTCAGGCGGATACGGAATAGTTCCAATTTGTATAACGAAAAGCTATAAAGGCAGGAAGAGAAAAAAAATAAAAGGCCTGCACGGGGCAGGTTTTAATGAATTAATATTCATCTTCATTAAAAAAGAAATCTTCCTGGCTGGGATAGTCAGGCCATATATCATCCAAGCCCTCATAAAGGTCTCCTTCATCATCCAGTTCCTGGAGATTCTCAATAACCTCAATGGGTGCCCCACTTCGGATGCTGTAATCGATCAGTTCATCTTTGGTTGCAGGCCAGGGAGCGTCTTCAAGGTGTGATGCCAATTCTAGTGTCCAGAACATCTTCGTCTCGGGGTTTTAATTTTTGCAAAAGTATAGGTTGTGCCGAAATAACCAAATGTGATTTTTGTGGAACCTTTATTTTTGGTTTGCAGCATATTATGTGCCGTTTTTTCGGCGAATTTGGCAGTTGCCGGGGTAATTTCAGTAATTTGCCCCTATGTTATCATGCAGTGGAATAAGTAAGTATTATGGGAGCTTACATGTATTAAAATCTGTCAATGTAAACATAGAACGGGCTACTATAACCTCCATCGTGGGCTCCTCAGGCGCAGGGAAAAGCACGCTTTTGCATATTTTGGGAACCCTCGATAAGCCGGACTCGGGGACAATTTCCCTACAGGGCCAGCGGGTGGATTCCCTTTCCGGAAAGGCTATTGCTAAATTCAGAAATAAACATATCGGCTTCATTTTTCAGTTTCATCATTTATTGCCGGAGTTTACGGCTTTAGAGAATGTATGTATTCCCGGCTGGATAGGTAAAAGAAGAACGAAAGAAGTAGAAAATAAGGCTAAAGAATGGCTTGCTACCCTGGGATTGGCTGAACGGCTCCATAATAAACCGGGTGAATTGTCTGGAGGGGAACAGCAACGGGTAGCAGTTGCCCGGGCATTAATAAATGAACCAGACATCATCATGGCGGATGAACCAACCGGAAATCTGGATTCAGGTAATGCCAAAGACCTTCACGATTTATTTATCCGATTGAGAGATCAATATGGGCAAACATTTTTGATTGTTACCCATAACGAACAACTGGCCGATATGAGCAACCGGATATTGCACATGAAAGATGGTTGCATCCTGGAATAATTTCCGGAACAGGATTTCTGAAATTCGATGCTACGATTCATTATTTCCGAAACAATGCGTCAAGGGCAGTAGCGAGTTTTTCAGCATTGGGCAGCATGGCCGATTCCAATCCAATATTCATGGGTACTGCCGGGAGATCGAGTGAACCTACAACGGCTACCGGAACATCCAGGTAATTAAAACAATTCATACTTATTTTCCCAGCCAGTGCCTCGGCAAAGGAATTTGATTTCTGTTCCTCCGTAAGAACAAGGCATTTGCCATGTATCCTAACCTGGCTGTAAATTAATTCCTCATCCAGTGGATATAGCGAGCGGAGGTCAACTAAGCTGATCCTTCCCCCAAAGGTCTTTGCTGCTTCAAGGCTCCAGTACACACCCATGCCGTAAGTGATTATTACACAAGAGTCGCCGTCTTCTATAAGTTCTTTTTCGGCTTCTAACACCAGTTTCCCTTTTCCAAGCGGAATTACATAATTGCTGGAGGGTTCAATGGTTTTAGCTTCTTCGGTACCAGGCACCTTGCTCCAGTATAATCCCTTATGTTCCAGCATTATTACCGGATTTGGGTCAAGAAATGCTGCTTTCATTAATCCTTTCATATCCGCCGCATTACTGGGATAAACCACTTTTATTCCTTTGATGCTAAGAAGGGTAGTTTCAACACTTCCGCTATGATAGGGGCCTCCTCCTCCATAAGCTCCGGTGGGGACTCTGATAAGGGTTTGGATGGGAAACTTTCCACAGCTTAAATAGCAGCTTTTTGATATTTCAGTTACAAGTTGGTTGATTCCCGGATAGATGTAGTCTGCAAACTGTACTTCCACGATTGGTTTAGCGCCCACAGCACTCATTCCCACAGTGGATCCAATTATATAAGCCTCCTGAATGGCGGTGTTAAAGACCCGATGGTCGCCAAATTGCTCGCCAATGGTAGCCGTTTCGCGGAAAACGCCACCCAGCCTTTTACCAACGTCTTGCCCATAAAGCACCGCTTCGGGGAATTCTTCCATGATTTCCCTGATAGCAAATAGAGCCGCATCAACCATAATAACTTTTTGATTTCCTGCGGGTGCTCTTTCCCCTTTTTCCTCGGTTATGACCGGGGGTGCAAATACATAGTTTGAAACGGTTTCCGGATCTGGCTCGGGAGCAGCCACGGCTTCCTCAAATGAAATTGCAATCTTCTGTTTTGCTTCTTCTTCCATGGTTGACAGGGTATCCTCCGGGATACCTCTTACCGTTAAAGCAATCTTTAATAGGGGCAGCGGATCGTAGGTTGATTGCAGTGCAAATTCTTCTTCATTGCGATAGAATTCTTTTCTAACCCCGCTGGTATGGTGGCCGAGCAGCGGCACGGTAGCATGAACCAGGTAGGGAATTTGTTTTTCCCTTACCTTATCAATCACCTTTTTCATAGTAACATAACTCGCTTCAAAATCGCTACCATTTACGCTTACCCGCTTAATCCCTTTAAAACCTTTGATATAACGGTAAGCATTAGCTGTACGGGATTCTTTAGAAGTTACGCTGATCCCCCAATCGTTGTCCTGAACCAGGAAGATGATGGGGAGCTGGTGAAGTGCGGCAAACTGAAAAGCTTCACTTACTTCACCCTCTGTAACGGATGCATCGCCAAGGGAGCAAATAACTATGGGAAGTTCGCCCGCCTCATTTTTTCGGAGATGTGCGGATTGGATACGATTCAAATACTTTAATCCCTGGGCAATACCGGTGGTTGGGATGGCCTGCATACCGGTGGCACTGCTTTGGTGGATGATAGTAGGTTTTCCTTCGCCGCGGAAATTAGGGTGGTTGTAATATTCTCTTCCGCCGGTAAACATGTCAGTACTTTTTGCCAACAATTGCATCATCAGTTGGGAAGGCTCAAAGCCGAGGCCCAGCATGATACTCTCATCCCGGTAATAGGGGCTAACAAAGTCAATATCCTGAAGGTTAAAAGCAGTTGCCAGTTGAATGGCTTCGTGACCTTTTGAAGTGCTGTGAACATACTTACAGATTTGCCTGTTTTGCTCATAGGTATTTGCCATTTCCCTGGCCAAACACATCAGGCGGTATGCTTTCAATAAAATTTCGATATCTACAGTCATATGCTGGCCGCAATTTACGCCCTTGTTTCGGGGTATAAAAAAAGCTACCGGAGTAGCTTTTAAATTAGTGCATTTTAAAACTTTCCAGGAATTTTGTGGTGAAGTTTCCGCTTTTAAAGTTTTCATCCTGCATAAGTTGCAGGTGAAATGGGATCGTGGTTTTCACCCCTTCAATTACATACTCGCTCAATGCGCGGTGCATGGTATCAATAGCTTCTTCGCGGGTTTGTGCAACGGCAATAAGTTTTCCGATCATACTATCATAATAGGGCGGAATTACATAACCGGCATAAACATGGCTATCTACCCTTACTCCGTGCCCACCGGGTTGGTGAAGCACGGTGATTTTTCCGGGTGATGGC
Organism: uncultured Ferruginibacter sp.; assembly: GCA_964647915.1. Classification (GTDB taxonomy): domain Bacteria; phylum Bacteroidota; class Bacteroidia; order Chitinophagales; family Chitinophagaceae; genus Ferruginibacter. The sequence continues at coordinate 7,315 of CAZYKA010000013.1, read as the reverse complement.
CTGAAATCGTTATAGGGATCTTCGGCATTGATCCGGCATTCTATGGCGTGCATTTGCGGGAAATATTCTTTACCCACAATTTTTTCGCCCATGGCGATTTTAATTTGTTCTTTTATGAGGTCGTAATTAATAACTTCTTCCGTAACGCAGTGCTCTACCTGGATGCGGGTATTCATTTCCATGAAGTAAAAATTCCGGTGTTTATCTACCAGGAATTCAATGGTACCCACACTTTCGTAGTTAATGGCCTGGGCCGCTTTTATCGCAGCCTGCCCCATTTTATTTCGTAGTTCTGGCGTCATAAATGGGGAGGGTGATTCTTCAACCAGTTTTTGGTGACGGCGTTGTATGGAACAATCGCGTTCGCTGAGATGGCATACATTCCCATATTGGTCTCCTGCAATCTGGATTTCTATATGGCGTGGTTCTTCCACAAACTTTTCCATATAAATACCATCGTTCTTAAAGGATGCAGCGGCTTCTGCTTTTGCCGTTTCAAATGCTTTTTCAATATCTTCTTCCTGCCAAACTACGCGCATTCCCTTACCTCCACCGCCGGCGGTAGCCTTTAAGATAATGGGATACCCTATTTCTTTGGCTGCATTTTTAGCATGCTCTACATTTTCCAGCAGGCCCTCAACTCCTGGTACCACCGGTACGCCGGCTTTTATCATGGTTTCTTTAGCCGTGATTTTATCGCCCATAGCATTAATCATTTCGGGGGTGGGTCCAATGAATTTAATACCATGATCGCTGCATATTTTGGCAAATTTTGCATTTTCGGCAAGGAAGCCATAACCAGGGTGGATGGCATCCGCATTGGTAATTTCTGCAGCGGCCATTATATGCGCCATATTGAGGTAGCTATCGGCACTGGCCGGCTTACCAATACAAACTGCTTCGTCTGCAAATTTTACATGAAGGCTGTCTTTATCGGCAGTGGAATAAATGGCCACTGTTTTAATGCCCATTTCCTTGCAGGTGCGGAGGATTCGTAATGCGATCTCGCCCCTGTTGGCAATTAGTATTTTTTTGAACATCTTAATGTTTTGGAATGTGGAACAAGGTTAGAACCGATAAATGGATTCCATTATGCCGGTTCAACCAGGAATAGGGGCTGGTCGTACTCAACCGGACTGGCATCATCTACCAAAACTTTCACAATGGTTCCTTTTACTTCACTTTCAATCTCATTAAATAGTTTCATGGCTTCTATCATGCAAACTACTTTACCTGGGGTTACTTCGTCACCCACATTAACAAATTGTGGTTTCCCGGGGCCGGCCTGGCGGTAGAAAGTTCCTATCATGGGGCTTTTAATCGTGATCAGGTTATCCTTTGGTGCGGCAGGTGTTTTGGGTGATGTGGGGGGAACTGCTGCAGCTACAACTGGTTGAGGGATTACGGAAGGTTGTGGCGCCAGGTTGGTTGTAGAGACAATATTTTGAACCGGGTCTTTTTTTTGTTTGATGGTAATTTTTTTTCCATCTTCTTCGATGGTGATTTCGCCAATAGAGGTCTTATTTATTAATTTAACAAGTTCCTGAATTTGTTTAATGTCCATAATGTTGGTTTGGGTTAAAAAATGGAATTAAAAACGGGAAGCTAAGATAGGTATTTGGTATCTAAATATACCACGAAAAATTCCCTGAAATCCTCTGAAAATGGCAAAAATGGTTCAAAATCCTTCAAAAACTGAGCGAAACTGCCATTTTTTGAGTAAAAAAATGCCGGAATTACTCCGGCATAAAAAATTGGGTAATTAAATATTAATCCATTTTCTTTCGCAGGTTTTCATCAATTGCATCCAAAAATTCTTCTGTATGCAGGTAATGTTCACCATGTTTAACCTTATTTCCGTGGATACAAATAGCCAGGTCTTTGGTCATTTTTCCACTTTCAACCGTATGGATACAAACTTCTTCCAGGGTGTGGCAGAAATTGATAAGGGCCTGGTTATTATCCAGTTTTCCCCGGAAGGCCAGCCCCCTGGTCCAGGCAAAGATGGAGGCAATAGGGTTGGTTGAGGTTGGCTTTCCTTCCTGGTGGTTACGGTAGTGCCGGGTAACTGTTCCATGCGCGGCTTCGGCTTCCATGGTTTTCCCATCGGGGGTAATCAACACAGAGGTCATCAGTCCCAGGCTACCAAATCCCTGGGCAATCGAATCGCTTTGAACGTCGCCATCATAGTTTTTACAAGCCCAAACAAAATTGCCATTCCATTTTAGGGCGCTGGCCACCATGTCGTCAATCAGGCGGTGTTCGTAGGTAATTCCTGCTGCTTCAAATTTGGGTTTAAATTCGTCGAGGTATATTTTCTCGAAAATATCCTTAAAGCGGCCGTCATATTTTTTCAGGATAGTATTTTTGGTGGAGAGGTAAAGAGGCCATTTCTTGCTTAGGGCCATATTAAAGCAGGCATGAGCAAAGCCCATTATACTTTCATCGGTATTGTACATGGAGAGAGCCACACCTCCTCCTTTAAAATTGAATACCTCAAAAGTTTGCGGTTCTCCACCATCCTCGGGAATAAAGGTCATGGTGAGTTTTCCCTTCCCTTTTATAACGGTATCGGTTGCACGATACTGGTCGCCAAATGCATGCCTACCTACAATGATGGGGGCCGTCCAGTTGCTCACCAGCCGGGGTACGTTTTTAATCACGATGGGTTCCCGAAATACGGTTCCATCCAGAATATTGCGGATGGTTCCATTGGGGCTTTTCCACATGTGCTTCAGGTTAAACTCTTTAACTCTGGCCTCATCGGGGGTAATGGTGGCGCATTTGATACCCACTCCGCAGGCTTTGATAGCATTGGCTGCATCGATGGTAACCTGATCGTCCGTTTTATCGCGGTGTTCAATCCCCAGATCGAAATATTGAATTGGTACATCTATGTAGGGAAGGATAAGTTTGTCTTTAATAAACTGCCAGATGATTCGGGTCATTTCATCGCCGTCGAGTTCAACAACGGGATTTGCCACTTTAATTTTAGCCATATACGTTTTTTTATTTTTCTAAAAAGGTTGGTTTGAAATCGGGGTTAAAGGTTCCGTATTACTTCATCTGCAAATTCACTTGTTTTAAGCAAAGTAGCTTCTTTCATCAGGTTATAAAAATCGATCGTTACAGTTTTGTTTCTGATGGTTCTTCCAACTGCACTGGTAATTTGTTCGGCAGCATCTCTCCAGCCCATATATTCCAGCATCATTACCCCGCTGAGGATTACTGAACTTGGGTTCATGCTGTTGGTATTGGCAAAACGGGGAGCGGTACCGTGAGTTGCTTCAAAAACAGCATGCCCTGTTTTATAGTTGATGTTTGCACCCGGGGCAATTCCAATTCCGCCTACCTGTGCGGCAAGGGCATCGCTGATATAATCGCCATTTAAGTTGAGGGTTGCAATTACCGAATAATCCTGTGGGGCTAGGAGTGCCTGCTGGAGAAAATTATCTGCAATGGCATCTTTGATGATGACCTTACCGCCGATAGAGCTGATTTTCATTTCTTCATTTGCCACGGCTTCGCCTCTTTCCTTTTTCGTTTTTTCCCATTGTTGCCAGGTATATACCTCTCCGGCAAATTCCCGTTCGGCAAGGGCGTATCCCCAATTTTTAAATGCGCCTTCGGTAAACTTCATGATGTTTCCTTTATGTACGATGGTAACAGATGGAAGTTTGTTGGAAATAGCAAATTCAATAGCCGAGCGTATGAGGCGTTCACTTCCTTCCTTACTAACGGGTTTGATGCCAAAGGAGGTAGTGTTAGGGAAGCGAAGGTTTTTCACCTTCATTTCCCGGGTTAGGAAGTGGAGGAGTTTTTCTGCTTCCCGGGTGCCCGTCATGTATTCAATACCTGCATAAATATCTTCTGTGTTTTCCCGGAAGATCACCATATTTACCTTTTCAGGCTGCCACATAGGCGAGGGCGTTCCTTCAAAATATTTTACGGGTCGGAGGCAAACATAAAGGTCAAGTTCCTGACGTAGGGCCACATTCAGGCTGCGGATTCCACCTCCTACCGGAGTAGTAAGGGGGCCTTTGATGGAAACCAGGTAATTACGAAATGCTTCCATGGTTTCTGCCGGCATCCAGGATCCGGTTTTATTAAAAGCTTCTTCTCCTGCCAAAACCTGTAGCCAATTAATTTTTCTTTTACCACCATAAGCTTTTTGAATCGCAGTGTCAAAAACCCGCACACTGGCCTTCCAGATATCGGGTCCTATTCCATCGCCTTCTATAAAAGGAATGGTAGGAAAATCAGGTACCTGTAATTTTCCATCCACCGCCATTGTAATTTTATTTGCCATTCCAGATGGATTAATTGGTAATTATTGTTTTTGTGCCGCGAAATTACGGTTTCCCACCGCTTAATTGTAATAATTGAGCGAGAATAGCTCATCCCCAAAAATGCTTCCGGTTAATGGAAGCAGAAGGGCATATTAATATGAGGAAAATCAGGTTGGTAACAGGTTAAAAGGGTCGCATTATCCTGAAATTACATGATACCTGGTGGGTGGAAGCTCCATCAATTATATTGGCATTAAAATCTCCCGCAATAAATTCTCCTATTGCCCCAAATTCTGTAATATTTACACAGGGGGGATTGGATATAGTGAGGGTTTGGCCAAAAGAGGTAGCCCAAAATTGCTGGAGGTTTTGCACCGATCCAACTGCCGCCCCGGGGGAGGAAAAAGAAAAGCTTATATGATTTGACTGATCGGAGGTAGTTCCTCCCATATAATAGGTTAAAGAAGTGCCATTCCCAGAAATACTGATTGAATCAGTAGGGGAAACCAGGTTAATAGGTTGGCCTCCATCAATGCTGTAGTGGATGTATTTGGCAGTAGAGATTCCGCAGGTTTGAATGGTTCCGGCAAGATTTTGCCCAGAGGTAACCTGGAAATTAATTGCGTTGCTTTGCTCTCCGGCATCTTCATCCATTCCTATCAAAGAAATATTGGTGGGGCCGCCACATAAGAGATGGCCGATGGTAAAACTTCCATCTGCATGAATGGGGTATTGGCTGTACCAGCCATGTTCAATAACCAAAACTGCTCCGTTGCTTACGGGGTTTCCGTTACAATTTATTAAAACACCGGAAATAATGGACTGGTTTTGGGACATGTTAATAGTAATATCACCCAGGTTCTGATTGGTGGTTCCGGTTGAAAAATTTTGAGATAAACTGGGGGTATTACATCCAAAGGTTCCAAAAATCTCCATCAGGATGTTGGCATTTACTGGAACGGATCCCGACACATAACCGTTGCTGTTAGTATACCCATAAGCTACCTGGTTGGGCGCGTTATTGGCAGTGAGTTTTACTATGGCATTTTGAACCGGGGCTCCGTTTTCATCTTTTACGGAAAGGCTGAGTTGGATAAAACTATTTGCAGAATCGCAGTTCCAGAAAGAGAAATGAGCAACCTCTCCCACATAGCTATTCCCGTTTTTGGTTGCCCTGCCTTCCTGTTTCCAAAGGCCTTTCGTTTCATCAAAATACCATAGGGGAATCGTGGCCGGGGCAATTCCCGCAATAGAAGCGGGGAGGGGCATTGTAAGGGAGGCTTTTTTTCCCGGAGCCATTTGAAGTAATTCACCCGAAGAGCCAGTTAACTCCACCGCAGCCATGCCGTATGTAGTCAATAGTTTTAAAGTTCCATTTTCGTTGAGGCCACGAAGATCGCCCGGCATAGTAAACCAGAGGTCCTGCCCTACCGGGTTTATCCATGAGGAAAAAACCTGAACCGTTCCGGAATAGGGGGCACCGGAACCATTGTTAACTATTCCATTTGCAGGAAAATGAATATTAAGCCCATTGGGAAGGTTTACTTCTCCACCGTTACTTGCATTGAGGGTACCAGAAATGGTTTTAGGAATGAGTTTAATTTGGACACTAACCGTACTACCTTCCTCTGCATAAAAAGAGCGGATTCCTTTAAAATAACCGGGTTGGGAAACTACCACGGTACCTACTGTTTTTGTAACCAGGGCGCCATCCACTTCAAAATACCCAAACTGGTTGGTAGTGCTGTTTACGTTTCCAACAACTACCGTTGCATGTGGTACCGGGTGGTTTTGATCATCCAAAACAAATCCTGAAATTTTTCCGGAAGTTACTTTGGTTGTTAGATCAGTGGGAGGTTCAGGATTTCCGGAATTTTCAATTGTATCCTTCTGGCAGGAAATGCAAAAACTGAGGGCTAAAATGAAAGATGCAAGAATTACAAATTTTAAAGAAATAATCCCAGGCATAAAATATCTCTTTATTCTATCATGGAGAAATCCATTTTGTAAAAAGGATGAAAACCAAAAATTAAAACTGGATATTTCCGTTTAGCCAGCCAGGTTCTAAGTTAGCATTATATTTTTTATAAAAGTCGATTGCTGGCTGATTCCAATCAAGAACCTGCCAGGTCATGCCGGTATATGCCTGTTGCCTTGCTTTATCTATCAGCCACTCGAACAATAATTTACCAAGCCCCTTACCCCTCATTTCTTCGGTAACAATCAGGTCTTCGAGATATAGCCTTTTTCCTTTCCATGTACTGTACCTGGAGTAATATATCGCAAACCCCGGAATCCACCTGTTACCATCAGGTTCTTCTATTTCGGCAACGATGGCCTTCCAGATCGGGGAGGGGCCAAAGCCACAGTTTACAAAATGATTGAATGGAACGGTTACGGCGTCTGGTTCTTTTTCGAAGATGGCGAGTTCTTTAATTAGTTCCATCATTCTTTCGCAATCTTTTATTTCGGCTTCCCTGATTGTAAATTTCATTTTATTGAAAGGTTTGTATAACCGGCAAGTTAAGGTACAATAGAAGGTTAATAAAAAAGGGAAAAGGCAGTCGGGAGATAGGAATTAAATTAAAATGCCGGGAAATAATATCTTCCGGGATTTCCGCTTCACTATGGCAGGTAAGCTCCCCTCCAATGTTGGCAAGTGGGCTTCCTCATTCAAGGTTAAAAAGCCTAAAAAAGGAGGAAAAGTTGGGGGGTAAAGAAAAAAGTATTTGGTTTGTTTTTCTTTATCATTTTCCCCCGGGGCTACGCCCCGGTGCCCCCAGTATCAAAAATATTTAATTTAAAAATCAAACCCTAAAATGGTGGCTGAATAATATTTAGTGGCTGTATGTTTTTCTTTAGAATTTTCCCCGGGGCTGCCGCCCCTTCCCCCAGGCTCAAAATCGGAATTTTGAAAATTTTGACCAAAATTGTGGACTAAAGAAAGTTCAGAATTGGAGTAAATTTATTTAGCACCTTTTCCCCGGGGCTGCCGCCCCTTCCCCCAGGCTCAAAATCGGAATTTT
>CAZYKA010000012.1:45391-73499 GCA_964647915.1 uncultured Ferruginibacter sp. | reverse complement strand
CAAATACTTTAAATGCAACCTGGACTCCTCCGGGTGGCTTTATCGGAACCGCAACTCTTACACTTACTGCTACAGGGGGTGGTTGCGCCCCAGCTACCAATTCAAAAACCATTGAAGTAGGTGAGGCGGTTACCCCGGTTACCATTACACCGGCCAGCGCCAGTATTTGTATTAATGCTATCCAGGCACTAACGGTTACCAGTTCTACCAACAGTACCAAAGCTTCTGGAAGTATTAGCCTTTCCATTCCGGATAATAATACAACCGGAATTAGCAACATATTAAATATTGCCAGGATACCGGTGGGGGCAACTATTAATAGTGTGAGTGTAACCATGAACGTGAGTCACCCCAGGGTGAACGACCTAATCATGAATCTAACAGCCCCCAATGGAAAAACCATCAATTTATATAACCGTACAGGATCGAATGGTGCAAACTTTACCAATACTGTGGTGAGTAGCAGTTCATCTACCGCCTTTTCATCCGGTTCACCTTCCTTTACCGGAACTTTTAAGGCAGACGCAGCAAATGGAGTAGGAGCCACCGGGTTTTCTTCCAATACCACCGTATTCACCGATTTGTTTTCTACGGCAAATGGGAACTGGACGCTTAGTGCAAGAGATGCAAGAGGATCAAATACCGGATCTATCTCCAACTGGACAATAACAATTAATTATACCGACCCGGTAACCTGGTTACCTGTTACCAATTTATACAGCAATGCAGGGGCTACCATACCCTATACGGCAGGTTCGAATGCAAAAACGGTTTATTATAAGTCGGCTACCGCCCAAACAAATACGTATACCGCAACCACAACCGGCAATGCGGGTTGTACCCAGTCTAATACCGTAACCGTTACTGCGGGTCCGGTAGTTACCATTGCGGCGGATTATTGTTATGGTGGAGGGAAGATTAAACTAACCGCATCCTCTACTCCGGCCGCTGCAAGCTGGCTTTGGAATACAGGAGAAACCACTTCTTTCATCCTGGTGGATATTGCCGGCTTATATTCTGTTACGGCAACCACCGCAGCGGGTTGTGTGGCATCAACCCAGGCGAGTATTGCCCAGGAATTAGTGGTAAACGGAGATTTCAATGCAGGAAATACAGGATTTACTTCGGCTTATACATTCAGGCCAAGTACCATCCCCAATAATATGTATCCGGAGAATACCTATACCGTTTACTGGAATCCAAATTATACCCACGGAAATTTTTGGGGAAGAGACCATACCACAAACACCGGCAATATGTTGATTGTAAACGGAAGTGGTACCACGCCGCCTCCTGAGGTATGGCAAACTACCGTTAACGTACAACCTAATACAGACTATTATTTCTCTGCCTGGGCTATTAGTCTTAATAATGTTGGGCCATTTGCTAATCTTCAGTTTAAAGTAAATGGGGTACAGGTAGGTTCTACTACGGGCGCTCTGCCCTCGAGACCGACAAATAACAACCCACCGTATAACTGGACACGCTTCTATGGAAGTTGGAATTCAGGGTCAAATACCACGGCCACTGTAACCATCATCGATTTGGAAACCGCAGCCGGTGGTAACGACTTCGCACTGGACGATATTTCATTCGGTACTTTATCCACTTTTGTAACCCTTACCTCTGCAACCGGTACCGATAACCAGACGGTTTGTAAAAATTCGGCAATTACTAATATTGTGTATAACGTGGGTAGTGGCGCTGCAGGCCCCATTGTGGCTGGTCTCCCCGCCGGGGTTACCTCCAACTTTAATGGGGTAACCTTAACTATAAGCGGATCACCCACTGTAACCGGAGACTTTCACTATAGCATAACTACAACGGGTACCTGTAATCCGGTAACGGTTTATGGTGATATGCATGTTCAGGAAGAAACGATCAACCTTTCTTCCGCAGCAGGAACAAATAATCAGACCGTTTGCCTTGATCAGCCCATCACTAATATCACTTATAGTTTGGGAAGAGCGGCTACCGGCGCAACTGTAACAGGGCTGCCTGCGGGTGTAACCGGTTCTCTCTCCGGCTCCGTATTCACCATCAGTGGTTCACCTTCTGTGAACGGCGTTTATAATTATACCGTTACCACCAGCGGCGGATGCGCTGATGCAACCACAATTGGAAAGATCACAATCAATGGCCCCACCATTGTGCGTACTTCCGCATCGGGTACGAATATGCAAAATGTTTGCCTGAATGGGAGCATAACCCCCATTACTTACTTAGTTGGAGGAACTGCCACAGGGGCCGTGGCAACAGGATTACCTGCGGGTGTTTCCGGATCCTTTAGTGGTGGAATATTCACTATTACAGGCGCTCCCACTGCCGGTGGTGTGTTTAACTATACGGTAACTACTACGGGTAGTTGCGGAACCGTTTCCACAGCCGGTTCATTAACTGTAAATCAACAAACCATCACGCTTACGTCGGGTGTTGGAACCAATAATCAGTCTCCCTGTGTAAATACACCCATTACCAATATTACCTACGCCATTGGCGGTACCGCGGATGATGCATCGGTAGATGGATTACCGGCAGGGGTTAGCTGGAATTTTACCGGTGGAGTGGTTACCATTAGTGGAACTCCCACAGTTTCCGGAACCTATACCTATACCATTACCAGCTCGGGGAGCTGTGATGTGGCCACCGTAACCGGAACAATGAATGTTCAAATTCAAACTATTCTCCTCAGTTCTGCACCCGGTACCGATGATCAGGTTGCCTGTAAGGGAACTGCCATAAATAATATCGCCTATGCTATAGGCGGATCTGGCACAGGCGCCACAGTTTCCGGATTACCTGCCGGGTTAACGGGGGCATACAGCAGTGGGGTATTTACTATATCGGGTTCTGCTTCAGAAGCCGGAACTTTTGGATATATGGTAACTACAACGGGTAGCTGCTCCAGTGTATCGGCTTATGGAACTCTTATAATCCAGGAACAAACTATCTCCCTAACCTCAGGTGCCGGTTCTGATGCGCAGGTTAAATGTATCAATACCGCCATTGCCCCTATCAAATACAACCTGGGTGGGTCGGCTACCGGCGCTACCGTTACCGGCCTTCCTGCCGGGGTTAACGGCAGTTTTAGCGGAAGCACCCTAACCATTTCGGGTACACCTGCCGCAGCAGGCGTATTTACCTATACTGTAACGGGAACGGGTACCTGTAATCCAGCTTCGGCAACTGGTACTATCACAGTAAATGAACAAACTATTTCCCTGAGTTCGGGAAGTTCAAGCCAATCAATTTGCCAAAACTCGGCCATAACCAATATTGTGTACAATGTTGGTGGTAGTGCCACCGGTGCATCCGTTGCGGGTTTACCTGCAGGTGTTTCGGGGATTTATAACAGCGGAGTATTCACTATATCGGGAACACCTACAGCTTATGGAATCTTTAATTATACCGTAACTACTACGGGTACTTGTACTGCTGCTTCTGCATCGGGTACCATTACGGTAAACCGGGTTGCTGAAGGTGGAACCATTGCCTCCACGTCGGTTTGTTATAACGATGGAGGGGCCTTAACCCTTACCGGGTACTTTGGAACCATCACCGGTTGGGAAAAGTCTACAGATGGCATAACCTGGGCGACAACGGGCAATACAACAGCAAGCCAAAGTTTTACCAACGCACAGCAAACTACCTGGTACCGTGCCATCGTATCTTATGGTGGTTGCGGAACCGTTTATTCCAATGTAGCTAAACTTGGAATCCACAACCTGTGGGTAGGCGGAACCAGTACCGACTGGCACACCGCAACCAACTGGTCGGATGATCAGTTGCCAAATCTTTCCTGTCCGGATGTGATAATTCCGGCCGTTAGTTCCCCGGCGGTTTACCCGGTACTCAGTGGAGCGGCCGGCATCGTGAATAATCTTATTATCCGAACCGGAGCTTCCTTAAGTGTAACCAACACTACATTACAGGTGGCCGGAAGTATCAATAACTTAGGCAATTTGTATATGGCAACCGGTACGCTGAAATTGAATGGCAGCGTTGCTCAAACCTTAGCAGGTAGTTATTTTGATAATCACCTTTTGAAGAATTTAATCATAGCGAACAATAATGGAACATCACTTTCCGGTGGAGTGGATACGTTGAAACTTACCGGGTTATTGAGTTTTGAAACCAGCAATGCCTTGTTTAATACCAACAACCATCTTACCCTGGTTTCAAATGCACAGGGAACCGCCAGTGTGGCTGATCTTACTGGCAACGGATTGTATTCAAATAATGATATTAATGGAGATGTAACCGTTGAACGGTTTATCCCGAATCATCCTAAAGCATGGCAGTACCTCGCCGTGCCAACGAAGGGGCAAACCATCAAAGATTCGTGGCAGGAAGGAAATACGGCTTTAGGCAATACCAAGCCCGGATATGGTACCACCATTACCGGTGCTGGAGGTGTAGCCCAGGGATTTGACATGGCATCAAGCACGCCATCCATGAAAACATACGATCCGGCAACGAATGGATGGGTAGGAGTGCCAGGCACAAATATTCAGATTGCTAACGCGCGCGGATACATGCTTTTTGTACGGGGAGACCGGAGTGTAACCGCCTACAATGCACCGGCTACTTCCTTAACCCTGCGAACTACCGGAAGGTTATTTACCACCGGAACAAATGCGCCGCCTGTAACTACTGTTCCAGCCGGTAAATTTGAGTCGCTGTCGAACCCTTATGCTTCTGCCATTGATTTCAATAAACTGACCATTGGCGGTGGTGTGCAAAATGATATCTTCTATGTATGGGATCCCTTGCTAACCACTACCACTACTTCCGGAGGCCCTTCGGCTTATGGCTATGGAGCATTCCAAACCTTTTATTGGAACGGGACCAGTTTTGATGTTACTCCGGGCGGTGGAAGCTATGGAGGTAGTAACCGGGAAATTGAAAGCGGACAGGCATTCATGGTACATGCGCCGCTTACGGCTGGATCCGTAACCTTTACGGAAACTGCCAAAACAGTTGGAAGCTCCCTGGTGAACAGGGTTGCCAATCAACCTTTCTCCCAATTACGGACCCGTATGTATGCTATTAAAGACGGCAATCAGATATTGCTGGATGGAAATACCGCCCAATTCGATTCTTCCTTTTCAAATTCCGTGGATATCCGGGATGCGGAGAAAGCCACCAATACCAACGAAAGTTTGGGATTGATGCGCGGTAACAAAAGGCTGGCAGTAGAACGCCATAACGAAATCAATAATAGGGATACCCTCTTCCTGAATATGGGAATGCTGAAAGTGCAACAATATCAATTTGAGTTTGCACCCACGTTAATGACAAGGCCAGGGCTCACAGCCTACCTGGAGGATAAGTTCCTGAACAACCGTACCGAAGTAAGCCTTACAGATACCACCCGGTATAACTTTAATGTGGTGAATGTAGCGGCTGCCTATGCATCTGACCGTTTCCGGATTGTGTTTGAAAAAACTTCCAATGTGGTTTTACCGGTAACCATCCTCAGCGTTTCGGCTAACCGTAACAGCGATAGGACGGTAAATGTAAACTGGAAGGTTGATAATGAAACCTCCATGCGGCATTATGAAGTGGAACGGAGTACAAACGGAACCCAATTTGCAGGGGTAATTACTGCCGAGCCTACAGCGAATAATGGAGGAAGGGCTAACTACACTGTAACCGACCGCACTACGAATACCGGAAACCTGTTCTACCGCATAAAGGCGATAAGCCAAAGCGGTCAGGTGCAATACAGTAGCATTGTAAAAGTAAACGGCCTGGCTACCGAATCTAACGTTACAGTATATCCGAATCCTGTAAGGGATAAGGTTGCAAACCTTCAATTAAACGGAATGGAAAAAGGGAATTACCAAATTAGTTTGGTACACGTTAACGGAATTGTTCAGGTTTTACATTCCATCAATTTGGATGGAGGCCAGGAAACCCGCTCCATACTATTGCCTAAGACCCTGGCTGCCGGTGTGTACCAGTTGAAGTTAATTTGCCCGGATGGAAAGATTGTTGTGAAATCTATACAGGTAGCGGATTAAATTCGGCTACAAGAACACCCATTTACACCATGGCCCTGATGCGAAATATCAAAAAGGGCGATGGTGTTTTTTTATTTTTTGCCGGGTGATAAAACCATAATAAAAGGGTGTAATCCACAAAATATTTAACTGATACCTGCGTTTTCTTTACAGTAAAATACCAGGTGTTTCCTGGTGTTGATTTTTAATCCTGACATGCCAAAATCAAAACAAATGAAAAGGCTATTATGTAATGGAATTTCAGCGTTGGTAAAGCCTGCGCTATTCCTGGGGCTATTTTTCCCATTAGCCGGTTACGCACAACAAACCATGAAGGTTAACCTATATTCACTTTCAAACGATGGAACCACGCATTTGATGGATGGGAATATGACGAATTACAACAACATGTACAGTAACCTTATAGATCAGTATGATGCGATTAAAATGGTTAATCCCGAAGCGAATTTTGGAATTTTTCGCCTGAATACCAACCTTTCGGTTGAGCGCAGGCAGGCATTGCCGGCTACCGATACCACCTATTTTAAAATGTGGAACATGAGCCGGCAGAATTACCGGGTGCGTTTTGTAATGCAGCAATTGAATAATCCCAATACCATTGGATATCTGTATGATTCATTTTTAGATTTGGAAGTGCCCATTGGACTAAATGATACCACCTACTATGATTTTAGTGTGAACAATGAACCGGCTTCCTCTAATATGTACCGTTTTACTATGATATATTCTCCGCGTCCACCCCGGATTTATATGCCGATCATGTGGGAGGCAAGCCTCGATAATCCCTGGAACCCAGGAATTTGGTCAAATGGAAATAAAGTAGTCATGGAAAAATCAACAGACGGAATCCAATTCAACCCTATCAGACCAAACAACAGCAGCCTGCAAGGTTCAAATCATCGATTGAGTTTCAACCGGGGCGAAGGGACTGTATATTTCAGGGCAAATTTCAATTCCGAAAACTCTGCTTTTGCAAATGACAGGAAAAAGGAGGAAGAAGATTTTGGTACAATGACTGTTTTTCCAAACCCTGTTACCGGGCATGAGTTTAGCCTCCGATTGCAAAACCAGCCTGCCGGAAAATACCACCTGAGTTTGATTGGAACCAATGGTACCCGGTACCTTCTTCCTGCATTGGTTGTTAACGGCCGGAATGAAGTTTTCAGGATCCAGTTGCCTCAAATCCTGCCTTCCGGTATTTATCAACTGCAGATAATTACTCCAAAAGTGGATAAGACGATTATCAGTTTGAATGTCAGATAGCTAGTTAATTTTAATATTTTTTAAAGGGCTGCCTATTTAGGTGGCCCTTTTTTGATTTTTTGAAGAATTATGAATAAAAATCATAAAAAATTAAAAGAATTTACATTTCTTTTAAAAGATGACTCTCGCTTTGGAAATAATAGTTAATTATTTCTTAATTTCAGGGGGGTATCCGTGGCAGAAATAATCGGATACTTTTAAAATTCAATACCGGGAAACTGCAAGTTCCAAATTCCTAAAGAAAGAAATTTTATTCGTATCTCCGGAAGAGATTTATTTCTTCTGTTCAATTAAACTGATCTTGCATGAGTACAGCATTACCCAAACCATTTGGTTTTGCCCTTTTTTTGACCGCATTCTTTTTTAGTACATCTAACGCCCAGGTAGCAACCTATTATAACTGGACGCAATCTACCACCACCTATACACCTGGAACCTCACCGGGCACCCCGGCGGATATTTTTGTTTTAGCGTGGGATGACCTGGCAAATAATTCAGTTAAACTCCCCTTTGGCTTTACCTTTAACGGCACCCTTTATACGGCTGCCAATGGGTACCTTGGCCTGGATACCGATGGCTGGTTTTGTTTTAGCAATGGCATGCCCACCATGACTGGGCAGCTGGGAGGTGGATCCTGGGTTACTGCCAGCGACCATACGGGTATGTATTTGAATGGTTCGGCCAATAACAATGGCTTTGCCGGCTTTAATGCCGATCTGCATTATCAGTCATTTGCCACGTTTACGGGTACACGAACAAACGGAAGTCCCACCATTACCGGGGTAAGTTCTTTTGCCAATATTCAAATTGGCACCCGGCTTGATGGCCCTGGAATTACCAATGGCACCGTTGTTACAGCTTTTAACGCCGGCGCCGGCACCATCACCATGTCTGCCAATGCTACCGCTAACAGAACCAATGCCATTACACCTTATGCCAGTATTATTTATTTTACCCGTGGTACCGCTCCTAACCGGCAATTTGTAGTGCAATGGACGCAGGTAAGAAGGTATAATTATCCCGATATAACCGTTGATAGGTTTAATTTCCAAATGATTTTGAATGAGGGGGGAGGTGTACCGAATTTGCAAACCTTACAGGTAGTTTATGGGAGTGTGAATACCTCCGAAACCGCCAATCTCGAATTCCAGGTGGGTTTACGGGGTGCGTCGGCTGCTGATTTTAATGCACGCACTTCATCTACCGCATGGGCCTCTACCACCGCCGCCACTGCAAATACGGATCTTGTCAGGTTAAATAACAGTATTAAACCGGCCAACGGATTAACCTTCACCTGGTCGCCCTGCACAGTAGCACCGGGTGCGGCAGGAGTCATTACAGGAAACTCTCCTGTTTGCCCGGGTTCCACCCAAACCTATACCATTCCAGCAGTGGCAGGTGCTACCAGTTATACCTGGACCTATTCGGGTACAAATACCACTTTTTCCGCAACCACCAGTAACCCTTCCAATACGTTTGTATTTGGGCCAACCGCCACCGGAGGTACAATTACCGTAACCCCAACCAACCTGTGTGGCTCCGGCACTGCCTCCACTAAGGCCATAACGGTTTCGGCTGTAAGTGTGGCCACCATCAGTTACCCCTTGTCTTCTTATTGCACCTATTCCTCCCCGGTAGCCGTTACCCAATCGGGGCCAGCGGGAGGAACCTATACCGCCTCTCCCGTGGGGCTTTCCATAAATGCTTCTACCGGACAAATTACACCGGGCTCCAGCTCGGCAGGAAGCTATATTGTTACGTACTCTTACAGCAGTTCCGGTTGCCCGCTAACGGCAACCACTAACGTAGATATTAAATCGGGGCCAACGGTTACGGCCACTGCCACGCCATCCATATTGTGCACCGGCGGTGGAAATAGTCAGTTACAGGCAAATGCAAGTACTGGATACACCGTTTCCTCTATTCCATATTCCATTCTTACGCCCTCCGGATCCCCAACTGTAATCTGGAATACCTATCAGATTGATGCCATATCCTCTGCCATTTCCCTTCCTTTTACATTTACCTATTATGGGCAGGGAATTACGCAAATTTTTGCTACCACCGAAGGGTATATGCAATTGGGTACAAGTACCGGGTACGACTATTCGCCAGATGCCATTCCCAACGCGGCTACACCCAATAATATTATTTCTCTTGCCTGGAGTGATCTGGTATTAGATCCAGGTTCTAATCCGGGTGCTTATGTACGGTATTTTGTAAATGGAACCGCACCCAACCGGGTTTTTGTTTTAGAGTATAATAAGTTGCGGTACCTGGCTGCCAACGGCGAGGTAACCGGGCAGATCAGGCTATACGAAAATGGAAATACAATTGAAATTGCCATCACCCGGGTAGATGATGAAGGAGATAATGATATAAAGGTACTCGGCATTGAAAACAGTACGGGCACTGATGGGCTTTCTCCCTCAGGCCGGAATTATTTAGTTTGGAATACCAGCAACGAGGCCTGGCGTTTTTCGATGGGAGGACCCTATACCTATGCATGGTCTCCGGCCACCTATTTGAATAGTACTTCTATTTACAATCCGCTGGCATCCGGAGTGGCCTCTCCCATCACTTATACAGTAAGGGTTACAGATGCTCTATCGGGTTGCTATACCGATAAAACCGTTCCTATTACCATAGCCGCTCCATTAAGTGGCACCTATACGGTAGGGAGTGGAGGTAATTTTACCACCCTCACTGCTGCCATCAATGCATATAACACCCTTTGTATTGGCGGGCCCATTGTTTTTTCACTGATCGATAATAATTACAACATCGCCGAAACGTTTCCGCTTACCATTAATAGCAATGCCTACGCCAGTTCCACCAATACCTTAACCATAAAACCTGCTGCGGGTAAAACAGTAACCATTTCGGGTAGCAGCAGTACCGGGGTATTTATTTTGAATGGAGCAGATTATGTAACCATCGATGGATCTAATTTGGTGAATGGAACTACCCGAAACCTTACAGTAACCAATACGAATACTAATGTTTCAGATTTGTCAATGGTCATTTACATACTGGCACCCTCTGCATCGGATGGGGCCACCTTTAATACCGTTAAGAATGCTGTTTTAAGTGGAACAGGGGGAACCCAAACCTGGTGTGGAGTATTTGGCGGGGGAACCGATCCACTCGATATACCCCTTACCGGCAATACGAACAATACCCTGTTTAATAACAAGGTTATTAAAGCGATGACGGGGATTGCGTTGGTGGGACCAAATGGAAATGAATTGAAGAACGTAATTGACAGCAACGAGGTAGGATCCCGATTGACTGCAGAAGTTTTAGGTTTTTCGGGTATTGAATTATATCAACAGGCAAGTGCACAGGTTTCAAGGAATGTTGTCCGTCGCATATCCTCTTCCACATCAGGATTAGATGCATATGGAATTTTTATTGTTGGTACAGGGAGCGATTGTGTGGTATCCGAGAACCTCGTTGATTCGGTTCTCCATACATCTATTTTTGGAGCCCATGGAATATTTATTGGGAATACTATCGACAACGTAAACCTGTTGGTGAAGAATAACATGATTTCTAATATCGTTGCCAGCGGGTACAATGGATTTAATATAAGTGATAATGGATATGGCATTTCTGTGTATAGTGGAAGCGGGTATAAAATTTATAATAATTCCGTTGCCCTTTCCCTGAATCCTACCTTAGCAGCTGCTCACCGTGCTGCCTGTTTCTTTGTGGCTAATACCGTTACTACTGCCGGAGGGATCGATTTTAGAAATAATATTCTGGCTAATTTTCAAACTGTTGGAAACGCCAATAGCCGTTATGGAATGTTGATCAGGGCTGCCAACAATGTGTTCTCCAACATTAATTATAATGTGTACTATTCTGCAAGTACCAACTTACTCTGCCGGGGATCTAATGCCACTACCTTTACCACCTTGCCCACCGTGCAAACCAATTTGGGTGGAGATTTAAATAGTATAGCAGCAACCCCTGTTTTCATTTCTTCCATCGATTTGCATTTGAATGCAGCCAGTAATGGTTCCATTTCAAATATGGGCACTCCATTGGCTGAGGTATTAACTGATTTTGAAGACCAAACCCGCAACGGCCTTACCCCCGATCCCGGCGCAGATGAGTATGTGTATCCCAATTATGGTTCCTGGGTGGGAAGGGTTTCCACTGCATGGACCGACCCACGAAACTGGGAGGCAAATTTTGTTCC
Source organism: uncultured Ferruginibacter sp. (assembly GCA_964647915.1). Classification (GTDB taxonomy): domain Bacteria; phylum Bacteroidota; class Bacteroidia; order Chitinophagales; family Chitinophagaceae; genus Ferruginibacter. The sequence goes on along the minus strand of CAZYKA010000012.1, from coordinate 62,003 downwards.
GCTGAGCACAACCGATGTGTACATTAAAGGCGGATACACGAATATGCCATTAGTTACAACCGTGCAACCTTTGCGGGATGTAAATATCAGTGCGCCTATTCCTGCCAACACACCCACCCTTACCATAAATGGAGGAACGCTTCAGGTATATAGAAATATGTCGAAATCGGCAGGCACGGTGGTAGCTTCCAATGGAACATTAGAAATGAAAGGCGCTGCCGCACAAACCATTCCTGCTTCCTTCTTCCAAAATAATAATTTGTTGAATTTAATAGTGGATAATGCAAATACTACCACCGGAGTTACCCTGGGAGGGGCTTTGGATATATACCGTTCAGTTACTTTTGGCGCCAGTGGTAGGAAATTGACTACCAACGACAACCTTACCTTTAAATCTACCGCAACTCAAACGGCATGGCTGGGGCAATTAACCGCCAGCAACGTGATTTCCGGGCAGGCAACCATCGAGAGAAATATTCCGCTGCATAATAAAGCCTGGCAATTTCTTTCTACTCCTATAAATTCTTCCAGTACCGTTACCGTAAAACAAGCTTGGCAGGAAGGAGCCACTACCGCCAACGGTAACCCGAAGCCGGGATATGGAACCCAGTTGGGGAGTATTAGGGCCGATGCCATTATCCAAACTACTCCGGGTTTTGATGTGAAATCGGTTACCCCGTCTATTAAAACTTACGACAGGGCCACCAATAATTACAAGGCCCTAAACCGGACCGACACGGTCATATACAATCCTAAAGGATATATGGTATTTGTGCGGGGCGACCGAAGCGTGATTAATTTCAGCGGGCCAAATTCCACTTCCACCGAAACGGTGTTGCGCATGAAGGGAACTTTGAATACACCTGCGGCAGCCCCGGCCACTATTTCCGTTCCATCAGCGGGTTTTGAAAGCGCCGGAAATCCTTATCCTTCGGCTATTAATTACCGTAAGTTAACGGCAACCGGTGGTGTAAATGCGGGTATCTTCTATATGTGGGATCCCAAACTGGCTACTGGCTCTGCCTATGGGTTAGGAGCCTTCCAGACCTTCACCTGGAATGGCGCTTCCTTTACAGTTACTCCGGGTGGCGGCAGTTATAGCGGAGGTAATACAAACATCGAATCGGGACAGGCATTTTTCTTCCCTTCCTCAGGTGCGGGTACGCTCCAGTTTTCAGAAGCTGCCAAAGAAAGCGGCAGCTACAATACCAACAAAACAATGCCGCCGGTAAAAATGAAAATGCTTCGTACCAACTTAAATGTGTTGCTTAATGGCCAACCGGAATTGATTGATGGGGTGATGGTTCAGTATGGAAATTACAGCAATGAAGTGGATGCAATGGATGCGGTTAAATTGAATAACTCAGGGGAGAACCTGTCGATGCTAAATGGATCCACGCATTTGGCAGTAGAAAGGCGGGGCGAAATAGTACAAACCGACACCCTTTTCTATCGCCTTGGGCAAATGAGGGCACAGGAATATGCATTTCAATTTATACCAACAGGTTTGGCCACTCCTGGCTTAAGGGCCTGGCTGGAAGATAATTATTTGAACACTGCTTCCGAAGTGTCTTTAACCGATACCAATTATATTCAATTTTCAGTTACCGGGCAGGCGGGCTCTTTTGCAGCCAACCGGTTCAGGCTGGTATTTATACAAAAGCGCAAAGTAGAAATTTTGAATGAGGCGAACCTAAACACAAACCCGGGAAGCCCTGGTTCCATCAAACAGATGGAAGAAAGCCCGGCAATCAGCGTTTATCCTAACCCGGTAGTTAATAGGGAAATTAAGGTCGGCCTTCAAAATTTCAGGAATGGGGAACAGGTTACGGTTCAATTGATTAGTGAAACAGGAAATATTATTCTTACCCGGGTGGTGAAAATCGGCGGAAAATTTGAACAGGTAAACCTGAAGGTAAAAGAAATGGCAGGCGGTTCCTATCATTTGGTGGCAACCGGCGAAAAGGGTATTCGATTAAGCCAGGGCGTGAGTATCCCATAAAGTTGCCTGTGGTTTATTTTTTACGGGATGTGTTTCTGTAGTTTTATCCTTATTAAGGGGAATTCCCCAATGCAAAATTTGAATTTAACTATGGCAACCGTAATCAAACAAAGCCCGGGTTTCCTGATACGAATTCTATTTATTGCCTGGATAGTATCAAAATCCATCAGCTATATGCTGTGGATGGGCGATCGCGATTTCCCCCTTGCTCCGGTATGGGATAGTTTTTTGGGGATTCCATTGTGGGTTCACTTTGCCCTTTTTGTATCCGCCCTTGCCCTGATGGCGCTTTCCCTGGCAAGTCCCAAAAAGTTGTTTGCCTGGATGATTATTGCACTTGAAATTTTTTCATGCCTGCTCGATCAGAACCGCTGGCAACCCTGGGAGTACCAGTTCCTGTTTTTTCTGTTTTGTTATGCCAGCATGCCCACCGAAAATATGTTTCGGAAGAGCTGGCAGGTTATATTGGTGAGTACTTATTTCTTTGGCGGCTTGTTTAAATTCAATCCTTATTTTATTCATGATACCTGGCAATACCTTATTCTTATTAAGTGGTTGCATATAATTCCCAATAATGAATGGCTGCTAAGAGCAGGGTATGCGATCCCGTTTATTGAAATGATGGCCGGATTTTTTCTTCTTTTCCGGAAAACCCAGCGTACTGCCGCCATAGTATTAATGGCCATGCATGTGTTTATCCTTCTGTTACTTGGCCCCACCGGATTGAATATTAATGCGGTGGTTTGGCCCTGGAATATTTTTCTAATCGTATTGCTTTTTGGTCTGTTCTTCCCATCCTCTCAGGGGGTCTTTAACGGGGAAGTTCTTTACCGGCCTGTTTTTGTGATTATTTTGATTGCCTGGTTGCTGATGCCCTGGTTCCGGTTTGGAGGGGTTTGGGATAAATACCTTTCTTCGGTACTTTACGGTGGCGGGGTAGAGCAATTATTCATTTGTACCGAAAATCAGGAGGCACTGCAACAATCTGCTCCTTACCGGGGAAAAGACTTAAATATTATTCCCTGCGAAAACGCTATCCCGGTTTACAAATGGGGTATGTACGAAATGCGCACGGCGCCTTATCCCGAACAACGCGTGTTTAGGAAAATAATGACAGCCTGGGAAAAAAAATATGGAAGCGCTCAATTTTACCTCTTCAAACCCGGGTTTAAATCAACTGTTAAAATATGGAATAGAGAGGGCAGGGGAAGTTGGCAATTAGTGCGGTAAAATTTTTAGGGCATACCAGAAGGATGATTTAATGGCCGGTTTGAGCCATTTTCAAGTATAGTTATTCACATTAAAATTTACATTTTCTTAATATGTAGGTTCCGCCTATTCGCTGGTGTCGACGTATCTTTGCCGTTTATCCCTACCCCTAATTTTAATGAATTGTTATGAATGCAATCTTTACCCCGGAAGGAAGGGGAAGGGGAATTAAATTACGGGTAATCATTTCCGTTATTTTTCTTGCCTTTCTACCTCAAATTTTATGGAGCCAAATTCCTACCACCGGCGATTACCGGAGCCGGGTTGCTACAGGTAACTGGGGCACGGCCGCTTCCTGGCAGGTTCGGGATGCGGCAGGCAACTGGACCACCGCCGTGGCGGCGCCAACTGCTGCCAATAATGTGTACATCCAGGGTGGGCATACCATAACCCTTACGGCAGGCGGCAACTGCAACAGCTTGCATATATATTATAATGCAGGATCCAGGGGAACATTAATGGTAGGCGCAAATGTGCTGAATATTAATGGTAAAATTCGTGCTTACGATGGCACGGTAGTTACCAGTGCAGCAGATGGGGTTTTTTATTCTTCACAAGCCGGAGTTGGTACTATTCCCGAAAACCTGATCCAGTCGTCCACCGGAAAAATAAAATTTATGGGCAACACCCGCGATATTACGGATGCAGGTGCCTGGGGAACCTACGGAACTGCTTTTGGCGTTGAATTTGCACTCACTGCCGGACAAACCGGCACCCTGAATACCGGGTTTAAAGCAAAAGATATCTTATTTAGTTCGGGAACCATTAATACCCTTGCGAACCGGATGGGACCCGACAACGGTTCTGCCGATCAGGGGAACCTGACTATTAATTCGGGAGCCACCTTAATTACGGGGGATGATATCAAAAGAACAGCCTCCAGCCGGGCAGGTACCTTAACCATTAACGCAGGGGGGACTTTGAAATTAACTGCTATCGCTCCTGTAATCTCCTTTACTTCTGTTTCCATTGACCCTGCTTCAAACATCAATTACGGCGGCGATGTGGATAATCAGAATTTTGCTTCTTTCCCCAATTCCGGGGCACTAATTACTACATACGGAAACGTTATTCTTGAAGGGGTAGGCCCCTCCACCTTCTCAAATAAGTGGATGAACCGTACCGGAATTGTGATAAAAGGAAACCTCACTATTAATAATAAAGCTATTCTGTATCATAGCACCTTTCCGTTCTCGTTGGAAGGTAACTGGTCGAGTTACGGTCCCGGAGCCTATGCCTATTCCACCGGAAGTGATACCATAAGGTTCGCAGGAAATGCAGCACAAACCATTTCTTCCCCGGGCGGGATTCCCTTTAAATACGTAGCCAAAACCGGATCGGGCACTCTAACTCAACTTAATAATGTATCCTTCCCAACCATCAACGGATACCTTGGAATTGAAAATGGAATCTGGGATGCAGGTGCCAATACTCTAACCGGCAGTTTGCCCTCCTCTAAACTTGCATTAAATAATAATACCGGGCTTATCCTGGGAGAAATCGGCGGCCCCTCATTACCCAATTTCGCCGGTACCATTACATTCAACAGCAACAGTACGCTTACCCTGAACGGGAATGGTGCTCAAATATTAAAAGGCGGTTTGGACTATAAGAATCTCACATTTGATAACAGCACTAATACCACCCTGGCTTCTAACCCAACCTCTATTGTGGGGATGGTAACGGTTAAGAATAACGCCATCCTGGATATTGGAAATTCAAATGGGTTTGGAAACGCAAGTACAAATCTTACCATGACAGGTGGAAGGTTCCGTATGGCAGGAACTACCGGCAGTAAACCGGATATTGATGGCAGCTATAGTTTAACAGGTGGCATCATAGAATTTTATGGATCTAATGTTACCCGGCAAAACATAAAAGGTAAAACAGCCGCAGGAAGTACAGTCATCAATTTTTACAAAATTGAAGTTAATGGCACCAATGTAGGAATTGGATTATACAATATTGTACTCACCTCCAATGCGCTTTGTTCCTTTACGGTGAAAACCGGGGCTACTTATACCATGAGTGATATGACTATTGCCGGTTCTGCAAGTCCTATCTCACTTTGCAAATTGGTGGTGGAGACGGGCGGATTATTTAATTGTGGCAACAATCAGGGATTTCATGGATACACCCAGTTGGGCTTAAACAGTTCTTCCATTAACAGCAATATTGTAGCAACTAATATTACGCTTGATCCGGGATCCACCGTGGCCTATATTAAAGACGGAGATCAACCCATTACAAATACCAAAGAATACCAGAACCTTATTATTGCCGGAAACTCCGGAACCAAAACGGCTCCTGCGGGAACCCTGACGGTGGATGGTAATTTTACCAAAACCGGAAATTCCATTTTTGCCCATAATGGGGGAGAGGTAGAAATGAAGAATACAGGAATTGCCCAAAATTATTATTGTACGTCTGCCACTCCGGTAACTTTTTCTACACTATATAATAATAATACCGCATCGGGGCTTGGGCTAAATATTCAAAACGACCTGAATATTGAAACCAAACTTAAGTTCAGGACGAATTCCAAACTCTACCTCCAGGCAGGAAATATTACCTTGAAATCATCTGCCACCAAAACGGCAAATGTGGGCCAGGTGGTGGGAGGATCTTCTGTAATTGATTACCCGGGAACAGGCCGGTTTATAGTAGAGCGGTACCTCGATTTGGGCCCTTCGGGATCCCATGGAAAGAGTTGGCAGTTCCTGGCGGTGCCTGTGAATGGTGGACAAACGGTGAATGATGCATGGCAGAACGGTCAGGCCCCAATGGTTGTTGGTACAAATGGATTAGGAACCCTTATTACCAATAATGTGGCTGGCACCGGGTTCGATATGATTGGCGGAGTTGGCCCTTCCATGAAATATTATTTACCCGCCACCAACACCTGGGCGGGGATTACCGGAACCAACATACCCATTTATAACGCCAATGGATACATGCTATTTGTGCGGGGCGACCGAAATGTGAGCAGCTACTCAGCGGCAGCCACTAATACCGTTCTCCAAACAAAGGGAAAAATATTCACCATTGGCACCGTTCCCAATACGCCTCCTGCAATAAATGTAGCTGCAGGGCTGTTTCAGTCGGTGGGCAACACCTATGCCTCGGCCATTGATTTTTCCAAACTTGTCAGGAGCAATGTACAGGCTGTATTTTATGTTTGGGACCCCAAGTTGGGTGGAGCGTATGGGTTGGGCGCCTACCAAACATTTACGGAAACTTCGTCTGGAAGCAACCTGTATGCGGTTACTCCGGGAGGTGGAAGTTATGGTGCACCTGGTTCTATCAATAATAATATTGAAAGCGGTCAGGCATTTTTTGTCCATTCTTCGGGACCTGCGGGTACATTAACTTTTAACGAAGGAAGTAAGGTAGACGCCAGCCAGAATGTGTATCGTATGGCCAATTTTAGTTCGAATATCTCTCAAATTCGAACCCAGCTGGTATCTCTGTTGGGAGGGGAAACACTCACCGATGGCGTGAGTTTTGAATTTAATAATTCATTTTCAAATGCTGTGGATGCCCTTGATGCCTTAAAAATTTTAAATGGGGGAGAAAATCTGGGTATTCAAACCCAGGGCAAGACCCTGGTGGTAGAGAGGCGGGCAAACCCGGGTAATGGCGATACCGCCTGGTTTAACCTCAGTAATCTGCATGCACAGGAGTACCGGCTGGATCTGATTCCGGTACACGGTGAACAATGGAATGTAAAAGCTTATCTAATTGATCGGTTTTTGAATGAAAGCACGGAACTATCGGTAACGGATACTCTAAAATATAATTTTTCGGTTATAGCCTCCAGTCCCGGAAGTTATGCTGCAAACAGGTTTTGCCTGGTTTTCAGGAAGGCAAAGAAAACGTTTGAAATAAGAGACTATAATGCAACCCTGGTTTCGGGAACTATTCAGTTAAAATGGCAGGAGGTGCATTCAACAAAGGAAACCATGTACAAAGTACAGGCATCGGAAGATGGAGTGCATTTTAGAGATGTGGATGCGATTATAGGGAAAGGAGAAAATGGTATGTTGGCGGTGTTGCCATTAAAAAGGACTGTACCTGATTTTTACAGGGTGGTTGGAAGGGAAGATGGAGAATGGGTAAACAGTGAGGCAAAGAAGCCAGATTTGCCCCCATCCATTTCAATTTTCCCTAACCCGGTTAACAACGGGGTGGCGAATATTGCCCTTTCAAATTTGGAGGCCGGAATGTACCAGCTTGAATTGATTGATGCGACAGGTAGGATCGTAATTCGGAAATTGATAAATATATCCTTCCAGCAAAATCGAATTCAGCTACCTGTTAATGCATTGGAATCCGGTACCTTTCTTTTGCAATTAAAGGGCAGGGTAGAAGGATTTTCTCAAAAAATGGTGATCGTAAAGTAGATTAAGTGGAATCATTTATGTAATTCCTTTTACATTGGTTTGAACCCGGGCAACTTGTATTCCATTCAAAATTGACCCCGTATTTTGCAATCCTGGCATAAAATGTGTAATTTGTACATGATGAGTTTGGAATATCCTGTATATATCGGGCTTTTGTGGGGATAAATATTGATCAAATTCAGTCTTCCGGGCTTATCTTTGCCGGTTCTATCCAATCCCTGTTAAAGCCCTGATCATACCCATTATTGCTTCCCTGTAATCTGGCGTTTAACATGCAAAAGAAGTTTGCCAATCATTACTTTATGTGTTCAATTTTTCCAATTTGGAAGAAGTGCCTTCTTCTTTCCCTGTTGTTTATTTTCGGCTTAGCATTTCCCTGTTTTGCGCAAATGCAGTTTAATGCCACCGGTACTCAAACGATTAATTTCTCAACTTCGGTGGCAGGCGTAAACAACGGAGCATTTAACGGTACTGGATGGCAATCTGCACCTTCGGTGGGCCAGTTGAATTCGAACGCTTGGCAATTTATTGGCTGGAGTGACGGGAATACCACTTTTGGAGGAACTTATACCACCGGCGATTATGCCCGCGGGGCAACGAATGTTCCGGTAACAACCGGTGGAACCTATGCATATACCGGTGCACCCGGTTCTCCTGCAAACCCTGCATTAATGGTGCAGCCTGCCACGAACGATTTAACTCCGGGTTCCATTACGCTTCGGATTCAGAATACAAGTGCCGCCAGTGTCCTCAATCAGATCGATGTATCCTATAAAATATTTTGCAACAACAATGAAGCCAGAGCATCTAAATTTAATTTGCAATGGTCTTCCGATAATGTCAACTATGCCGATATCCCCTCAGCAAACTATACCAGCCCCGGAGCGGCTGATGTTTTAGGATGGCAACAGGTATCCACCCCTTCGGCTTCCATTACCGGATTTACCGTAGTTGCCGGCGGGTATTTTTATATTCGTTGGTTTTCTGATGATGATCCTTCTACATCTTCCGGTTCGAGGGATGAATTTGGGTTGGATGATATAATGGTAACTGCCACTTTTGTATCCTGTTCTTCGCCTCCATCGGTAGCTGCTACAATCAATAGCATTACCTCCATCACCGGTTCAACCGCTACCGTAAATTTTACCCGGGGAAATGGTACCGGCGGCATGATGGCGGTAGTTAGTCCGGCTACACTTTCCGGTAATCCGGTAAACGGGGTTAATTATACCGCCAATACAAACTATGGAAATGGTTCTTCTTTAGCGAATGGATTTGTAGTTTATTTCGGCAATGGAGTTACTGCCGGTAATTCGGGTTCCTTTACTATTACCGGCCTTAATACAGGTGCAACCTATTATGTTACCCTTTTTGAGTATAATACAAGCGGACCTTGCTATGCTATTCCGGGTACGGCCAACAATTTTAATACATTGCCTTCCACTAAAGCCAGTACAACAGATTGGTTTCGGGCAAAAACTTCCGGAAACTGGGCGCTCCCCACTAACTGGGAGTTCTCTAACGATGGTATTACCTATAGCGCCCTTCCCTGCGATCTCGCCCCCACGTATCTTTCCAGTGGGATTATAATACCTTCCGGGATTACCATTGATATTAACAGTACAGTAACCCTCGATCAAACCAGCCTTTCAGGTACCCTACGTTTAGTTTCGGGAGGCATAATGAATGTATATAACGGCACAGGAAATGATATCGACATCCAGAATAATGGAGTACTGCAAATCATGACAAATACGCAATATTCTACTGCTGTCGGATATCCTTCGGGTACGCCACAGATAAATGTGAATACCGGTGGAATTGTAAGAGTGGGTAGTGGTGGATCGGTTGGGGCGGGATACAGTAACCTGGCAGGTGGCGCTGCACAGCCTACTGTTTGGAGTACAGGTGCAATTTTTGACTGGAATACAACGGAAACTTTTCAAACTTCCAGTCAAACGTATTTTTATGGGAACCCGACCAATATCGTTCCCATTTTCCGGGTTTCTAAAACGCCATCCCTGGTACCAGGTTCATTATTAACCACCATTTGGAACGGGGTGTTAGAAATTAATGCGCCATTAACTCTCCGGTTTTTGGGAAATAAATACATGCGAAACGGTATTACCGGTTCTTCGAGCCTGACTTTGGATGCGGGTTGCGGGAATATTTATATTGGTGACCCATCGCTTGCCACCATAACAGCCTCACTTTCTATCCCATACATTAATATTCAAGCTACTTTAAATTATCGGGTTTTTATCCTTTCTGGATGCACTGCCAGCCTATTGAATAATATGGCCATTGATCACGTTAGTTCTTTATTAGGAATTGATGTGAATAATGGAGGTACTTTAAATTGTAATGGAAATGTTATTTCGGGAACAAGTAGTTTTAACCTGGCAAATAATGGTACCATTTATTCGGGTCATGCCCAGGGCCTATCCTCTTCGGGGGCAACAGGGAGCATTCAGGTTTCGGGGCCAAGATGGTATGGTGCTACTGCACATTACCGGTATACCGGTAATGGTAATCAGATTACAGGAAATGGAATGCCCACTACCCAGGCCTCCCTTACCATTGCCAATACAGGATCTGCGGGTAATAATACCGTTAGCTTAACCACTAATAATTCCAGCGCTCCGGTGCTGAACCTTACCAGTGGCCTTTTTGCTATTGGCACGGGCCAAACGTACAGCGTTACCGGAGGAGGTACATGTACCGTAACCTCGGGCGATTTTGCTAATGGAACCACTGGGGGAACCATCAATTTTACAAATGGCGGCAGCATTACCGGTACCAGCAATCCCTATAATTTATATGTAGGGAACGGAGGAGTGGCCACTCCCTTGAGTCCGGATAAAGTAACCATACAAACAGGCGGTGCATTCCGGATCAATGCCGGCGGATGGTTAAACACGGCATGGCCGAATTCTATTTATTATGCAACCGGCAGTACATTAGAATATAATTCAGGCGGATCGTATAATTCGGGAACGGAATGGATTCAAAATGCAAATGGGTCTGCAGCGAAAGGTGGCCCAAGTAATGTTTCCATTCTGGCATCGGGAACCCAATTGCAACTTAATGCAGGAGGTACCCAGATCATGACCGGCAATTTGCTGGTTAAAACAGGCACTCAACTGGCATTAAATACCACACCTGGCAGAGACCTCAGCATTGGAGGAAACTGGTACAGGGAATCGGGCAGTACCTTTTTAGCCAACGAAAGAAAAGTTACATTTTTTGGATCATCCGACAAAACTATTACCCTGCAGGGGGGAGGTGTTGAGTATTTTGCGCTTCTTCGAATTGACATGGGCACCAATACCTTAAAACTTGCTGCAGCCCCCAATGCCACCGATATATTATTATCCGGTTCAAACGGCGCCTCCAATTCGTTAGAGTTTATCAGGGGTAACATCGACCTCCAGCAAAATGATTTCAATTTCAATATAAATTACAGCAATACCCAAACCAATAATATACAGATCGATGGGCAGGTGAGTAATCCCACCCGCAATATCATTAGCACGGGTGGCCCGGGTACTTTTTATTGTTTTAACCTCGATAATTCCAACTCCCGCCTGATGGCATTTAGCCGCCCTGGAACTTATGGCGATCTCATATTTAGTAGTGCTGTTACATTGGTTACAGGTGGCCTCAATGCCGGGGGAATTGATTTTGGAACCGGATCGCTGGTAACTATCAATGGTACGTTCCGGTTAGATTCGTATGGTTTTACACAAAATAATCCACCCAGATATGGTGCGGGTTCTTATCTGATTTACAACACCGGTGGGATGTACCGGCGGAATGTAGAGTGGCAAACTTCAAATCCCGGGGTGCCGTATAATGTTTCCCTGACCAGTACCAATACGCATGTGTACCTTAATACACTCTTGAATGGGAGCGCTCCCCGTACTGCACAATCCAGTCTTCGGATTTTTTCCGGGGCTACTTTATCGATGGATGGAGAAGGGGGAAATTATTATGGCGACAAACTAACGGTGGCGGATAGTGTTTATATTGCCGGTACCCTCGAGCTTGCCCATACGTTTGGTGGCGATATGTTTGTGGGTAAAGACTGGAAACGGGTTCCCGGCGGTGTATTTACCGACAACCTTCGGGAGGTGGAATTTAATGGATCGGCAAACAGCCAAATTGAGGGTCCGGGAGGCGAAACCTTTTCTTATATTTCAATTAATAAATCCGGATCAAATTATGCCCAGTGTAATTCGGCATTAAATGTTACCCGCAGGCTTCGGATACCCGGAGGGGTTATAAAACTGGACAATAATGATGTTACGCTAAAATCGGCGGCAATATATACGGCCTACCTTGATGTGGTTCCTGCGGCCACTTCCATTAACTATTCCGGAACAGGGAGGTTTGTGGTAGAACGGTTTATTGCCACCGGCACCGGAGGGTATCCCAATCACGGAAAATCCTGGCAATTGTTATCGGTTCCTGTAAACGATGCCGGTGGTCCGGCAGGGCAAACCGTTAACCAGGCCTGGCAGGAAGGGCAGGCAGCGGCGGTGGTGGGCACTCCTGGTTTGGGAACCATCATCACCAATAATGTGCTGGGAACCGGCGGGTTTGATTTGGTTACGGGGGTGGGACCCTCTATGAAGACCTATGACCCGCCCACCAATACCTGGGTGGGTATTTCGGGAACGGGAATCAAACACTATAACGCTAACGGGTACATGATCTTTGTTCGGGGCGACCGGGGGGCGCAGGCTTATAATTCCACTCCGGTAAATACGGTGCTGCGTACCCGAGGGAAAGTATTTGCTCCCAATAATGCTCCGGCATCCGTGGCAGTGCCTGCTACACTGTTTCAAACAGTGGGAAACCCGTATGCCGCACCGATTCGTTTTTCTCTGCTCACCCGTACCAATCTGAAAGATGTATTTTATGTGTGGGATCCCCGCTTAACTACCGGTAGCGCATACGGGCTGGGGGCCTATCAAACCTTTAGTTACGATGGCACCAATTACCGGGTAAGTCCGGGTGGTGGCAGTTATGGTGCATTAAACTCAATTTGCGACAGCATTCAAAGCGGGCAGGCCTTTTTTGTACAGGCAACAGCCAGTGCGGGTACGGTGAGTTTTTCCGAAGCAGCAAAAGCCGGCGGCTATAGGCTGGTAGGCCGGGCCATGAACCCGCAACTTCAATCCGGGAATCTTCATTTCCTTGGGGTAAGGTTGTTTGTAAATAACCAGGGAGTGAGTGAACTGGTAGATGGAACCGTATCTCAATTTGCACACCGGTTCAGTAATGAAGTGGATGATATGGATGCGTTGAAGTTGCAAAATACAGGCGAAGATTTTTCTATAATAAGGGATGGAAAGTTATTGGCGTCCGAAAAAATGGATATACCACGAAATGGAGATGAAATACCCTTTAACCTGGCCAAGTTCCGTGCCATGAATTATACCCTCGAAATTATTCCCGATAACATGCAATTACCCCGGTTGCAGGCATACCTTAAAGACAAATTCCTTAATAACTTTACCGCTGTAAGTTTAAGTGATACAACCCGGTATAATTTTTCAGTAAACTCTTCTGCTTCTGCTTCTTATGCTGCAGATCGTTTTTCGATTGTCTTTAAAAGAAGCCGGTTCCCGCAAATTCTTCCACAACTATATAGTATTAACGATGGAAATGGCGAGGTGCTGGTTTGTACCGTGAAACAAACCACGGCAGAAGGCTATTTTGAACTATATGCAGTAGAAAACGGGATTTATCAACCTATTACCCGGGCCGATGCCGGTTTGGCAGCATACCAATGGCAGGTACCCAAAGGAATGGAACATGCGGAATTCAGGGTAAAGTATACCACTGATGAAAACCCGGAATGGAGTAATAAGGTGAAGGTGACGAATGAGGTTAGAGCAGATGAATTCAAAATATTCCCCAACCCGGTAACCAATGGAGTTTTATCTGTCAACTATCCGGTGGTTCCCTCAGAAATTGGAAGTAATCAATTGATTTTTAGTATTCTGGATGCCAATGGTCGGGTGCTGCAAAAGGGCCGCATTTCTTCCGAAGGATCGGCTGCGCCGCAAAAAATTTTCCTGAAACGAACTATCCCGTCGGGAAGTTACCGGTTGTTGATAGAGAGGAATGGAAAGACGGTTGCTTCGAAACCGGTAATAATCATCCAAATGGATTAATCCAACCCCCTTTCTGCAGGTATTTTCACTTTCTCCGGTCGGTGATTTTTAATGTGTGGGGTATTGTGGTTTTTACGGAAATACCGTATTTTTGAAGGTCGTGGGTTTTGATAAAATACACTATATCAATACCCATTTCATTTAAATACCTATACCCTGATAAGTAGGAATTCCGAAAGCCAAAAAGTTGGAATATATCCCCATGTGAAAACCGGGAGCATTATAAATTATGGAAATAACTCTACCTACAGTTTTGGTTTTTCGCCGGGGAAGTAAATTATTTTGGCGTTTATGCATTTCCGTGTTAACGGTCTTTTCTTTTTATTTTTCTGAGGCACAGGTAAATTTGACCGCCACATTAGGTATCCCCACAGGGACCTTTCCAACGCTGCACGATGCTTTTGCAGCTATTAATTCGGGGCAGCATCAGGGTACTATTGTTATTTCCATTACTTCTAATATTGATGAGGGAACCACTCCTGCTGTCCTTTATAGCAGGGATGCGGACCCCTGCAGTTATTTATCTGTTATTATTCGACCCACTGGCGATAATATCAGCATCATTGGTACACCTCCTTCCGGACGAGGGTTAATTGAACTGAATGGGGCGGATTTTGTAACCATTAATGGGGATAACCCCGGTTCCCCCGGCATAAACCGCAACCTTACTATCAGCAATAATTCACCTACCTCCACCATAGCGGGCAGTTGCATTCGGATTGCCACCTCTGCAGCCGTAGGAAGTGCCGATAATAACAGCATCCTGAACTGTATCCTTTCAGGAAATGTAACGGGTGGGAACGATTCGGGGATTAGCAATGCCGGATCCGTTCCGGATATCAGTTTTGGTATTTATATAGGGGGAAACGGAGGTTTCACCAACCTTACCGACCCCACGCCTATAACGGTAGCTTTACAAGCAGCGCCTGCTACCTCCAGTATTAAAAACACGGTAATTCAGAATAACCAGATTTCTCAATGTGGCAGGGCAATTATGTTTAACTCTGTCAGCGCTTTAGTTTCCAATAACCTAACGGTTACCCAAAACGATATAGGTGCCGTAGCTTCCCTGGGAGCATTTCCATTCACGTCACCCGCTACTACCGTATATAAATCGGGGGTATGGGTGGCAGGCACCAATGCAGTAACCATCAGCCAGAACAATATCCAAAATATTATTTCCTATTTGAAAGTTGATATTTCGGGGATTGAGCTTAACTCCAATATCGGCTCGGGCAGCATTTTAATTTCCGACAACAGCATCCAGGGAGTCGCCAACAATTCTATTGGTTCGGGATCCTCGGCTACGGGTATCCTCGTTAATTCTGTGGGGGCACCGTTCAGCATAACCGGCAACAACATTAACGAAGTGCATAACCTGGGAACCACTTCTCCTGCTTCGGGTATAAAGATTAATTCGAATGGTGGGATTGCCACTATTAATTTAAATAAAATTTTAGGGGTTAACAATCACCAGAATACCGGATCCGCAGGAGGGATCCTGTTAACATCTGCCGCCAATGGAGCGCTTATCCAGAATAATTTTATTGCCAATATTATGAACCTGGGTAATAATAGTTTTGCAGCACCCTCCGGGGTGGCAGGAATTGGGCTCTATTCGGGTAGCCTTCACCGGGTGAATCATAATTCGGTGTATTTGTATGGGGCAAGTCCTGCCATTGGAACCAATATCATCTCCTGTCTTTCACTTGGTGGTAGTGCACAAACGGATCTGGATATCCGGAATAACATATTTGCTAATAAGGTTTCGGGCGGGGCTGCCAATAATGCACACGTTTGCTTATATTTTCCATTTGCAGCTTCTTCTTCCTTCAACATCCAGGTTAACAACAATGCCTATTTCTCAGGAAGCAGCCCGGGAATTTCGGGTGTTGCTTATGCAGGAAGCAATGTTTATAACTCGCTGAATCTTTATACAGGCGCAACATTCGACCCTACCGTTAGTACCGGTGCTGCCAATTGGAGAAACTACAGTTCGGCGTTAGGGTTCCCGGGCAACGATCTGTCTTCCTTTGGAAGTACAGGAGCTGTACCCTTCGTAAGTGGTATTGATTTACATATTACTCCGGCCGTTACTCCCATTGAATCCGGAGGGGCTGCCCTGGGAGTTGCTAAAGATATTGATGGGGATTCCCGGAATATGCAATATCCGGATATGGGGGCAGATGAATTCAATGGTACTGCTTCCGACATTACCGGGCCATTAATCAGTTATACCACATTAGACAATACTTGTTCGCCCGCCATCCGGCAACTGGTTGCAACCATCACCGATTTTTCAGGTGTTTCTGCTACCAATCTGCCGGAACTGTATTGGTCTGTGAATGCCGGGGCCTATACTCCTGTAACCGCCGTTCCTTTAGGCGGAAATCAATACCAGTTCAGTTTTGGTGCGGGTTTAGGGTTGGGGGATGTAGTAAATTATTATATCGTTGCGCAGGATATTCCAGGAAACGCCTCTGTATGGCCATCTATTGGGGCTACCGGATTTTCCATTTCACCTCCGGCCGTTAGTACCGCGCCCACAGCACCTTCCACTTATTCTATCCAGGGAAATATGACTGCGGGTACCTATGATGTAGGAGTGGGGCAAACCTACACTACGATTACGGATGCCCTTAATGCATATAACAATTCATGCCCACAGGGAGCCATCGTTTTTCGCCTCATGGATGCAACCTACCCATCTGAGACCTTCCCCCTCACCATTAATAACCCCTATGCCTCTGCGG
>CAZYKA010000012.1:40771-45291 GCA_964647915.1 uncultured Ferruginibacter sp. | reverse complement strand
ACCTACCCATCTGAGACCTTCCCCCTCACCATTAATAACCCCTATGCCTCTGCGGTAAATACACTCACCATCCTCCCCAATGCGGGAGTGGGAGTAACGGTTACGGATAATAGCGCATCGGCTATTTTTAAATTGAATGGTGCCGATTATGTTACTATAGACGGATTGAATGCAGGAGGAAGCTCTCTTACGGTTCAAAACAACAACCCGGCCGGGATCGTAATTTGGGTGGCGAGCAAATCGGCAACAAATGGGGCTACGCATAATACCATTCAAAACTGTATTCTTCGGGCAGGTAGCAACCTGCTTGCACCGGCAGTTATATTTTCGGGAGGTGGCACCCGATTTTCTACTGCCGCCCAATCTCCCAATTCATACAACAGTTATATCGGAAATGAACTTTATGGGGCAATTGACGGAATTTTTGAATATGGGCCTTCCGGATCACCAAATCAAAACCTGAGCATTATCTCCAATAAATTGGGCTCCACTGCAATAAACGCCGATAAATTGGGTGGAAGGGGAATTGAAATCAGGTATGCGGATAATGTTTCCATTACGGGAAATACCATTTCAGGAATTACCTCTTCCACCAATACCCTCGCAGGAATTGGTATTTATAATTTAGTTACCAATGTGGTAATCAGTGAAAATAAGATTAGCGATATCACCCAAACCACCAATGCGGCCGGTGCGTATGGGATATGGCTGCAGTCCGCTTCCAATACGGCCAATATCCGGGTCAGCAACAACTTTATTTGGGCGGTGAATGCGGCCGGGAGTTTTACCCTTGCCAACAACAGTTTCGGAATTTTAATTGCCAGTGGAGGCGGATACAGCATTTGGTTTAATTCCATATCGATGGCTACCAACCAGGTAGAGCCAATGGGAGTTCTGGCAGCATTGCGCATATCCTCTGCCGTTACGGCTACTAATTCTGTTGATATCCGCAATAATATCTTCTCCAATACCGCCACCCTGGGCGTCCGTTATGCAGTGTACAGTAATGCCGTATCCTCTATTTTTTCGGATATTGATTATAACCTGTATTATACAAACAGCAGTTCGCAATTAAATTTCCTTGGAACCACCAAGGCTAACTTATTCGAATGGCAAACCGCTACCGGAAAGGATGCGCATTCTCTGGTTGCCAATCCTTCCTTTGTGAGTGTTGTAAACCTTCATCTGGCCCCCAACTCGGCAGCCAATGCGATGGCGGGGAATATACCTTCCATCACTACCGATATAGATGGCGATGCCAGGGTATTGCCAATGGACATTGGAGCCGATGAGGCAGATGCTACCGATTGTTTGGGGATGCCGGCAAAAGGTACCATAACCGCAACGGTTACCAGCTTATGTTCACCCGGGCCGGTTGCCATTACTGTTACCGGCTATGCAGTGGGAGATTATCTCACCTATCAGTGGCAATCGGCACCTGCACCCGGTGGGCCGTATACCGATATTGCAGGGGCTAACGTTCCGTCTAATTATGCAGTGCCCATGCTGGCAACCACTACTTCCTTCCGGTTAAAGATATTTTGTCCATTAAGTGGGCAAACCAATTATTCGGATGTGATAACGGCTACTGTAAACGCTCCCGTTGTTAGCTCCACTACCCCGCAAACCAGGTGTGGGCCCGGGACTGCCGTTCTTGCCGCCACCACCGTTACGCCCGGCGCCACCCTTAAATGGTATGCCGCCTCTTCCGGTGGTGCAGTTTTAGGAAGCGGCCCCAGTTTTACCACACCAATAATTAATAGCACCACCACCTATTATGTAGGCTCATCAAAAGGGAATAATTCAGGAACCGTAGGCCCGGTAAGCCCTACGGCACATGGAGGAAATATAGGAACTATGATGGTTCCCTGGGATGTATATTTTGATGTATTGCAACCTACCACCCTCGAATCGGTGGATATATTCCCGATGGTATCAGGCTCAGGTGGTAAAATATATTTGAAAGATGAGAATGGCGCTACCCTCCTGACCACCAACTTCACCACCAATGTTTCCGGGGGCGTAATTCCTCAAACCATTAATTTAAACTTTGCATTGCCTATAGGTACCGGCTACGTAATTACCTGTTTTATGCCTTCGGGAGGTATCCTGAGAAATGAATCCGGTTCAACATATCCTTATTCATCCTCTGCTATTAAAATTACCGGGAACAATTTTTCCAGCGCCTATTTTATGGGGTATTATAACTGGAAGTTTACCACCCAGTGTGAATCAACCCGTACTCCGGTTATAGCTACTGTTACTGCAGCGCCTTCTATCAATGCAACCGCTTCCCCCTCCAGCATTTGTGCCGGCGCCACCTCCGTCATTTCTGCTACCAGCTCCAATGCCGGATATACCTACATCTGGACGCCCGGCAACATCCCGGGTGCCTCCACCGGGGTAAGCCCTGCCACCACCACTACCTACACGGTAAAAGGTACGGATGCATCCGGAGGAGCCAATAATGGTTGCATAAATACCAAAACTGTTACGGTAACTGTTCGCCCTATACCGGCCGCTGTTACGGTAACGCCTAATAGCGGGAGCGTGTGCAGTGGAGGCCCGGCATTACTTCTTTCCGCCTCCAATGGATTAATTTCAAACATCACAGCCTATTCAGAGAAATTTAATGCTACCACCAATAATTGGGTTGCCGTCAATAATTCAACCGGAGGGATACCGGCCAATGCTGCCTGGACGCAAAGGCCAAACGGATATATTTATCATGGAGCAACTTTTAATAGTAATGATGCTACAAAATTCTACCTCAGTAATAGCGATGCCCAGGGGAGTGGTTCCGTAACAAAAACCACGTTTACTTCACCCGCTATCGACCTTACCGGTTTTTCATCCGCAACATTAAGTTATTACCATCACCTGACCTATGTGGGTGGGGAAACCGCTGTAGTAGAAGTGTCGCCGGATGGCTCGACCTGGGCGGCAATTCCTGGCGGAACCTACACCGGTTCGGTGGGTACTCCCGGGAATTTTGTAAATGCCGCATTAAACCTTGATGCCTATGCAGGGATGCCCGTTATATATATCCGTTTCCGTTATGAAGCCAATTGGGATGGATGGTGGGCTATCGACAATATTTCTATTACCGGGTCTATGCAGAATCAATATACCTGGACGCAAACTCCCGTAGCTCCCAACAGTATTTTTAACGATGCGGCTGCAACCATTCCTTATGTTCCCGGTACTCCGGCAACCAATGTATATGTACTCCCTGCAGTTAATTCGCAATACACCCTCACTTCTTCTGGGCCAGCCCCCAGCAATTGCGGTACCAGTGCCAATGCAACCATTACCATCACGCCGCTTCCTACGGTTTCAATTACCAATTCTGGAAACCCGGTATGCCCGGGTACTACTGTGTTTTATAATGCCACCGTAACCAATGCAGGCCCAAGCCCCACCTACCAGTGGCAGGTGAATGGAGCTAATGTGGGAACCAATATTTCCAGTTATTCGTTTCAACCGGGGGAAGGGGATGTGGTAAAAGTGATTGTTACTTCCAGTGATGCCTGCTCCAATGGGTTGCCATTTGAAAGTAATAAAGACACCATGCACGTTCAAAGTAATGTGCCTGTTTTAACAACGATTAGTGCAAATCCGGGTACGGAGGTATGTGAAAACACCACCGTTACTTTTACTGCTACGGTAGTTAACGGGGGAACCACACCGGTGTATGAATGGAGGAAAAATGGCAGCATCGTGGGAACAAACAGTCCTACTTATTCTTATGTGCCTACTTATGCAAATAACGGCGATGCTATTACCTGTACGGTTACCTCCAATTCTACTTGTATTGCAGGCCCGAATTTCAATAAAAGTGATCAAATATTACTTACCGTACATGATATGGGAAATGTGAGTGTAACCGTTGGAACCATGTATCCTAATAATACGGTATGTACGGGCACGCAGGTAACGGTAGTGGCTACCCCAACCCATCCCGGAAGCAATCCCATTTATGAGTTCTTTTTAAATGGGGTACCTCAGCCGGCACAAGCTTCCAATAATTATGTTTTCACTCCCAATAATGGCGACCGGGTGAAGGTGCGTCTTACTTCCAACTATGCATGCCTAAATACTCCGTCTGCCAACCAGGCAAACAGCAATACCATCACCTTATCGGTACTCAATGTGGAACCGGTAAGTGTAGGCCTAAGCCATACCAATGCCCTTTGTACCAATGTTCCCATTGT
Organism: uncultured Ferruginibacter sp.; assembly: GCA_964647915.1. GTDB lineage: Bacteria > Bacteroidota > Bacteroidia > Chitinophagales > Chitinophagaceae > Ferruginibacter. The sequence continues at coordinate 41,077 of CAZYKA010000012.1, read as the reverse complement.
TTTTACGGCCCTTCCTTCCAACGAAGGATCCAGCCCTGTGTATGATTTTTATTTAAATGGATCGGTGGTGCAAACCGGCCCAAGTCCCAACTATACCTTATTAAATCCTTCCACCGGCGATTTTGTGCATGTGCAGCTAACTTCCAACAGGGCATGTATAACAGATAACCCGGCAGTTTCTGCTGATTACACGATTTCGTTAACCCCCGGGCCATCCGTTTCTGTTTCGGCCAGTTGTACAAATTTATTAGCAGGATCCGGGCAGGTGGCTGATCTAACGGCAACGGCTACCTCCGGAGGCGGCTC
>CAZYKA010000012.1:36131-40671 GCA_964647915.1 uncultured Ferruginibacter sp. | reverse complement strand
GGGGGTAGTAGTTCGGCTACAGGAAATATCCTTACCGATTGGGGTACCAATGCCTTGCCCAATCCCGGAAACCAGTTTTACAGTGTGCCGAAATCCTTAGAAGGAATTTTAGTCATTAACCAGGGCAATGTAAATGTGAGTTGGAACAGCATATCCAATGCAGCCGGAATCGATGCCGGTACTAATGGTTTGTATGGAGTGAAATTGGATATATTCCAAATGGCGCCGGCCGGATCCTTTACCAACGTGGTTAGTAATAACAGCATTAACCTCAACAGCGCCGCCTCTTCCTCAAATGCGCCAGTAGTTTCCATACTCTCTGCCAATTCCCAAAATCTGGCCACGGTTACCAACGGAGAGTTGCAGGTTTTAAATAATTCACTTACCAGTTCTCTGCCTGCCGCATCGGGAGCAGCCAACCTGGTAAATATTTTAAATCAAATGCCCTATGGTTTGGTTTCTTATAATGGTAATAATTTTATTGGAAACAATACAATGGCCGGCACTGGCGAATATACCGGTATTTTGAATGATGCGGCGGTACAAACCAGCCTTCATGCAGATAATAACCATTTTGGGGATGCGGTTTCAAATGCAGTAAATTTTACAGCAGCTAATTCAGGAATGGTAAGGGCCATATATATTAAACAGGTTGCAGGTTCTGCAGCCATTACCTTAGATGGAAATAGTGTTGGGAAGTTCCAGCACGATGTAACCGGTTCTGGAAATTATTCCCTTTTGGATGTTCCTGTTGCCGCCACTTCCTTGAGTATCAGCAATAATATTTTCAATCAGGTACAACCGAACACTTCCGGCACTGTAAAGTTGATTTCCGCAAGTGGTTTTGGCAGTAATAAAACCATAAACAGCAACCAGTTTACAAATATAACGGCAACGAATAGCCTTATACTTGCCGAAGTTACAGGAGGAGGAGGCGCCAATTCAGTCTCCAATAACCTGGTGGGCGATAATACGCCTGCCGGGATATCGGCCGGATCCGATTTTACTGCCATTAACCTGCTTGCAGGATCGGGAACGGTATCTGTTTCGTCTAATATTATTAAAGGGATAACGGCCACGGGTAATGGAGCTATGGTATATGCCATTACTTCTTCAGCCAATACGGCGAACATAAATGGCAATTTAATTTCCGGGATCAACACATTGGGTAATAATGCAAAACTGAATGTATTGGAAATACAGGCCGGGGATGCAAACATTTCTTCCAATGAAATTCAGGATATGCACGCTGCAGGAACAGGTACTGTAGTGGTTACCGGTGTATCTGTAATGGGAGGAAATAATATCAACCTCATCAAGAACAAACTGCATACCCTTACTGTAGATAATTCTGTTTCGGGCTCTTCCTCATTTGTGAACGGGTTTAAATTCACGGGCGGAACACAGGTTATTGCCTATAACAATTTTATCAGCCACCTGCTTGCCCCCCTGGCAGATGGAAATGATATCGTTCATGGCATGGATATTTCTTCATCCGCCTCAAACAGCAATTACCGTTTGTACTTCAACAGTGTTTACCTGGATGCTGCCTCCACGGGCACTGATTTTGGCAGTTCTGCCTTATTCCATGCTACCCAAAGCACAGCCACCACGGCGGCATTGGATATACGCAATAATATTTTCGACAATGAATCGGTGGCCTCCGGATCGGGCATAACGGTTGCGTACAGACGCAGTTCGTCTGAATTGGCGAATTATTCGACATCCTCCAATTATAACGTCTTTTATGCGGGACAAACCGCTACGCCGGGTGCATTGTATTTTGATGGAACCACCGCATACAGCAACCTGGTAGATATGCAAACAGCCCTGGCTCCACACGAAGCCAATTCGCTGAATGCCAAACCGGTATTCATCAGCAATATAGATCTCCACCTGGATGCAAATGGAAACTGTGCCTTTGAAGGAAGGGGGATACCGATTACCGGGATTGTGGATGATATTGACGGCGACATCCGCAATACCACTGCTCCCGATATTGGCGCCGATGAATTTACCGGATTAGGAGGAGGGGTAGGTGTTTGGGCCGGAATAAACAGCAACTGGCTTGATCCCCTAAACTGGTGCGGCGCCATCCCCAATATGTTTACCGATGTGGTTATTCCGGGTGGGAAACCCTTCTATCCCATTATTACCACCAATTCGCCGGTATCACGCAACATCCTTATTCAAACCGGGGGAAGCATTCAGGTAACCGGGGCCGGGCAGCTCGCTATATACGGAACCATGAGTAACGCCGGTAATTTTGATGTGGCCGATGGAACCATCGAACTGGCAGGAGCCAGCCCTCAAAATATTCCGGCCTCCATATTTGTAAACGACGATTTAAAGAACCTCGTCATTAATAACAACAGCGTTTCCCTGGATGGCAACCTGAAAATTTATGGCAAGCTTTCCTTCCTGGGAAGTAACCGGACTTTTGCTACCAACGACAACCTCGTGCTTCGTTCTGTTGCCACCGGAACAGCCAGTTTAGGTGATATTACCAATAATGGTGCAAGCACTGGTAATAGTGTAACCGGCAACGTTAGTGTGGAGCGATTTGTACCCGCAAGGCGTGCATGGAGATTCCTTTCTGTACCTACCGCCCACAATCTGCAAACCATCCACGAAGCCTGGCAGGAAAATTTGCCGGCCAACTCCACTGTGCAATCCACCCCTCCGGGGTACGGTATCCATATTACCAAAGACAGTCTCAACTGGTCGGCTTACGGATTCGATCTTCGCACCCCGGTTGGGCCTTCCATGAAGACTTATGTGCCGGCTACCAATACCTGGAAAGGAATTACTTCCACCATCGATGTGCCCGGTATAAACAATGGCCGGTTTGAAAGTGGGGTAGGGTATATGATTTTTGTTCGGGGCGACCGGACGGTGAATACCTTCCCGCAAGCCGCTACCCCCGTTACCCTTCGCGATAAAGGAGCATTGGTACAAGGCAATTTTGCAAGCATTCCGGTTCCGGCCGGGCTGTTCCAGGCTATCGGTAACCCGTATGCGTCGGCAATCGATTTCTCTAAACTGACGAAGTCAAATATTGATGATGTATATTATATGTGGGATCCTCAAATGGGATCGTTAGGTGCTTATGTTACATTCACAGGTTCATCTTACACTCCCTCCCCATCCATCAGTTATACCAGCAACCATTATATTGAATCAGGACAGGCATTTTTTGTCCATTCCAGTTCTGCGGCTGGTTCTGTTACCTTTACCGAACCCTCTAAAGTGGATGGAAGTTACCTGGTAACCCGGCAGGCCAATATAGGTGTTCAAAAATTAAAGACCCTTCTTTATGCCAAAGTGGATAACCATTGGAATTTATTTGATGGAACCGTAAATGAATTTGATAGTGCTAACAGCAATGCAGTGGATGGAAGGGATGCGATTAAACCGACCAACTCCGGCGAAAATCTCGGTATTAAATCAGGAGATAAAATTCTTTCTGTAGAAAGGCATGCCACCCTGAATGTGGATGATACCATTCATTATAATCTTACTCAGGTAAGAGCCACCAGTTACCGTTTGGGATTTGTTTCCGAAAATTTGGATCCGCTGCTTACCGGTTACCTGGTTGACCGCTATTTGAATACCAGTACGGTGGTAAACTTATGGGATACCACCTGGATGGATATTTCCATAATTAATGATCCGGGATCCTATGCTCCGAATCGTTTTTATCTCATATTTAAACGATCGGCACCTGTACCGGTAACATTTTTGGATGTGAAAGCGGCCTGGAGGAATAAAGATGTATTGGTAAGCTGGGATGTGGCCCAGGAAGAAAATATTTCCCATTACGAGGTGGAGCGCTCTGCCAATGGAAGCAATTTTGAGAAAATGCATCAGGAGCCTGCCACTGGTTCCTCAACCTATACCTGGTTGGATACCCATCCACTTTCCGGAGATAATTTTTACCGGATCCGCAGTGTGGGAACCGGTGGGGATATCAAATACAGCCAGATAGTTAAGGTATCCAGGAAGAAAGGAGAGAACCTTATTACGGTTTATCCTAACCCTGTGAAGGAGGATGGAATACTCTATGTGGGACTTCAAAATACAGAACCCGGGAATTACCAGTTGCAATTGCTAAATGAAGCAGGGCAGGTATTACATAACCAGGTTATCCGGCATATTGGCGGCTCGATGTTGTATAGTTTACAACTAAAGCAGATGATTACACATGGTAACTATATCCTTAAAATTGTTAGTAACGGAAAGCAGGTTAAGCAGTTTAAAGTAATTTATTAGTTGACTTATCATCTATTTTCCCCGGTTCCTTACCTGTGAACCGGGGATTTTATTTTTTGGTGATTCCGCAAGAGATTATCTGCAGATTGGAGAGGGGAGCCACCGCTCATAAACAAACCCATCCGGGTTGCTACAGCAATAAATTACATTTCCCTGTAATTCAAATTCTTGGGGAAATGTTGGAAACTATTTTTCCTCCCAATTTAATAAATATCGTTAAATTTACGACCTCAAGAAACTGCTGTTTTACTGAGGTAAATGGAGGTTT
>CAZYKA010000012.1:34421-36031 GCA_964647915.1 uncultured Ferruginibacter sp. | reverse complement strand
GATCCGATGCGGCCTTATACTACGCTTCGGGCGGCCTTTGACGGGATTAACACCGGGGTTCATATGGGAACCATCACCATCGAGATCAGCGGTAATACCACCGAAGGTGCATCTGCCGTATTGAATTCATCAGGTGCCGGCGCTGCTGCCTATACTTCGGTATCTATTTATCCTGTAAATGATGGAGTAACGGTAACGGGTACCCCGGGTGCAGGAAGAGGCGTAATAGAATTAAATGGAGCCGATAATGTTACCATTGATGGAGACAATCCCAATACCGGCGGCACCAACCGGAATTTGAATATTATTAATGGGGATGCCACTGCGAATGCCGCAGGTTCCTGCATCCGCATTGCCACCAATACCAATGTAACTTCTGCCGATGCCATAACCATTCAAAACTGTTTGCTTACCGGAAACGTAACGGGAGGAAACAATTCCGGAATAACTACTCCGGCCTCATCCTCCGGGGTGAGTTATGGTATTTATGCCGGGGGTAATGGAGGCGCCACTCCCACCACGGCACCCACCGCCATCTCCCCGGGCAGCCCCGAAAGCGCACCAGCGGCAGCCACCATGAATAACCTGCTTTTGCAGAATAATGAAATTAACCAGGTAGCGCGTGGTATTCATATTAACGGTTCCGCTACCAGCGTATCTAACTCCGTAACAGCCACCGATAACCTGATTGGCCCGGCCAGTTCGGGCGCCACCTGCGTGTACCTGAAAGGAATTGTGATTCAGGGAGCAGCTTCCGCAATTGTGAATAACAACACAGTCCGCAATATTAGTTCTTATGTAACTACTGCCATGGCGGCTATCGAACTTGCTAATCCCATTGGCTCCGGTACTATATCCATCAACAACAATACCATTACCAATATAAATCAACTTGGAAACCAGGGCGCTTCCGGTATTCTTGTTAGCAGTGGGTCTGCGCCCTATACCGTTTCGGGAAATACGATTACCAATGTTTCAGGGGCAGGGTCTTTTGCCAGTATTATGGGGATTCAAATCAATTCCGGCCTGGCGGCTCCTTCCATATTAAATAATCGGGTAAGTCAAATTAATGGCAGCAATGCCGCCAATTGGTCGGCGGTATCGGGCATTTATTTAAAAGGATCTGCAAACGGGGCAAAAATTACCAACAATTTTGTATGGGATGTAAAGCATAGCTATGGTGGTTTTTCCCTTTCCCAGGCGGCTACCGGTATTGGCATTGCAGCCGGGAGCAACCATAAAATTTATCATAATTCGGTAAACATGTACACTGCGTCGGCCGGCGCAGCGAGTACCTCCGTTTCCTGCCTGGGCATTTCTTCCAACGGGCTAACTGGTATGGATATACGAAATAATATTTTTAATAATTCTCTAACGGCAGTAAACGTCACTTCGGTGAGTGCCTGTATTTTTATGCCCTTTACTTACACGGCGGCAGTAAACCATACCATCAACAACAATGGGTATTTTACCAACAGCGGGGTTGCCGCAGTAGGTTATGCCGGAAATACTGCCTATAATGCGGGTAACATTTACACTACCCTTGCTGCCTGGCAGGCTGTGTCTCAGGCTATGGGCAATGGCTCCAACGATGTGTATTCGGTGAATCC
>CAZYKA010000012.1:30240-34321 GCA_964647915.1 uncultured Ferruginibacter sp. | reverse complement strand
CTGCCAGTTCATCTACGGATGGCGCCAACTATAATGTGATTAAGAATTGTAAGATCAATTCCCCATATAATTTGGGGAGTCCGGTGGTTTTGGCCGGTATATTTTCCAGCGCCAATGCAGCCAACTCCAATAATACCATTCAGAATAATGAAATTAAAGGAGTGGTAACTGCTATAGGTATTACCGGACGGATGCCCACCGGTTTCGACCAGAACTGGCTGATTACCGGGAACAAACTGGGAAGTACCGTTGTTGCCGAAATGCTGGGCCTGGAAGGGATCGCTATGGAAGGTTGTGCAAATTTTACTATCAGCGGTAATGAAATTCTGGGTATCCGAAACATCTCCTCCACCACCGATTTTCTATCAGGTATTTTATTTGGAAATTATACCGGAAGCGGGCAGGTGTATAATAACCAAATACACGATATAAAATTCAGCAGTATTTGGGGATGTAATGGGATATGCCTTGCTTCTAACAACCCTGCAGCCGGAATTCAGGTATATAATAACTTTATTTGGGATATTGCCGCATCCGGATGGTCTGGGTACGATATTGATGATAACGGTTATGGAATTGTGGTTTATTCCGGCGGCGGGTATAAGATTTATTACAACAGCATTTCGATGAATGCCTCCCAATCTTCGGGTTATCCTGCGGCTATCAATATATTACCGGCTATTACCCAATCAAATGCACTCGATATCCGAAATAATATTTTCTCTAATACCGGAACCGGTGGCACCCGTTTTGGAATGATTCTTCAGGCAGCGACTTCCGTTTTGCAGTACAACGACTTCAACGATTATTTTGCTACAAACAATGTTGGCCGGAGCGGAACCACCAATGCGGCAACACTGGCCACCTGGCGCACCCTTACGGGCAAAGATGTTAGTTCTCTTGCGGTAGATCCCCAATTTATTAACGTGGCATCTAACCTACACCTAAATACAGCTACCAGTCCGCTAAACCAGATGGCTACACCCATTGCCGGCATTACCACCGATATAGATGGCAATACCCGGGATGTTACCAAACCGGATATTGGCGCAGACGAATTTAACGGCCCGGCCTGTGCAGGTACGCCCAGTGCCGGAACCGCCACGGTGCAATCGCCCATTGTTTGTATTTCCGGAGATGCGGTAATGAATGCAACCGGGTACAGCCTGGCAGAAGGCATTAATTTTCAATGGCAATGGTCTACCGATAATTTTGGATCCAGTATTAATTCCATTGCCGGGGCTACCAGCCCTGCCGGCGCTTCTTATACCACTGCAGGGGTGCCTGTTTGGTTTAGGCTCAAAGCTACCTGTACCAACAGCGGATTGATTGGATATTCTAATATTGTTTATGTGAATGTGAGCAATCCGCAAATATTGACCACCACCGGAGGGTCGAGATGCGGGATTGGAACCGTTACCTTATCTGCCACCTCTTCCTCAAATACCACCATCGATTGGTACCTTACGCCAACCGGCGGTAGTTCCATTGGCCAGGGCACCAGTTTTACCACGCCGGTTATTGGAAGCACCACCACGTATTATGCAGCGGCACAACCCAATCCGCCCACTCCATTGCCCGATGTGGCCGCAAATTATATTTATTCAACAGCTACCGGCACCTCCCTCGATGCTATGAGTGGATCTACGGTTGCCTTAAGTACCGGCATCGATGATGGAACGGCCGATACGCTCAATATTGGTTTCACCTTCCATTTTGCCGGTGCAGATTATACCAAGTTCAGCGTGAACGCAAACGGGGTAATGAAATTGGGCAACACCGCCCTGGGATCGGGTTATTTTTCAAATAATCTTGGCCTTGGTACAATTAATCCCAAGCTGGCGCCTTTTTGGGACGACCAAACCACCGGTTCCGATGGGGGAGTGCGTTATGTAGTTACCGGATCTGCTCCATTCCGCATATTAAAAATCGAATGGAAAACAAACCGCTATCCTGGCACCAGTTCCCCAACAAGCCTAATCTACCAGGCATGGTTATACGAATCTTCCAACATTATAGAATATCGGTATGGAGCGATGACCGATGCCAGTACCCCCAGCAGCAGCGTGGGAATTGGCACCGTCCCCACCGATTACCAATCGGTTACGGTTTCCACCAATACTTCCTCCAACAGTGTTATTGAAAACGGTAATTCGGTTTATCCTGCCACAGGAAGGATGTACCAGTTCTCTCCTCCGGGCCCTGCCTGTCAAAGCCCGCGGGTTGCAGCGGTGGCTACTATTTCTTCCGCCCCGGCTATTAATGCTCCAACGGCTTCGGTGAATCCTATGTGCGATGGGCAATCCACCAATCTGTCTATTTCCAGCGCCAGCGACCCCAATTATTCCTATACCTGGATGCCGGGAAGTTTATCCGGATCTACGGTTACGGTGAGCCCAACCACTACCACCGAATACACGGTGAATGCGCTTTATACCGGGGGGCCGTTTAATGGTTGCACCAACCAGGCGGCTATAACCATTTCGGTTACGCCTTCGCCTCCGGTACTTACCTTAGATAATACCAGCATTACCCGTTGCCCTTCCGACCCGGCTAATATTATTAACATCACCGGAGGCACCGGTTCTTCTGGAACTGCCGATATTGGAGTTAGTGTGCTTAATCAAAATAGTACCACCACCACCACCTCTTCACCCGGTATGCCTCCCTTTGGCGCCTGGTACACGGGTAGCAGGCAGCAAATTCTTTACCGTGCTTCAGAACTGAGTGCCCTTGGTTTTGTGGGTGGTACCGTTATTTCGGGTATTGGGTTTGATGTAGTTGGCAATTCAAGTTCTGTAGGATATACCAGTTTTGTGGTTAGAATGGGACATACCTCCGCCAATACGCTTAATACTACCTTTATAAATTTCACTACCACGTCTACCTCCACCAGCACGTATGCAGCAGGCCAGCCTGCAGCAGGGTGGACCTCCCATGTATTTGGAACTCCATTTACCTGGAATGGTACCGATAATATTATTATTGAAACCTATTTCTCCAACTGCCTGAGTTGTGGTTCAGGATATACTTGTAATACTACTAATTATGGGTATAATGCTATTTTAAACAATTCATCGGCCGGTTTTGCGGCGCACTCTATTTATTATGGAGATGGTACTTCCTGCAATATAGATACCTATCCAACTGCTACAGGGGTAGTTAATTTCCGACCCAATACAAGATTTACCTATAATACGGTATTAATTCCTACATGGACTGAAGTGCCCAATAACGGTACGCTTACCATTATTAACCCACCCAACAACACGCAAGTTTCGGTTATTCCCACTGTTAATACCACCTACACGGCCACCACAACCAATACCCTGGGTTGCCCCCGGAATGTGAGCGCCGTGGTAACCGTAAGCAGCCCAACCGCCTCGGTGAGCATTGCTGCTTCGCCTTCCGGACCCATTTGTGCCGGTACCTCCGTAACCTTTACAGCAACGCCAACCAATGGAGGCCCTGCTCCCTCATACCAATGGCTGCTTAATGGCAGCAACGTAGGAACCAACAGTCCAACTTATACCAATTCAACTTTGGTTACCGGCGATAAGGTGAAGGTAATCATGACGAGCAACCTCACCCCGTGCACCCCGCCTCCGGTACCCAGCAATGAAATAACCATGACGGTGAACCCGGTGCCCACCTGTAGTATTTCCGGCTCATTGTCCGTTTGTGCATCTTCTACCGGCAACGTGTATTCGAATACGATTGCGCCAACCGGCGGTACCGTAGTGCATGCCTGGACTATTTCTGGAAATGGAACTATAATAGGGCCTACCAATGGCTCCAGTGTAACGGTAAGTGCAGGTGCTGCCGGTTCCTTTACCCTAACCGATGCGGTTACCCGCGACGGTTGTTCTCCCGCTTCCGTTTGTTCTTATACGGTTACGGTTAACCCGAACCTTCCGGTTAGTGCAAATATTACGGTTTCCCCAATGGGTACCATTTGCGCAGGCAGTCCGGTTACCTTTACTGCCACCCCTACCAATGGAGGGGCTACACCGGGATACCAGTGGCAGGTAAATGGCATCAATGTGCCGGGAGAAATAAACCCCACATTTACCACCAGCAC
>CAZYKA010000012.1:29067-30140 GCA_964647915.1 uncultured Ferruginibacter sp. | reverse complement strand
CCTACTATTAATGTCAGTATTGATCCTTCTCCTACTGTGAGCATAAGTGCAACCTGCACCACCCTGCTTACGGGATCGGGGCAACAAACTACCCTTACTGCAACTGCCGTTCCCAATACCGGGGTGGATTATGCATGGGTGTTACTGCCGTCAACTCCTGTAGGAACAAACAGTGCAACTTACACTACCGGCACGGCGGGAAATTATCAGGTAACGGTAACTATTACTGCAACAGGTTGTACCAATACTGCCACCCAATTAATAAATACCAGCGCGGCTCCCTTGGCGGCCGGTACTTATCCAATTCCAAATTCAGGATGTAGCGGGTTCGATAAAATTTCATCGGCGGTTAATTATATCAATGCCAATGGTATTACCGGATCGGGTGGGGTGATATTTGATATTGCACCCGGCTATTCAGAAACCACACCGGTTGGAGGTTATGTGCTTACTGCCACCGGAACAGCCACCAATGGAATTACATTCCGGAAAGCTGCCGGGGTGGGAGCGGTTACGATTACTTCCAACGATGCGGTAAATTTTTTAAATGATGCCTTCTTCACCCTTTTGGGGAGTGATTATATTACCATCAAAGACCTTACCCTGGTAGAACATGGGGGTGCGCACAATACTGTTCCAGGTACTAATAATGTAACCGAATGGGGTATTGCCTTGCTGCAGGGAACACCTGCCGGAACCAATGGAGCGCAGAATAATACCATTGAAGGGAATACCATTACCCTCGATCAGGCTTATTCCAATGCCTTTGGCATTTACAGCAATGCAAACCATAATAAGGCTTTGCCCGCAAACGTAATTGCAATTACGAGTGCAGATGGTGCCAACAGTGGCAATAAGTTTTACGGGAACATCATCAACAATGTGAATACCGGTATATACATACATGGCCCTGTTGCCAACGCTTATTACGACCAGGGGAATGATGTGGGTGGAAGTTCCGGCGCCACAGGGAATACGATTACAGCCTGGGGCGGGCAACCCATCGGTACTACTTTCGCAGATGTACTGGCAAATTCATATAATGCAGGTATTGTACTTAAAAACCAGTTGAA
>CAZYKA010000012.1:25320-28967 GCA_964647915.1 uncultured Ferruginibacter sp. | reverse complement strand
GGTATGCAGGCTTCCAACTATGTTGGGGTAAAAGTCAGGAATAATAATATTTCCAATTTGACAAATAATGGAAGTTCCACAGTTAAAGGATTGGAGGTAACAGGATCAGCTTCAAACCCTGTTTCTACCGTTACTAATAACAATCTCTCTAATCTACAGGGCAATGCCCAGGTGAATGGGGTAAGCGCCAGTGGCGTGCAGGTATTTAATTTTAGCAATAACAGCATCAATGGAATATCCACTACCGGCGCTGTGGCATTTATTACGGGAATTCAATTGTCATCGGCCGGGGCAACCATCAGTAACAACAGCTTTACAAATTTTACGGTGAATTCCACCTCCCCTAATAACGCATCTATTCATGGAATATTAACCACTGTTAATTCCGATTTTATTGGCAATGAATTTTCAAATTTCAGTTCCAATTCCATTGCAGGGAATGGAACTTCATCGGGGTTAATTGATGGATTATACATTGGTTCCGGGACCGCTAATGTGACCATTAATAAGAATAAATTCTTTGATTTTGCCGCCACCAATTCCGGAACCGGGGTGGTTATTAATGGGATCTATTTAAATGCTGTAAAATCAGCGCAAATAACGAATAACTTTATTAGTGATTTCCGCAGCCCGAACATGGAGGGTGCAGATGTAGTGCGGGGAATAGCTTCCACTTCTGCCACCGCAGCTAGTAATGTGGATATTTTTTACAACACAATTTATCTCAACACCGCCAATAGTGCCTCCACCAATTTTGGTACTTCGGGTATTTTCCATTCCTCTAATGCCACGGCAACCACCGCTGCAATGAATTTGAGGAATAATATCATTGTCAATGTGTCCGATTTCAGGGGTACAGGTAAAACCGTGGGTATTCGCCGGTCGGCAGCTACGCTTAATAATTATAGTACCTCCTCCAACAACAACAGCATCTTTGTGGGGGTACCCGATGCAAACCATGTGACCTATTTCGATGGAACAACCAATTATATCACCCTTACCGATTTCCAAACTTTAGTAGGCCCTACCAGGGAAAGTAAATCGGTGGCTGTGATGCCTTATTTTGTGAATGTAGCCACAACTCCATACGACCTGCACCTAACGTTTGCGAATAACTGTAGTTTTGATGGGCAGGGCGATAATACCGGTATCCTTATTCCGGATGATTTCGATGGCGATGCCCGGAGCATTGTTACGCCATTCATTACCGATATTGGTGCCGATGAGTTCAATGGTACCGGAGCGGGATTGGGAGTATGGGCCGGGGTAAACAGCAACTGGATGGATCCACTGAACTGGTGTGGGGCTGTGCCAACAAACAGTACCAATGTTACCATCCCAACCGGAAAGCCTTTCTATCCGATTATCACAACCAACCAGCCGGTTACAAAAAACATAACCATTAATGCTGGTGGATCGGTAACCATTAATGGCATTGGCAAACTCGGAATTTATGGTGCCATCAGCAATGCGGGTACTTTCAATGCCCTGGATGGTACGATAGAAATGGCGGGAACTGCCGCCCAAACCATTCCGGCTGGGGTATTTCAGAACAACGATTTGAAAAACCTCATTGTAAATAATGCATCCGTAACAATTGCCGGTACCCTTAAATTATATGGCAAGGTATCGTTTGCAGGAAGCAACCGCACCCTGGCAACGGGTGGTTTCCTCACCCTTCGTTCGCTCGTTACCGGTACTGCCAGTGTGGGCGACATCACCAATAATGGAGCCAATTCGGGTAATACGATTACAGGCGATGTAACGGTGGAAAGGTTTATCCCGGCCAAGCGTGCCTGGAGATATTTGGCCATGCCTACCCAGCATAACCTGCAAACCATCAAAGAATCATGGCAGGAAAATATGCCCGCCAATTCGGTTGCCCAATCAACCCCTGCGGGATATGGAATTCACCTTACCAATAATAATGTAAACGCGGTGGCTTATGGGTACGACCAGAATGCTGGAGTAGGACCATCCCTTAAGACCTATGTGGCCTCCAATAATACCTGGGCTGCAGTGCCCTCTACGGTGAATGTTCCATTGGTTAGCCCGGGTAAATTCCTTCCGGGAATTGGGTATATGACGCTAATCCGTGGCGACCGTACGGTAAATACTTTCGGACAGCCTGCAACCACCACCACGCTTCGCGAAAAAGGGGCCCTGGTGCTTGGAACTTTTGCAGGAGCTCCCGCAGTGCCGGCAGGTAAATTCCAGGGCATTGGAAACCCCTATGCTTCTGCGGTCGATTTTTCAAAGACCACCCGTACGAACCTTCAGGATGTATATTATATGTGGGACCCACAAATTGGAACCCTCGGTGCCTATGTAACTTTTGGCCCTGGCGCTCCCTATACGCCCACGCCATCCGGAGCGAGTTACAATGCGAATAACTTTATAGAATCGGGCCAAGCCTTCTTTGTGGCCTCATCTGGCCCTGCTGGTTCTATAACCTTTAACGAGCCGGCAAAGGTGGATGGAAGTTACCTTGTAACCCGGCAGGCAAATTCGCAGGCCGCCCTATTAAGAACTAACCTTTATTCCATGGTAGAGAATCAAATGCGTTTATTTGATGGAAATATGGTTCAGTTTGATGTTTCTTACAGCAATGGAATTGATAATTTGGATGCTGGAAAAATGGAGAATTCTGGAGAAAACCTGGGCATCAGAGTAGGAAATAAGGTACTTTCAGTAGAAAGCCATGCATCCCTGAGTGAAACCGATACCATTTATTTTAACCTTACCCGGTTAAGGGCTACCGGCTACAGTTTCGCATTCATACCCGAAAACATGGATCCAACCTTTACTGGTTACCTTATTGATACTTACCTTAAAACGTCCACCATAGTAAGCATGATAGATACCACCCATGTTAACTTTAATGTGTTGAACGATCCGGCATCGTATGCAACAGATCGTTTTTACCTGGTATTCCGGAGGTCTACCCCGGTTCCGGTAACTTTTATTGATGTTAGAGCGGGATGGAGAGACAGGGATATCCAGGTAAGTTGGGATGTGGCCAACGAAGAACAGATTCAGCATTACGAAGTGGAACGTTCTGGGAATGGAAGCAATTTTGGGAAAGTACATGTAGAACCGGCTACCGGTGCCACCACCTATCATTGGTTGGATACCCATCCATTGGCAGGAGATAATTTCTACCGCATACGAGCTGTGGGCGTGGGAGGAGATGTGAAATACAGCGAAATTGTAAAAGTGAGCAGGGATAAGAAAGGCGGTCAGATTTCCGTTTATCCGAACCCGGTAAAAGATGACGGGGTGTTGTATGTGGATTTGCAAAACCAGCCTGCAGGTAAGTATATGTTGCAAATGTTGAATGAGGCCGGCCAGGTAGTTCATAGCCAAAGTCTGAACCATTCAGGCGGGTCGTCTGTTTACAGCCTTCAGCTTAAACAAATGTTGGCACATGGAAATTACATGCTGAAGGTGAGCAACGGTTCTGATGTTAAATTGTCTTTCAAAGTTGTTTTTTAAGGGAGAAGGATTAATTTTGTAACACTTATGATGACGAATATGGTTAAGAAGGTTCTTGCAGCGCTGGTGATATTTGCAGTTATTATGCTTGTAAACCCCTTGAAAGGCATTGGCCAGGTTTCGGATCCAAGTTGCGATCCGATGGATCCATC
>CAZYKA010000012.1:22324-25220 GCA_964647915.1 uncultured Ferruginibacter sp. | reverse complement strand
CCTTGAAAGGCATTGGCCAGGTTTCGGATCCAAGTTGCGATCCGATGGATCCATCTTGCCCGATTGATGGCGGGGTGAGTTTATTGATTGCGGCTGGGGTAGGCATTGCTGCACGGAAGGCCTATATTGAAAAGAAAAAAAGAGATACAGACCAATCTTAATAAAATACTTTTTGGCAAGGGGAGGGGCAGATAATTTTCTGCTCCTCTTTTATTTTAACATTTATACCAAATTTTTTGTTGGATCTATATTTCAAGCTGCAACGAGGTTGGGGCCAATTTATCTTGATGGAATTTTCCTGCAACCTGGAAATGGGAATGCATAATGAATTCGGATACGGGTAATCTGAGTTCGGAGGGAGGGAGCGAAAACCTCCAATCCAACTGCTTTATAATCAAATATTTTGAGCTTAGAAAAGGAGATTGAGTATTTCGCCATCTCAACTATTTTCACGAATTTTACCCGCGTCTTTTTATGAAGGTTAATCATCATCGTGAAGCGCAATCCTCAATATGAAATCATCCATGAATCTTCACAGGGGTACTTTGTTATTTCCGCTGCCGTTCCTGCTTTTGGCAGGGGTGGGTTGGATTCTGTTTTTTGCTTCTTGTGCCCCTTCCATTGAAACAAGATATTTTAAAACCCTTACTAAAGACACCACTATTTCTGCCTACATCACTCCGGGTTTAGATACCCGGATCCGGAAGGATGATATCCTGGGTATAAACATCAGCAGTATTAGTCATGCAGAAGACGATTTATTTAATGTGACTCCTACACCCGGTGTTGAAAAACCGGGATACCCTTTGGATAAGGATGGGAATATTCATCTGCACCGCATTGGTACAATCCATGCTGAGGGGCTGACCCGTAAAGAACTGGCCACCCAAATTAAAAAGGGCCTGGAACCCTATTTAACGGATGCTATTGTTTCGGTTTATTACCTGAACCGGAAAGTAACGGTTGCCGGAGAGATCACATCCCCCAAGGTATTACCAATGCCCGAAGATCAAATGACCTTAATAGATGCCCTGGTTCAATGTGGTGATTTTAAAACTACCAGTTTGCGTTCCGATTTATTAATTATTCGCGATAGTTCCGATAAGAAAGTTGTACAGCATGTAAATATGGAGGATCATGCTATCTTAAACTCGCCCTGGTTTTACCTTCAACCCAATGATATTGTAATTGTAAATCCGGACACGCGGAAAGCAGAAAGGGAAGACAGGAGAACCCGATTCCAGGCTAACTGGGCACTTATAACTTCGGGTGTGTCACTCATTTTAATTGTTTTAAGCAGGTTTTTATAAACCGGTATCGATATTATAATGACAGAAGAACAGTTTCTACAGGATAAACCCTCTACCAGTATTATATCGCAGGTAGTTTACCGCTATCTTCCCTTTTGGCCTGTGTTTTTATTACTTACTGCCATTTCCTTAGCCGTGTCTTTTGTTTACCTGAGGTCGCAAACAAAGATTTATGTGGCCGGTGCAAAAGTGTTAATTAAAGACCCAAACCGGAATGGCGGGGACAGCAAAGTACTGGATCAGTTAAACATCTTCAATGAAAAAAAGGTTATTGAAAACGAAATTATTGTACTGGCTTCCAGTTCGTTGATGGAACAGGTGGTGAAAGACCTCCACCTATATGCGACCGTTTATAATGAAGGGAAAGTACAAACTGAAGAGTTGTATGGAAATAATTCCCCGATACAATTTGTGGCAGTGAAACCCGACAGTGTGAATTATGGAGGGAAGTACGATTTTGATATTGATTGGAAGGGGGAACGGGTTAAAATTAGTAACCATAATATTCCTTTTAACGGGATTGTGGAGATTTCCGGCACCTCGTATTTTTTAAAGGTTAACCCGAAGTATAACCGGAATGCACAGGGGAAAAATTATTTTGTAGTTTTCAATTCAATTTCAGGAGCTTCTTCAGCCCTCACTTCCTCCCTTAAAATTAATGTTCAGGCTTTCAACTCAACGGTATTGGATGTGAGTATGCAAAGCCCGGTTCCCGAAAAGGCCAAAGCGGCAATGTCCGATCTTTTTGATGTTTACAATATTGAGGGTGTAAAGGATAAGAACCAGATTGCCACCAATACCATTCAGTTTATTGAAGACCGGCTGAATACGGTTAACCGGGAGTTGGATAGCGTAGAGCGGAATATGCAAAATTACCGGGCCCGCGAAGCGGTGGCAGATTTAGGCCAGCAGGCATCCATCTATTTTGGGAATGTTCAGGATCTGGATAAACAGAAAGCGGGCATCGAACTCCAAATGAATGTGCTGGACGATATTGAGAAATATGTAAACATGAAGGGGAGGGCGCCCGGAACCTATCCTTCCATTGCTTTAGTGCAGGATCCGATTTTAGCAAATTTGTTAAATAACCTCTCCACTGCCGAATTTGACAGGGATAAGGCGGTCTCTTCTGCAGGGCCACAAAGTGAAACCGTAAAACTGGCACAGGATAGGGTGGCAAAACTGAGGGAAGGATTGTTTGAAAATATGGCCAATATCCGTACCAGTTATCTTACCCAGATCAGAGATATCAATGGAGATATCAGTAAAAATAATTCCTTACTATTAAGCATACCCGAAAAGGAACGGGGGCTTTTGGAGATAAACAGGCAGCAGGCCATTAAAAGCAATATCTATACTTACCTGCTTCAAAAAAGAGAGGAAACAGCCATTAGTTCTGCCTCCACCACGGCCGATCTGAAGGTTCTTCAAAAGCCGTATTCCTACGGCCCTATCAGCCCCATTGCCAAAAATTATTACCTGATTGGATTTATTATTGGGCTTTTAGCATTTATCTTTTATGTGCAGATCAGGGAACAGTTTAATAATAAGATATTATTCCGGAGCGAAATTGAAAATCGTACATC
>CAZYKA010000012.1:0-22224 GCA_964647915.1 uncultured Ferruginibacter sp. | reverse complement strand
GGGAACAGTTTAATAATAAGATATTATTCCGGAGCGAAATTGAAAATCGTACATCCGCCCCCGTTATTGGAGAAATTATCCAGGCAGGTAACAAAGATACTGTAGCTATTTCCGATGGTAAGCGAACTGTGATTGCAGAACAGTTCAGGGCTTTGCGTACCAACCTTACCTTTATGGGTTTTAGTGAACAGAAAAACAGCCTGCTGGTAACTTCCAGTGTTTCGGGGGAAGGTAAAAGTTTTATTGCGGTTAACCTGGCTATCAGCCTTACGTTAACGGGTAAACGTGTTGCATTATTGGAAATGGATCTTCGCAAGCCAAAGCTCAGTCAAAAATTGGGTGTGAGCCGGGATCCGGGGATTTCTTCCTATCTGGTTAATAAGGCTTCTATTGATGAAATTATTAAACCCACCCGTTTTAATGGGCTTCATATTGTATCTGCCGGCCCTATTCCGCCCAACCCAACAGAATTGATTGGATTAAGCAAATTCGGTGAAATGATGGATTATCTTAAAGAAAATTTTGATTTCGTCATTATCGATACAGCTCCCATTGGCCCGGTTACCGATGCCCAGTTGCTGGCAAATCATGTGGGTACCACCTTGTTTGTGGTACGTCATAATGTTACACCCAATACGTTCCTGCGGATGATTGACGGATTTAAGAGGGAACAAAAATTCCCCGGTCTGTGCATTGTATTCAATGGTATTAAACCCCGG
The DNA here is from genome assembly GCA_964647915.1 of uncultured Ferruginibacter sp. GTDB lineage: Bacteria > Bacteroidota > Bacteroidia > Chitinophagales > Chitinophagaceae > Ferruginibacter. The sequence goes on along the minus strand of CAZYKA010000012.1, from coordinate 21,505 downwards.
GGTGTAGCCTTGTTTAATTATGGATTTGGTGGATATGGAAATGGGTATGGATATGGTTATGGTTATGGATACGGTTATGGTTATGGCTACGGAAGCGACCAAACCGGTTATTATATAAGCGAGGGAACTCAGCCGGGATATAAAAATATCTGGAACCTGAAGGCCCTCCTGAAAAGGGTATTCAATAGGAAGAAAAAATGATGATGTACTTCGCTTATTTTAACCCCAGCTACAATAGGATGTGACTGAGGAATAGCGAAGCTATGCATGTTAAAGAAAATGAGTTGTCCTGGTTCGTGGTTTACACCAAACCCCGATGGGAAAAGAAAGTAGCCCGGATTCTCACCGAAAAAGGGGTTGAAAATTACTGCCCGTTAAATAAAGTGCTGCGAAATTGGAGCGACCGGAAAAAAGTAGTTCTCGAACCGCTTTTTAAAGGGTATGTTTTTTTACGCACCTATAGTGATTCGAAATGGGATATAAAAAAAATTGACGGGATTCTCAATTATGTATACTGGTTGGGAAAACCGGCTGTAGTAAAAGATGAAGAGATCAATACCATCCGAATGTTTCTCCGGGAATTCCAGGATGTGGAAGTGGTAGAGAATACCTTTGTGCCCGATACCCCTGTTATAATTCGTCAGGGCGTTTTAATGAAATACCAGGGTGTGGTTATTGAAGTGCTGGGAAGTAAAGCGCGGGTGAAGATAGAAAGCATGGGAGTACAACTAACAGCTGTGTTTGATAAATCCAACCTTCAACCCCTAAATGGTATTGTTTAGATTATGTGCAGGATAGCCGGTTTGGTTGGCGTGTTTTCTGAAAATATAGAAAGGGAAATCTGTGTTAAATCGATGTGCAACTGCATGGCACACGGAGGTCCTGATGATGAAGGCTTTTATTACAGCCCGGATGACAGGCTTGTTTTAGGAAATCGTCGTCTCTCTCTTGTAGACCTTAGCCTAAATGGCCATATGCCAATGGCTTTCGAATCCAGGTATTATATTACTTTCAATGGGGAAATTTTCAACTACCAGGAATTGAAAATTGAACTTGGTAAACTGGGCTATAATTTTTCCAATCATACCGATACAGAAGTTATCCTTGCCGCTTATGCGCAGTGGAAAACGCTTGCCTTTTCAAAATTGAAAGGAATGTTTGCATTTGCTCTTTGGGACAGTCTTGAGAAAGAATTGTACCTGGTGCGAGATCCGGCAGGAATTAAGCCACTATATTATTCTCTAAACTCCTCGGGCCTTTCGTTTGCTTCCGAAATACGGGCGTTTAGCTATGTTTCCCCGCAGCCCCCGCGTGAACCCTGGGAGGTTTACCTGATGGCCTATGGCCATATCCCCGAGCCGGTTACAACCATCGCAGGGGTAAAACCTTTGCCGAAGGGATGCTTCCTGAAATATGAAACTGTTTCGCAAAGGGAAAGCCTTCAATCGTTTAGCCATTATAGTTATATTGAAACTTACAAGGAACCCATGGATATCCGAAACAGGGTTTCCAACCTAATTGAAGATTCTGTTAAACGGCACCTGGTAGCAGATGCACCAGTAGGTGTATTCCTTAGTGGAGGACTCGATTCCGGAATAGTCGCCCTCCTTGCTTCCCGGTTTGAACAAGCCCAACTCAAAACCCTTTCGGTGTATTTTAAAGAGGCCTATTATTCGGAAAAAAAATATCAGGACTTACTTCAGCAGAAACTGAATTGCCAACACCATCAATTCCTTTTGGAGGAAAGAGAGTTTAACGAAAACCTTCCCCATATTTTCAAGGCAATGGATATGCCAAGCTGTGATGGGATAAATACCTGGTTTATCAGCCGTCATGCCAGGATGAACGGGATGAAAGCGGTTCTATCCGGATTAGGGGGAGATGAGTTATTTGGCGGCTACCCCTCCTTTTCCCGAATGCGAATTGCCAGGAACATGCAGGATCGTGGCGCTGATTTTATGCGACTTGGTAAATTGGGTAACCACAAGGTGCTTAAAAGATTGCAATATCTTCAGATTGAAGGGATTCATGGTATCTATCTTTTTTTGCGTGGATTGTTTAGTCCCGATGATATAGCAAAGCATCTTGATATGGAAGAAAGGCAGGTTTGGGAAATATTAAGCCAATCGCCGGTTTATCCCAACATTCGCCGCATTCATAAAAAGAATCAGGCCGGATGGATGGAATTTAATATGTATATGCAAAACCAGTTACTTCGCGATGCGGATGTAATGGGCATGATTCATGGGGTGGAAATTCGAGTGCCATTTTTATACGAAGATGTGATTCGGTATGCAAATTCCATAGCCCCTTCGGTTAAGTTTCAGGGAAAATTGCCAAAACAATTATTGGTGGATAGCTTTTCGGGTATCCTTCCCCGCGAGATTTACGACAGGCCTAAAATGGGATTCAGTTTTCCTTTTCAGGAATGGCTTAAATCCAGTTCTTATGTAAAAGAACTATTGGTTGATTCGGGCCCGGTATTAAAGAAGAGTTACCATGATTTCCTTAAGAATAAAATGCACTGGTCGCAATTTATGACATTGGTTATCCTTCGCCAAAAAGGGAGCCTCTCATGAAAAAGCCAAAGAAAGTGCTGTTTCTGACCCTGTATGTTTTTGGCGCTACAGGGGGCATCGAAAAGGTTTGCCGGGTTGCGGCAAAAGCTTTGTTTGAAAGAACGCTTGATGAAAGAATGAAAGTAATACTGATGTCGATGCACGATAGCCAGGAACAGGGCGATGGTAACCGATACTTTCCCACCGAATCATTTTTTGCTTTTAATAAAAAGAAACTTTCTTTTATTGCGCAGGCAATAAGGGAAGGGAGGCGCTCAGATTTTGTAATCTTAAGTCATGTTAATTTATTATTGGTTGGGTGGCTTATTAAAAAGGTTTCTCCTAAAACAAAAATTATCCTTTTTGCACATGGAATTGAGGTGTGGAAAGAGCAAAGCCGCCGTCGTAAAATGATGTTTGGTTGTTGTGATCATATATGTTCGGTGAGCCATTTTACCGCAAGGGTAGTGGAAGAATTTCCCCGAATAGGAAAGAGCAGGTCGTCTGTATTGAATAATTGCCTCGATCCCTTTTTGCCCCAAAAGACACGGGGTATCCAAAAGGAGCAACTCCGTAAGTATTATGGATTCTCTGATACCGATCAGGTCATGTTTACCCTTACCCGGATTTCTTCCCGGGAACGATATAAAGGTTATGATAAGGTGTTGGAAGCGATGGTGAATCTGAAATCAAAATACCCTAATCTTATGTACCTGGTGGCAGGTTCCTACGATGAAAAGGAAAAGACCTTCCTGGATGACCAGATTGCCCGGCTTGGGTTAACCAATAATGTGAAATTTGCCGGGTTTATTCCGGATGAAACCCTTATAGATCATTTTTCTATGGCAGACCTCTATGTGATGCCCAGTATGAAAGAGGGTTTTGGAATCGTTTTTATCGAAGCCATGTTTTACGGGCTTCCTGTCATTGCCGGAAACAGGGATGGTTCTGTGGATGCCTTGAAGAATGGCGATTTGGGATTGCTGGTAGATCCGCTTGATGTGCACGCCATTGAAAGGGCGATTGAGAAAGTACTAACGAACAGGGAAGAACATATTCCCAACCGTACCCTTCTTATGGAATCTTTTGGATTTGATGCCTATAAGCGAAAATTTAAATTACTTCTGGATTCTGTGTAAATCCATTTCGGAAAGTTTGCAAATGAAAAGAGAGGTTATAGATAGTAATCCGGAACAGTTTACCCAGGTCATTAAACCCGGCACCGGATTATTTGAATTAAAGCTTAAAGAAGTATGGCGTTACCGCGACCTGCTCCTGCTGTTTGTGAAGCGGGATTTCTCCGCACAATACAAACAAACCATCCTGGGGCCCTTATGGCATTTCCTTCAGCCTGCCTTAACAGCCATTATGTTTCTCATTCTGTTTGGAAAAATTGCCAATATTCCAACAGATGGTATTGAGCCGATTTTGTTTTACCTGAGTGGAATCACCCTCTGGAATTATTTCAGCGCATGCCTTACCTCCACCGCAACCACTTTTACCGGCAATGCGGCCATCTTTGGAAAAGTTTATTTTCCCCGGTTGGTACTGCCTCTAAGCGTTATATTGAGTAATTTGATCCGGTTTGGTATTCAGTTCTTATTACTCCTCCTGGTTATAATCGCATACGCTTTTAAAACAAATTATTTTTATATTGGATGGAGTTGGTTGTGGATCCCGGCTCTGTTGCTGCTTATGGCGATGTTCGGATTGGGCTTCGGAATCATCATTTCCTCTCTCACCACCAAGTATCGTGATTTTGCAGTACTGCTTTCATTTGCAGTGCAGTTGGCCATGTACATCACCCCGGTGGCATACCCCATGTCGTTCCTAAGATCGAAATCTTACGCCACCTGGATTCAGTGGAACCCCCTGACGCCGGTAATCGAAACATTCCGTTATGCTTTATTTGGGGTTGGGCAGGTTAATTACGGGAGTTTGTTATATAGCCTGGGGGTTACGATAGTTGCATTAGTAATAGGGCTACTCCTGTTCAATAAAGTGGAAAAAACGTTTATGGATACCGTATAAAAATGAGTAACCTGGTTATTAAGGCAGAAAATATCAGTAAGCAATACAGGTTGGGAACCGTGGGTACCGGATCATTTGCCCATGATGTAAACAGGCTGTGGTACAAAGTGAGAGGAAAAGAAGATCCTTATTTAAGAATTGGGGAAACCAATGTGCGTAACCAACATGGAACTACCGGTTATGTATGGGCGCTTCATGAAATTAACTTCCAGGTAGAAAAGGGAGATGTGCTCGGCATCATTGGGAGAAACGGGGCCGGCAAAAGCACCCTCCTGAAAATACTTAGCCGCACTACGGCCCCTACCACCGGCAGTATCAAAGTGAAAGGCCGGATTGCCAGCCTTCTCGAAGTGGGTACCGGTTTCCATCCCGAACTGACCGGTAGGGAAAATATTTTTCTAAATGGAGCAATTCTCGGCATGACCAAAAATGAAATCAAAAGAAAATTTGATGAGATTGTGGATTTTGCCGGAGTAGAACGATATATTGATACCCCGGTGAAACGCTACTCTTCCGGCATGTATGTTCGCCTTGCCTTTGGAGTGGCCGCCCATCTTGAACCCGAAATTCTGGTGGTAGATGAGGTTTTGGCGGTTGGAGATGCTGAGTTTCAAAAGAAGGCATTGGGTAAGATGAAGGATGTGAGCCAAAATGAAGGAAGAACCGTTTTATTTGTAAGTCATAATATGGCAGCCGTTCAAAACTTATGCAATCGCGGAATGTTATTGCAGCATGGCACCGTTGCGGGGTTGGGCCCTATTGAAGAAGTTATTAGGTTATATCAGAAAATGAATGAACAAGCAGCCGGCAATTGGGAAAATATGAACCGGAAAGGAGAAGGAGTATGCAAAGTGATGCAGCTAACTTTTGAAGACGAGAATGGGAAAGAGCGAAGTAATTTTCAATTAGGCGATTTCCTGAATTTTAAATTGTCTGTTACCAATTCTTCCGATAGTATTCAGGATCGAATCCGGATAATTCTCGGGATATATAATTTCAATAGCGAAGGAATACTCCGCTTTGATACCCAGGCCACCGGGGCTAATTTTGAATTACATCCAGGACAATCGGATATAATTTGCCGCCTCGATGAACACCTGAACATCCGACCAGATACCTATTATGTAAATATTGCCCTGTTTAAAGGAGATTCCCTGCAGGATTATTTGGAGAAGGCAGTAAGTTTTGAAATAGACAACTGCGATTATTTCGGATCAGGAAGAACGATTGATAGTCCCGAACTGGCTAAAGTGTTCCTTCGGCATAGCTGGTTTGAACAACATAAATTGCACAACGCAAAATGATTAGTAGTTCTGCATATACTTTTTCTGCAAAATCCCTTGTTGATGGATTTGGAAGAGTTTTCTTCGAGGAGGGAGAGGTGTACCGGGCAATTTATGAATCTGAATCCGGATTTTGCAACACCCTCATTCAATCTCCTCTTTTCCAGAAACTCATGGAAAATAAATGGATACCTGAAACTTCCCTCACCACCAAACAAATTCCCGGTTATGGGATGGTGTTGCATCATGAAAAGCTCCAGGAAATTCTTCCGCACGAATGGAGTTTTGATATGATGAAAGATGCCACCATCCTGGTTTGGAATTTTAATAACCTTTGTAACGAATATGGCTATGAGTTGAAGGATGGGCATTGTTTTAATATCCTCTTTAGAGGTACTCAACCCGTACTTGCAGATATTGGAAGTATATCAATACGTAACCTTCCAGATTCATGGATTGCCTATGAAGAGTTCCTCGAAAGTTTTGTTATTCCGTTAAATTGTTGGAGTGCCGGGATGATTTATATTACCCGAGCCATCCTGGGGAATAATACCGCCGGTATTACCACGATCCCTTCCCAAACTTTAGGTAATTCGGGAGCACTCCAAATGATTCCGAATATGGAATTGAACTTCGAATTTGCAGTGAAAAGAAAAAGGGTCTTTAGGCTTAGGAAGGATAGTAAATTGTTGAAGGGTTTTGTGAACGCCGGTAATAAACTGGCTTCGCTTCTGCTTTCACGCCCGTCAGCTATCTTTCACTTCGGGTTGCCATTGGGGCCGGTATGGAAGAAAAGCTCTTTTTTTGATAAATATTCATTATTAAACAATCTGCAACAATTACCTGCTCCCGGAAATAATTCGGCCTGGCAAAATTATCACCGGCAGGCATTCGCCAAAGATGGCCAGATAGTTTATAGCGACCGCTTTCATAAAATTGCGGATATAATTCAAGGTTACTCCGATATTAGATCTGTTATTGACCTTGCAGGAAACGAGGGTTACTTTTGTAATCTCCTTGCCGAAAATAAACAGATTGGAAAAATCATTCTAAGTGATTTCGACGAGAACGCCGTGAATTCTGCATTTCAAAGGTTTAAAATGCAACAGGATGCCCGCCTTCATACGGCACTGCTTAATTTCATGTTGCCCCGCGATCCCTCTGATACTTCCTCCCGTTTAAAATGTGATCTTGCTGTGGCGCTTGCCGTTACTCATCATCTCATTCTCGGTAGCCGCTTTTCTATCGATGCCATTTTCGAAAGGGTTTCCCTATACAGCAAAAAATATGTGCTGATCGAATTTATGCCAATTGGACTTTGGGGTGGCGAACAGGATATTAAGCCGGTTCCGGAATGGTATAATGTGAACTGGTTCAGAGAACACTTTCAAAAATATTTCATACTGGTTCATGAAGAGCAAACTGAGAAGAACCGAATTATGTTTTTTGGCACCATCCGATAGCAGGTATTAAATAATTCTTTAAATAGTTTTGATGTCGAAAATTGCCATCCCCATTTATCAGCCCGACCTTTCTGGAAATGAAAAGAAATATGTGCTGGATTGCTTAGATTCCACCTGGATTTCTTCAAAGGGGAAGTATATTCATTTGTTTGAAGAGAAATTTGCCGATTATATTTCCGTTAAACATTCCGCAGGAGTATGTAATGGCACGGTAGCAATTCACCTGGCTTTGCTGGCTTTGGGAATTGGCCCGGGCGATGAAGTGATTGTGCCTACTCTTACCTATATCGCTTCTGTCAATGCCATAAGTTATGTGGGGGCCACTCCGGTTTTTTGCGATTCGTTGAAATCGAACTGGCAAATGGATCCGGATGATGTGAAACGGAAAATTTCCCCAAAAACCAGGGCCGTGCTGGCAGTACATCTTTACGGCCATCCCTGCGATATGGATCGGCTGACCCAAATTTGCGGTGAGCATCAGCTATTTCTTATTGAAGATTGTGCAGAAGCCATTGGTTCAAAGTTTAAGGGTAAGCACGTGGGTACCTTTGGCGATATTTCCACCTTTAGTTTTTTTGGAAATAAAACCATCACTACTGGGGAAGGGGGCATGGTAGTTACCCATGATGAAACCCTTATTGAAAGAGCCCGGCATTTTCGTGGACAGGGGCTGGCTCAGCACCGCGAATACTGGCATGATGTAATTGGGTATAATTTCAGGATGACCAATATTGAGGCTGCCATTGGTTTGGCACAGTTAGAACGGGTAGAAAAATTCCTGGCGGATAAAAAGCAGATATCCGATTGGTACCAATCTTTTTTGGATAGTGATAAGGTATCCTTTCACCAGGAAGTAGGGGATGTAACGCACAGCTACTGGATGTGTTCTATTTTAGTAAATGATCCGGCGCAACGCGAACCCCTGAGGAACCATCTTTCCCAACAGGGGATTGAAACCCGTCCTTTGTTTTATCCTATTCATACGATGCCTATGTACGCCCGGAAATTTCAAAAGCACGATGTGGCAGAGAATCTTGGATGGAGAGGAATTAACCTTCCGAGTTTTCCCGGCTTAACTGAGGAGCAGGTTAAGTATATCTCTCATCACATAAATTCCTTCCTGTGAAAGTAATTTTGTGTGGATATAACTGGGCAGGTTGCAAAGCGTTAGAACTGCTCTTAACAGCAGGCCACGAAGTGTTTGTTTTTACCCACGATAGCCCGAATTTTGTACACGATTTAAAAGGGTTATGCCGGCGTAAGGGCATTCCTTTTTCCACAGAAAAAATGAAAAGTAAAAATTTGCCGTTTAAACCGGATGTGATTGCAAGTATTTATTACCGGTATATTATAGCAAAGAGTGTTATAGATGAAGTAAAAGGGAAAATTTTCAACCTTCATCCATCCCTTTTGCCCCAGTATAGGGGATGCAGCAGCCTTACCTGGGCTATGATAAATGGAGAATCTCAAACCGGATTTTCCTATCATTATATCGACAGAGGTATTGATACCGGAAATATTTTATTACAAAAAGAAGTACCAATCGAAGATTTTGATACCCAGCAGAGCCTTTATTTTAAAGTTATGTTTGAAGCATTAAAATATTTTAACGAGGTGCTTGAAAGGGTTATGGTAAATGAGCCTGGAATCCCTCAGTCGATAGGTGAAAAGGAACATTATTATCCCCGGGGATGCCCTTTTAACGGTGTAATAGATATAAACTGGTCCATCGAAATGAAAGAACGATTTATTCGTGCCATGATATACCCTCCGATGCCGGCGGCAAAATTCAACAACCGGGAAATTTTTCATCTTGGCGATTTAACAAGGAACGACGATTGAATATCCTGATTTTTATTCCGAATCTCGACAAAGCGAAGGTGGGCGGGATATGGCAATATGCGGTGGCGCTTATAAATACCGTTGCTTCCGATGGGGACAACAGGTATTTTATTTATCTGAACCATTCTGATGATGAAATTTTGGGTATAATTTCTAAATCGGATAACATGCAGCTTGTGAACAATGCTGCCGTACTGCATGTTCCACTAAAGGAAAAGATTAAACGAAAGTTTAGAAAGTATTCAAATAAGTTGTTAGGTAAACAGGCGCCCCCAATTTCCGCGCTTGACCTAATATGTGAAAAATTTGAAATTGATATTGTACATTGTCCTTATCAATTTTTGCCCAATACGCATAAGGCTAAACGAATGGTTACCCTGCACGATGTACAGGAAATTCATTTGCCGGAGTTTTTTACTGCCGAAGACCGCCTTTACCGGGCCGAGGTTCATTTGCAATTAGTGAGAAATGCCGATTGCGTGCTGGTGAGTTACAACCATGTAAGAAACGATCTGCTGAAATATTTTGGAGCCAACCCCGATAGAGTAACCGTAGTGTTGCTCGATATGAAAAACCTTTGGATTGAAAGGGCAATGGAAAAAGCGCCTGCCGTTTGCCCTAAAGCCCCTTTTCTTTTATACCCGGCTAATGTGTGGATGCATAAGAACCACCTGGGTTTGGCTAAAGCAGTTCTTTACGTTCGAAATACTTATAATTTAGAAATTAGAATCGTTTGCACGGGAGGCAACAAAGAACCCTGGTTTCAAACTGTTGCCACCTACCTTCGGGAAAATAAGCTGGAAGATAATTTTATTTTCACAGGTTCGGTACCGGAAGGGGAGTTGCTTTGGTATTATAAACATTGCCGGGCAGTAGTGGTGCCCACCCTGTATGAAGCAGGTAGTTTCCCATTGGTGGAGAGTATCCTGCTGCAAATTCCAGCAATATGTTCTAATGTAACCTCTTTACCGGAAACTATTGGTGATCTGCAATTTGTATTTAATCCTTCAGATACAAGGGATATGGGGAATAGTTTACATAGGATTTGGACGGATGATGCTTTTCTTGAAGAAAGCCGGGCAAATACAGTAATTCAAACTCCGAAAATTACCTCCACCGGGGCCCTTAAAATGCTGAAAGAAACCTATAAAAAAATGATGCAGCAAACCGGGTAATGAATTTCATAAAAAAAATTGCTAGAAAAATTGTCCGGATGGGCGATGCCCGGTTCGACCATAATATTAAAGGTAATCGAATTTCAATTCATAATAAGGGAAAGTTCAGAGAGGTCATCCTGGATATTGAAGGAAACGATATTGAAATTTCAATTGGCGCAAATACCCTTCTGCATGGCACCCTCATTTTTATTAGAGGGAATAATCAAAAAATTTCCATCGGAGAAAATTGCTATTTTGGAAAAGGAGAGCTTTGGATTGAAGATGACGGAGGCTCTATTTTATTGCAGGACTTTTGCACCGTACAAAGTGGCCATTTTGCTGTAACCGAAGGCAGCAGTATATCTCTGGGCAGAGATTGTATGTTGGCACATGATATTGAGATCAGAACCGGCGATTCTCATAGTATTATTGATTTGGAAAGTGGAAATAGAATGAATATTGCTGCACCGGTTATCCTGGAAGAAAATGTATGGGTAGGTGCGCATTCACGAATTTTGAAAGGCGTAAACCTGGGCAGCCATTCCATTATAGGAACATCTTCTGTTGTTTCATCGGCTGTTCCTCCTAATTCTATTGCAGCCGGAATGCCGGCTAAAGTGATTCGCAACGGGGTTACCTGGACGCGGGAAAGAAACTAATATCCTGAAACCGAAGATTTCGATAGTCATTCCTTCGTACAACCAGGGGCGTTATATTGAACAAACTCTTGCTTCTATACTCGATCAGGGATACCCAAACCTCGAGCTGATCATTATGGACGGAGGGAGCACAGATGAAACGATAACCATCATCAAAAAATACGAAAAGCACCTTAAATACTGGGAATCTGTACCAGATAAGGGACAGACAGATGCCATTAATAAAGGATTTCTATACTGCACCGGAGATGTCTTTAACTGGCTGAACAGCGACGATTATTACGCCCCGCGCGCACTTCATATGGTTGCGGAAACATTTCAGAACCCGATTGTAAAAGTAGTAGCCGGCACCGAACTTGCTTTTGAAGATTCTAGCCCAGGGAAAACTTTTTTTCAACCTGGAACGATAATTAAAGACAATTGGTTCGATACCCTGAGGGTAGGCATTTACACCCAACCCTGCAGTTTTATGCGGATGCAGGAAGTGAAAACCTGCTTTCCCCTCTGTACTTCACTTAGGTATGTGATGGATCGGGAATTGTGGTGGAAATTCCTCTTGCAATACGGACAGGAAGGAGTAAGAAAAGTAGAAGAACAACTTACCTTTTTCCGGTTACATTCTTCTTCCAAATCCGTTTCCGAGCAAGCCCATTTTGAGCATGAATACGACAGTTTAAAGAGGGGGTTGTTTGAACAACTAAATGCGCCTGATTTTTTCTTTACTCCTCTTTATTCCGAAAGCGCCAACCCCGGGATCTTTTGGCCTGTTTCCAGCAAAGACCGGCGAGGGATATTGTGTGCATTTGCAGCCTATTTTGCTGCAAGGGCTTATGTGAACGACGATTTAGCCAATACCGCCCATTTTATGAAATTTTTAAAGGAACATAAGCCGGGGAAGCTGAGTCCTTCAGAATGGAAAATGTGGACGCTTTCTGTTCTTTTCCCGCATTCCGTGGTTCAGGGAATTAAAAGTATGCGAAAAAGGAAATGAGGATAGCTTATATCACCTACGAATACCCGCCCGAAATTGAAAAAGGGGGAATTGCCACTTATACCAGGCAAATTACCTCCATTATGAGAAACCTGGGGCACCAGGTTTTTGTGTTTTGCGCCACCGCAGGCATTGATTCAAAAAAGGAGGAGGATGGGATTATGGTGTTTCGCTGCCATTCAAATAATCCTAAGGAATTTACGGAAGCTGTGGTGCCTTACTTTTCTTTTGAGCATGAGAAACAGCATTTCGATTTAGTGGAGGTTCCCGAAATTCATGCGAATGGAGCAGAGGTGAAAAAAAAATTCCCCAACCTGCCATTGGTAGTTCGCTTACACATGGCGAATTTTATTCAACAAAGGTTATACAGGGCTTATATTTCGAGATGGACAAAATTCAGGTACTGGCTGGGCAGCCTTCGCCAGGGAAAATGGAAAACCCTTGGCCATTATGATTACCTCCTGGATCCCGAATATCAATTCACCATCCTGGCGGATGGAATTACCTCGCCCTCGCAGGCTCAAAAAGAAATAATCTGCCATGCCTGGAGGATCCCCGAAAAGAAAATTAATGTAATTCCTAACCCCTTCGAACCAGGGAAAGAATACCTGGAGATACCGGTTCATAAAATAACGGGGAAGCAGGTTTGCTTTATTGGAAAATTGAATACGCATAAAGGAATAGTATCTCTCGTTCATGCCATTCCGTTAGTGCTTCAGGATCATCCGGATGCAAAGTTTCTCTTAATTGGGGAAGATTCTGTTTTTTTTGCAAAGCGCATGTTGATGTCGGAATATATTTCCCAAACTCTGGGAGAGGATATGAGAAGTGTTACCATTTTAAAGGGTGTACCTCATGATGCTATTCCGGGCATTCTTGCAGAAACTGCGGTTTGCGTATTCCCCAGCTTATGGGAAGCTTTTGGGCTGGTTTGTTTGGAAGCCATGAGCGCCGGTCGTATGGTTATTGGCAGCGAAATTGGCGGAATGGCTGAAATTTTAGATGAGAATGCCGGCGTACTGGTTGATCCGCTGGATGTTTCAGGATTGGCCAGGCATATTTCATTCGCCCTTGCCTATGAGGCCATGCGTTTCGATTTTGGTGCAAATGGCAGGAAGAAAACATTAACCAGCTATCGGGGTAGTGTAGTGGGCCCTGTGATGGAAAAATATTACAAAAATATTATTGAGTTTGCAGGTGGAAAAGTCGGTTGATGTTTTCCATTTTCACAATGGCAGAGGCGGTGGCGTATGGTCGGTTATTAAAAACCTTGTAGCCTTTTCTAAAAACCCACTCATCAAAAATCATGTGGTACATTACCTAACTACCAAACAACAAAAAGATTTTGATGAAAGGGAACTTTCAGAAGAAATTAGCCAGTATGTAATCCGCTATTCCCCAAACGATAATTTTTACCATACCTGCAAAAAAATTGCAGCATTATTACCTGGTCCCGATGCGGTAATAGTGGCGCACGACTGGTTAGAATTGGGCATGGCTTCCCATCTTGGACTTCCCAATCCCCTTGTTTATTATGTTCATGGCGATTACGATTATTATTACCAGCTTGCACAAAGGCACCGGGGAGTTATTGATGAAGTGGTAGTGGTAGCTGCATCGATTAAGGAGAATATGGGATCTTATTTAATGGATTGCAACATTCCTGTAAATTATATACGGTTTCCCGTACCCGAAGTAGGGTTTCGAAAAGAAAAATTGCCAGGATCTGTTTTGTTTGTGGGCAGATTGGAGGAGGGAAAGGGGTATCCGGTGTTGATTGAGGTGGCAAGGCAGGCAGCGGCTAAACATATTCTCCTTCATTGGTATATAGTTGGTGAAGGTGAGGTGAATTGGTTGAACTCGCATCCCTGGCCGGATGAAGTACCTCATACACATTTTGGTGCCTTACCCAATAACAGGGTGTTGGAACTGATGGCAGAAATGGAGATCATCTTATTGCCAAGCACCCATGAGGGGATGCCTATTGTGATTATTGAAGCTATGAAGGCCGGAGTAATACCCCTGGTGAGTGATATCCCGGGTGGAATTCAGGAACTGGTGCTGAATGATGAAACGGGATATAAATTGCAAAGAGAGGATGTGCTTGGTTTTATAGAGAAAATATCTTTGCTGCAACGGAAAGAGAAAAGGAATCAGATTAGTATCAGGGCAGAAAATTTCGCAACCCGAAATTTCGAACCTTATAATAACACTCTTAAGTTCGAAGAACAGATTTTAGCTTTAGCAAATCGCAAAAAAAGAATCAAGGCTCGAAGAAAGGTTTATGGTAGCCGCTTAGATCAACCCTGGATACCCAATAGCCTGGTCCGGTTAATCAGAAAAAGGAGAACCTGATGTTTAAGCCTATTGGCATAGCAGGTAAATTATTTGGAAAGTATCTAAAAATGCGGAACCATCCCGCCAAGATCAGGATACAAAATATATTGGGAAGACGTTGTTTTCCTAATGGGATTCTGTTTGAAGATGAGCATAGAATCCAATTTAAATTATTACCCAACGACTGGATTACCCGGGTATTTTTAAAAAGTGGAAATTATGAAGCAGATTCTGTGATGTTGGCAAAGCAGATAATGAATAACGGAGGAATTATGTTGGATGTGGGAGCCAATTTCGGGTTATTTTCCTGCCAGATTGCAGGCACCTGCTCGGGAACTACCGTTTATGCTATTGAGCCTAATTTAAAAGTACTGCCGCAATTGCTGCATCATATTTCCATCAACCGGCTTGATGCCAATATAAAGGTCATCCAGGCTGCCGCCTCCGGAAAATATGAACTGGTTAGTTTGGTGCAACCGGTTTCCAATAACCTGGGAACCACAGCCACAACGGCTGGAATGATAGGAAGGCTTGCAGTTCCTGGCATCCCATTAGATTTTTTGTTGGGCCAGGAAAAATTGCAATCCGTCAAATTAATAAAAATGGATGTGGAAGGGTATGAGTTTGAAGTGTTGAAAAACTTTCCTTTTTCAGATTTCAATATTGAGAATTTGATTATCGAGTACAACCAGCTTGGGTTGCTAACGCTTAGTGAATGGATTGGATTTTTTAAAAGGCATGGTTTTGAAGCAAGGGATGTATTCGGTCATACTTTACATGGTGATGAGATGGAATTGCCGGATCATAATATCTGGTTTGTGAATTCTAAAACAACCACTGCCTCATGAGTTCACCGGTTGTTAGTGTACTTATGACCTGTTATAATCGGCAGCAATTTATTGAAGAGGCAATATCCAGCGTTTTGGATTCCGATTTCCCAGATTTCGAATTGATCATTTCTGATGATGGGTCAACCGATAAATCCCTTGCTATTGCGGGGAGATATGCTGAAACTGATAAGAGAGTTATTATTTCCAGGAATCCTCAAAACCTGGGCGATTATCCAAACAGGAACAAGGCGGCATCAATAGCTCGGGGAGAATTTATTATGTTTTGCGATTCGGATGATAAATTTTTCCCTTCCACTATTTCTTATTGCGTTAAAGCGATGCGGAGTTTCCCCCAGGCAGGAATTGGAATGTATTATGCAGGGAAAGACAGGGGTGATAAACCCGTTATTGTTAAATCGGTTGATGCGTGCCGGCAACATTTTTTTGAAGCTCCCTTTTTGACAATTGGCCCGGGGGGCACCATCCTGCGGAAAACCTTTTTTGATTCCATCCATGGTTACCCGGTTAAATATGGCCCGGCCAACGACATGTATTTTAATTTGAAGGCCGCCTCTCAATCTGATATTTTATTACTTCCCTGGTTGTTTTTATTTTACCGGATACACGATAGTCAGGAACAAAATAACCTGGATTCTTATAAAGTAAATAATTTCAGGTATCTGAGGGACGCTATTAAAGAGTTGAACCTGCCGCTTAATCCGAAAGAAACGAAATATGTGACGAATAAGAACCGCCGTCGCTTTATTTCAAACTTTTTACGCACTATTTTCTTTCAAAGACGCCCTGCCAGAGCTTTTGAAATCTGGCGCAAATCCGGATTTCAAATACGGGATCTTTTTTACGGAATTTTCCACACCTGAATTTGAAGATTATTTTATCTACCTATTCTTTTTTTCCATTCGACTTTGGCGGATCGGAAGTATATGTATTGGGTCTGGCTCAATATTTAAAGGAAGCCGGGCATGACGTAACAATATATGCTGCTGTTCCGGGCGATGCGGCAGACCGGTATGGAGAATATTATGAGGATACCAATATCAGGGCAACTCACTATATCTGGAAAGATATTAAAGTGGTGGGAATCCATTCGAAATTTTCTACCCGGGAAGAAATTTATACTAAAACGAGAGCCGAAATAGTTCCGACCCTTATTGAGCTCCTGAGAAAGGGGGAGGGGGAAATCGATGTATTGCATATTCATGCAAATACGCTGCTTAACGGAACTAATTTTATTGCAGCCGCCAAACAGGTGTTTGCCAATGTAAAGGTCGTAACCAGTTACCACCTTCCCCTCAATTGCGTGAAGAGTGACCTGCTCTATGACGGGAAAATTCAGGCATGTAATGTAAAAGTGGATACCGGAATTTGCACCTCCTGCTTTATTTCATCAAATACAGTTTTGCCACATGGCCTCTCTGATTGGGTTCAAAAAATTTTACCCCGGAATTATTTTCCTTCCTTGCCCACGGTTTTGAATTTGCGCTATTTAGTTAGTGGATTCCTTTCCAACTTTTCTACACTGAAATCTGAAACCGATCATTGGGTGCTATATTCAAATGAGGTGAAAGAAATTTTGATGAATAATGGAGTTTCGGAATCTTCCATTTCCATGATACGGCATGGCATTGATCCTGTTTTTTTAAAATTTCCCCCCGGATATAAGGAAAATAAACCTGTTCAATTTTGTTTTGCATCCCGGATGTTTGCCTTAAAGGGATTTTTTACCTTATTGACAGCCTGGTTGGGATTGGAAGCAACTAATGATCGCCATTTAAACCTGGTTGGAAATATTCCCCCACAATTAACTCACGAAGAAAAACTGTTAATTGAAAAAGCAAAAAAGCGGAGGGATATTTCCTGGATTGCACCCTTGCCACAAGCCGAACTTGCGGGGTTGCTTGGAAAGATGCATTGCGTAATTATTCCATCTGAATGTGTGGAAACCGGGCCGCTGGTATTTCATGAAGCCATTGCAGCAGGGGCAGATGTAATTGCTTCTAACCTTGGCGGCTGTGCCGAATTGGGGCAATATTATCGGGACAAAACCTCTTTATTTACCCCGGGAAAAGCCGATTCGCTTCAATCTGCCATTGAAGATTTTCAATTTAGCAACAAAAGGTTGCCGGTACTCGAAGCCAAATCCCATTATCTGCATGTATTAGGTATCTACCAGTCATTATTAAACTGATTCTTTTTTCCGTAACCCTATTCCCTTTTCCATGAAGTTTTTTCCAACCCCTAAAAAAAAATGGATTGTTTATTTTGTCATTCTATTTACTTTCTTGCTGGCACTTGAAATTTACCTTCGGTTTTATTGGGGTTTTTGTGATAACGTGCTGATGATGGCAAATGATAAGTACGAGTACATTGCCCAGCCAAACCAGCATCGATTTCGTTTCCGGAACCATATAGATATAAATAGTTATTCTCAGCGGTCTGCCGAGCCCGACAGTTCTTCTTTTATTATCCTGGGGTTAGGCGATTCCGTTATTGGTGGAGGGGTGATGGTTGATCAGGATAGCCTTGCAACCGAAAGACTGTCTCGTTCGCTTACGATCAGTTTGGGTAGGAAAGTTCAGGTATTGAATGTTGGCGCTGGCAGTTGGGGGCCGGATAACTGTTACGCATACGTTAAGGAAAATGGCGATTTTACTGCCAAGATTGCATTTCTTCTTGTAAGTTCTCATGATGCTTTTGATAACATGGATTTTAAACCGGTAATAGATAAAGTAAACCGGTACGAATCAAGTCAGTATAAACTCGCCCTGTGGGAATTGTTTAAGAAATACGCTTTGCCAAGATTGAGTGGGAAGTTGGGGATTTTCGAATCTTCACCTGGAGCCAAAGGAAAAACTTTTAATACAGGATTTTTGAACCTGGCTACCTATTTTAAATCGAAAGGGGTACCGTTTTTTATTTTCCTTCACCCGGATCAGGATGAATTGAAGAACCGCGAATTTAACTATATGGGAAAGGAAATCATCCATTTTTGCGATTCGATGAAAATTCCGTTATACCTGCAACCCTTTAATTCCCTGTCTGAAGCAGATTACCGTGGTATTATTCACATGAACAACTCGGGACAGGGAAAAATGGCCGCGAATCTATTCCCAATTCTAAATCAATTCGCAGACAGCCTCTTAAAGATTCATGAATAAACCACTTCATATCCTGCTTGTTATGGATCCCGGGCTTTTGGTGCCGCCCAAGGGCTATGGAGGAATTGAACGAATCGTTGATATGATTGCCAGAGCTTATCAGAGAAAAGGTCATTTGGTTGATTTATTGGTCACTAAAGGATCAAAAGTGGATGGATGCACTATTTATGGATATGGAGATGAGGGATTCCCCCAAACTAAATTCCAACAATTGAAAGGCACATTTTATGTTTGGAATTTTCTTCGTAAAAATGCTTCTAAATATGACCTTATCCACAACTTTGGCAGGCTCGCATATTTAATTCCCGTCCTGAATAACCGATCCAGAAAAATTCAAACATATCAAAGGGAAATTAATCCGGAGAATATTGTAAAGATTAACCGTTTCCGGAATAAGCATTTGCACTTTACCGGATGCAGTGCCAATTTAATTAGCCGTACGGCAAGAGTAGGACATTGGACTGCAGTGCATAATTGTGTGGAGTTCGATTTTTATACCTTACAGGAAAGAATAGATGATGATGCTCCTTTCTTTTTTCTGGGACGCATTGAACGGGTGAAGGGTTGCCATACGGCAATTGCCGCTGCCAAAGCCACAGGTCAAAAATTGGTAATTGCAGGGAATGTATCTCCGCTCCCGGAAGAAATTGAATACTTTAAAACCGAAATTGAGCCGCATGTTGATGGAGATCAAGTATCTTATATAGGGGCGGTTAACGATATTCAAAAAAATGAATGGCTGGGAAAATCGAAGGCTTTGCTTTTCCCAATCGAGTGGAATGAACCTTTCGGAATTGTTATGCCGGAAGCCATGGCTTGTGGAACACCGGTTATTGCCTTTGAACATGGATCAGTAAACGAGGTGATTGATGAAGGGGTTACCGGGTTTAAATGTAAGCGCTTCGAGGAATTCTGTATCGCCATGCAAAAGATTAATAATATCAACCGGGCGGAATGCCGACGGGTTGCAAAGCAGAGGTTTGATGTGAACCAAATTGCTGCTGCTTATTTGGCAATCGGCAAATCCTAATGATGTCTGGGAAAACAGTGCTATCGCGAACTTAATTAAAGCAATATGATGATATTCCCGATTTTTGGGGCATCGCAAAAAATAGTTCGAATAAAGTTTTTTGAAACACTCCAAGTTTACATATCTACTCCAAAATGAAGAAAAGTAAAGAAAGGTTATTAACGATTACCGGACTTAGCAATGAGGTTTTTGAGATATTCCGATTTGAATGGAATACGTTTTTGTTACGCTTGAATTGTAGCGTAAATCCATTTAAATGGAGAAAAATTAAAAAGTTTACCGGGCTCTCCAACCTAAAAGTAAATGTGGGAGCAGGGCCATTTGGTGAGGAGGGGTGGGTGAATATAGATGTGTTTTATTGTAAGAATATTTCTTTTACATACGATTGCAGAAAAAAACTTCCATTTCGGGATGGCTCAGTTTCTAAGATTCGCTGCGAACATGTCCTGGAACACATGGATATACAGTATGAAACTCCATTTTTTTTGAAGGAATGCCACCGGGTATTAACAGAAACCGGCGTATTGCGGATTGTTGTTCCGGATATTGAAAAATTTGTCCGTGCCTATTATTTGAACGAATGGGCTGCTCTTGGTATGCAACAGGCAATATCTCCCAATTGGCAACCGGCTGATATTCTGACTCATACTTTCCGCCAGGGTGGAGAACACAAGTTTGGGTATGACTTTCCTGTTATGAGACGGGTTTTGGAAGAAGCGGGGTTCAGAAAAATTGAACGAATGGAATTTGGCAGATCATTCGACCCGGAGTTGCAAAAGGACCAAAAAAATCATGAGTTGTATTCCTTGTATGTGGAAGCAATCAAAGCGTAATTAAAACCAGGACGTATTAAAATTGTACTTGTTAGCGCCGGACAGCCATCCACCAACCCCAGGTTGGTTAAGGAAGCTGATTTGCTGCAAAGAAGCGGGCACCAGGTTACCGTTCTATATAGTTTTTATATTGATTGGGCACAAAAGGAGGATGAAGAACTGTTGAAGCAGGTGGAGTGGAATTACCTGCAAATTGGCGGTTCTCCAATAAAACACCCATTTCAATATTTTATTACCCGATTAAAGTACCGGGTATTTAAATTGTTGTATAATTTTCTTGGTAATTCTTTTTTGATTGCCGAGCGTTCGCAAATCAGGGGCTATGATGAATTTGTAAAGGCTGCCAGAAAAATAAAGGCAGCATGGTATATCGGGCATGGCATTGGCACGATGGCAGTTTGTGTTAATGCGGCAGGAATCAACCATGCAAAAGCTGGCTTCGACTATGAAGACTATCACCGGGGGGAAGTAGATCGGGAGATGAAAGAAGAAATTGAACGGGTTAGATTCCTCGAAGAGAAGTATATTCCCAGCCTGCATTATCTTACTTCGGCAAGCCCAATGATTCGTGATGCGGTGATAAGGGACTTTCCAGGGTTGAAGATTCCGATATGCAGTATTTTAAATGTTTTCTCCAAGCCGGCGCTACCCAATTTTAATCCTTCCTGCACTTCTGGAAAATTGAAATTATTCTGGTTCAGTCAAACTATTGGAAAGGGCAGAGGGCTAGAGCCACTTTTTGAAGCCCTTATAAAATTGAATGATGAAAGAATTTCCCTATCTCTCGTAGGAAGATTAGATTCTTCCTTTCAACAGGAAGTAGAAGAAACCCGGAAACAAACGCGCAGCCCGATCGAAATTTGTGGAATAGTACCGCCTTCTCAATTACTACAATTTTCTTCAAATTTTGATGTTGGAATGGCACTGGAGATTGGTTTTCCGGAAAACAGGGAACTTGCTCTCACCAATAAAATATTCACCTACCTCCAGGCAGGGAATGCCATCATTTTGTTTAATACAAAAATGCAAAAGCAATTCAACGAAGAATTTTATTGCGGTTTAGGGGTGAAGGTGAATGATGTAGAAGGACTTTGCGCAGCGATTCTATTTTATATCAACAAGGAGAATTTATTCGCCCAAAAGCAACAGAATTTAATGCTCGCTGAAAATGTGTTTAATTGGGAAATGGAATCCGAAAAGCTTCTTACTTATCTTAATCAACAAAATTTAGAAAAGCAGGTTGAGGAAGCTGTTGAGTAAATCGCCTTGGTTCGATTTCCACTGCCATGGTTCGTGTCTCACCGCCATGGTT
>CAZYKA010000011.1:61580-75878 GCA_964647915.1 uncultured Ferruginibacter sp. | reverse complement strand
AGAGAATTCCCAAATCCTGAAAAACCAACAGGCAAAAGTTGGTCAAAAAATTAAAGCCCCGGAGATCAGCCGGGTTTTTTATTCCCAGCTTTCCAATCCATTCTCAAAGTTTACGAGGTAAATCCTGCCCTAATTTTTTCAAAACAACAGGTTCCCTCCATGGATACCTGTTCTTCACCATTTTAAAATTGAGGCATGTCCCCATTCAACACCGTATATTCCCTTCCGAAATTTTTCCGGATAATACCTGGCAATATTTCATCTTGCATGTCCAAAACCGAAAACAGGTTTTAGTAAAATTACGGTACTGATAATCGTAATTAAGCCAACTGGAATTCCGTTGAATTACGATAAAACACTGTAAAATAGGAAGCAACAAAAATGGGCAATGTTGCTCTTGAATAGAAATTATTACCGCCGCATCTTTGCAATAGAAGTTGATTGATAGGAATTAAATAATATCAATCATTATCCAAGATCCTTTCCAAACATCCAATTTCCAATATCATCCTGAAAGCCTAAATCCAGTATCAGTCAACTTCTACTTTTTTTGTTTTTATTCCCCTGTTAATAGAGCAGAAAGAATCAAAAGTGTCCTCGCCACAAAATCCCGTTTAATCCTATATTCTTCATAGAAGAACCAAAGTGAGACCCAGGTGATTTCCTCTGAAATCCCAATCCTGGAAAAGCATGACTTACTTTAGTTAGGCAACCACTCTTATCCACAGCTAACATGAAAAACATGGCTGTGGATTTTTTTTATGCACTTTTGCCTCATGATTCTCCAATCCACTTCATATTTTGAAAGACTTCCTGCCCGGGTTATATCTCTTGTTCCATCACAAACAGAATTATTATTTCACCTTGGGTTAACCGAGGAAGTAATAGGAATCACAAAATTTTGTGTTCATCCTTCCCAATGGCGGAATGAAAAAAATCTGATTGGGGGAACGAAAAATCCAAACCTTGATCGGATAATATCGTTATCCCCTTCTCTTATCATTGCCAATTTTGAAGAAAACCGGAAAGAAGATATTGAAACACTGGCTACCTTATTCCCGGTATGGATTACAGATGTTTTTAATTTGGAATCCGCCTTACAAATGATTGGAGACCTGGGGGAATTACTTCACAAACGGCAAGAGGCCGAAAATATACAAAGGGATATCAGGGAAAAACAAACACAAAACTCCGGGATGCTCAGGAAGCAGGAGTTTATTTCGGTGGCTTACCTTATTTGGAAAAATCCATATATGACCCTTGGCGGAGATACCTTTATTCATGCCATGCTGTATGAGGCTAAATTCAGAAATGTTTTTGGAGAAGAAAAAAGGTATCCACAAATAAGCCTGTCAGATCCAAGGTTAGAATGTGCCGACCTGATAATCCTTTCCACAGAACCCTTCCCTTTTTCTAAAAAGGACCGGGATGAAATAAAAATAATCTTTCCAAATAAAAAGGTAATCCTGGCCGATGGTGAAATGTTTTCCTGGTTTGGGAGCCGGTTGCGGGAAGCCTTTCCCTACATAACATCCCTCAGAAACCAACTATAATCATGTTGTTGCAGGAATGGTTATTCGTTAATAATGAGTATCTTGGGCACTCAAAAATGACGGAACCATTCCGAATATTTAAATTTGCATTAAAATTTATAAAATGGCTTCAAACAAAATTGTGGAATTATTGGGCAGTGATGCCGACAGCTTGCTATCCCATCAGTGTAAAACAATAACGAAGGATCAATTACACCTTCCTTCTCCCAATCATATAGAAGAAATATGGGTAAATAGTAACCGGAATAATAATACTCTTCGCAGCCTGCAGGGGATGTTCGATCATGGAAGGCTGGGTGGTACCGGATATTTGTCCATTTTACCAGTGGACCAGGGGGTGGAACACAGCGCTGGTGCATCCTTTGCACCTAACCCCGCCTATTTTGATCCTGAAAATATTGTAAAACTTGCTATTGAGGGAGGTTGTAATGCCGTATGTTCCACTTTTGGAACCCTGGCTATCATCAGCCGGAAATATGCGCACCGTATACCGATGATGGTGAAATTAAATCACAACGAGTTTTTTAGTTATCCGAACCGGTACGACCAGGTAATGTTTGGGCAGGTAAAAGATGCCTGGAATATGGGAGCCACTTCTGTGGGTGCTACCATATATTGGGGAAGTGCCGAAAGTACCCGCCAATTACAGGAAGTATCCCAGGCCTTTGAACTGGCCCACTCCCTGGGTATGGCCACCATACTCTGGTGCTATGTTCGGAACAATGCATTTAAAATTGATGGAGTGGATTATAGTACAGCCGCGGATTTCACCGGCCAGGCAAATTATCTGGGTGTCACCATCCAGGCTGATATCATCAAACAAAAATTACCTACCAATAATGGCGGTTATCTTGCCACCAAACACGGAAAAACTTCGCCCTTAGTGTATGATAAACTGACATCCAAACACCCCATCGATCTTTGCCGCTACCAGGTAGCGAATTGCTATATGGGCCGCGTAGGCTTAATTAATAGCGGGGGGGAAAGTAAAGGAGCCAGCGACCTTTCAGAAGCCGTAACTACCGCCGTTATTAATAAACGCGCAGGAGGTACAGGGCTTATATCGGGAAGAAAAGCATTCCAACGCCCCATGAAAGAGGGAGTGGAAGTGCTGAATGCCATCCAGGATGTTTATCTTGATAAAAGCATTACAGTTGCGTAATCCGGTTATTGCCCAATTCAATATCACGAAACCCTAACTTTAGTGTATGGCAATAGATGAAGATTTTGACGCCAACCTCACCGGTGAAGATAACGCCAACGAACAGTTGAAACCCAACTGGTTTAAGCGGATTAAAAAAGGTATCCTTACCTCTACTAAAGATAAAAAGGATGCCCCCGAAGGTTTATGGTCTAAATGCCCGAACTGTAAATACACCTGCACCGTTTCCGAACTTTCAGAAAACGATTTTGTTTGCCCGCAATGCGATTTTCATCACCGCATTGGGAGTGAGGAGTATTTTAATATTTTGTTCGATAACCATTCCTATACCGAATTTTTTGCCAATATCCGTTCTAAGGATTTCCTTGGATTTGTTGACCTGAAACCGTATAGTAAAAGGTTGGAAGAGACATATTCCAAAACAGATATTCACGATTCCATCACTGTGGCTCATGGAAAAGTTCATGAAAGCGATTTGGTAGTTGCCTGCATGGATTTTGAATTTATTGGCGGAAGCCTGGGCAGTGTTATGGGGGAAAAGATCAGCCGGGCCTGCGATTACTGCCTCGAGCATCGATTTCCGTTCATGATCATCAATAAAAGCGGAGGGGCCCGCATGATGGAAAGTGCATTCTCACTCATGCAACTCGCAAAAACATCCGGCAAGCTATCGCAATTGGCAGAAGCCCGCATCCCCTATATCTCACTCTGTACCGACCCCACCTTTGGAGGAACAACGGCTTCATTTGCCATGTTGGGCGATATAATTTGTGGCGAACCCGGTGCGCTCATTGGATTTGCAGGGCCCCGGGTAATTAAGGAAACCATCCGCAAAGAATTACCGGAAGGGTTCCAACGCAGCGAATTCCTATTGGAACATGGCTTTCTCGATTTTATCGTTCACCGTAAAGAACTTAGAGATAAAATGGGAGTTCTACTTAAACTGTTTAAAGAATAAGACCCGTACAAAAATTGGAACTGAATAATAAAAAAGCATTTTTCGAATACTATTTTGAAGCCCGGTACATCGCCGGGCTTGTTCTCTTTGGTACCGAAATCAAATCCCTGCGAGAAGGAAAAGCCAGCTTTAATGATTCATACTGTTATTTCAACCAGGGTGAGCTGTTTATTAAAAGCTTACACATTGCGGAATATAGCTTTGGGACCTATACTAATCATGAGCCTACGCGCAACAGAAAGTTGTTGCTAAATAAGCGTGAACTGTCAAAATTGGAAGCTAAAACCAAGGAAAAGGGATATAGTATCATCCCACTTCGTTTATTCATAAACGAAAATGGAATCGCAAAACTGGAAATAGGCCTCGGCCGTGGCAAAAAATCATTCGATAAACGCAACAGTATTAAAGAAAGAGAAAGCGAAAGGAATATCAAACGGAAATATGGCCTGTAGAGAACGGTTTCCATGCAAGTATTTTCGAGTAAGGATTTTTGATTGAGTCCTATGGTGGTTCTAAACGGGATATTTTTTCTCCCCTTTTCTGGCAACAGGAAAGGAACTTTAGTCGTATTAATATTGAAAAAGCAAAAAATCTGAAGCATTTTGCTGCCCCCTCCCCGGGGGTAAAAATATGCACCGAAAAAATTTGAACAAAGAATTTAAACTGAATAAAATTCAGCCCAACCTTAATTTTATTTACTTCAAATGGAGGAAATAAACACCTGCTATCCTTAACATTCCGAAAGGCCCAACGGTACATTTACCGCCAATCCTCCATCGGCAGTTTCTTTGTATTTGCTGTTCATATCAAGAGAAGTCTCCCACATGGTTTTAATAACTCCATCGAGCGAAACTTTGGCAAAATCGGGGGCGCCCAATAAAGCCAACTGGCTGGCGGTAATGGCTTTAATTGCACCCATGGTATTTCGTTCAATGCAGGGTACCTGAACCAGTCCCTTAATGGGATCGCAGGTCATGCCCAAATGATGTTCCATGGCAATTTCTGCGGCCATCATCGATTGGCGTTGGGTACCTCCCATACTTTCCGTAAGGGCGGCGGCGGCCATAGAACTGCTCACGCCAATTTCGGCCTGGCATCCGCCCATTGCAGCAGAGATCGTGGCTCCTTTTTTGAAAATACTTCCAATTTCTGAAGCGGTCAGCAAAAAATGAAGAATTTTATCGGGCGAATCTCCATCACAAAACAAAATATAATACATTAAGACGGCTGGAATAACTCCTGCTGCTCCATTCGTGGGGGCCGTTACTACCCTTCCAAAGGATGCGTTTTCTTCATTCACCGCGAGGGCAAAGCAACTCACCCAATCGAGAATATAAGAAAAGCCGGATCCTCCACTTTTGATGGCCGTCTTCCATTCCTCTAAACTCGCATATTCTTTCCCGGCTAAAAGTTTATTATTGAGACCCATGGCGCGCCGCTTTACAGAAAGGCCGCCAGGCAGGTAATCCATCTTACTATTTACTCCCCTAAATATGCAATCCTGCATCACTTTCCAAATATTTAATAAGGATTCCCGGGTTTCTGATTCCGGGCGCCAGGCACTTTCATTCTCCAAAACTACCTCATGAATAGCTAATCCAGTTTTCATGCACCAATGGAGCAGGTCATCGGCATGATCAATAGGAAAAGGTAATTCTTTTGATGAAGCACTACCTCCTTCCTCCCCTTCCTTAATCACAAATCCGCCGCCTATCGAATAAAAGGTTTCGGCAAACTTTTCATCATTTTGAAGGGTAACCAGGAAGGTTAATCCATTCGGATGGAAAGGAAGTGATTCTGAAAACAGGAACTCAATATCTTCGGAGGGATTGAATGGTACTTCGTGTAAGCCGCCCAATACAATCCGGTTCATGGAAGCTATGTCTAATATTTTCGGAAAAACATCTTCTACCGGGATGGTTTCGGGATTGGCTCCTGATAATCCAAGCTGAACGGCAATATCCGTTCCATGTCCTTTTCCTGTCTTAGCCAGCGAACCATATAATACGACTTCGATACGGCTAACGCTATATAGTAAATGCTTTTGTTTTAACGAATTGATAAACAGAAGGCCTGCTTTCCACGGCCCAAGGGTATGGCTGCTACTGGGGCCAATCCCAATCTTAAACATATCAAATACCGAAATTGCTTCGCGGCCCATTTATTTATCGAACTGCTTTTAAGAAACGTTATGCAGCTTGATCACAAACTTAAGATAAGAATTTGCCGGAACAATCACCTGGCCTATATTATTCCTAACATCTGTTTGGCCATAGGCCAGGCTCGGAGGAATATATAATGTAAAATAGCTACCTGCCTTTGTTAACATAAGCCCTTTCTGCCATCCGGCAATGGCAGCACCCAGGGCAAAATCAATAGGGGTAGCCTGGGCCTCAAATATATAGCCATTAGAAAGCAGCGAACCTTGGTAAGTAACTGAAACGGTAGAGCAAATGGCAGGAACAGCCCCCGTTCCCAGTGTATCAATCCGATAAAATAACCCGGAAGGGTGTTGGGTAGCCACAATACTATTCAGGGTGAGATAATGTTGCAACGAGTCAATTTCAGTTTGCGGGGCCACGACGTTTGATTCTACGTAATGGCATTTATCGGATTTCTTATTACAGGCTGCAAGAAAGATAACAGAGGTAAGCAGAAGGAAAAATCCTTTTCTCATTATATAAGTGGTTTAAAAAAGTGAAAGACTTCAAATTCGATTAATTTGCTGCATCCCTGTTCAATTTCTCCTTTAATTCCAGGTAATACTGTTCATTTTGTTCCCATTTAAAGTGCATCCTGAAATAGGCTATAAAAACCATCAGGATAAATAACGCAAGGAGCATTGTTGGTACCGATACCGTGAGTGCAGCAGAAATCTTCGTGTACCAGTCGGGAGAAAAATAGTAAACTAATATAGGAGAGAGGAAAATAGGCGCACAAAAAATGATCGCCATCGGCAGTCCTCTTATTAATTTTGATAATGGCTTCGATTCCGGTTCCCGCACCTTTTCCCAATATTGGATAAAGTACCTCTCTTTTTCAGTCATCATTTTGCAAAGTTAACCCTTTGGCTTGTTTGCATTTTAGCTTATATCTTGTAAGTTTACGAAAGAAAGTATTCTCATGAAAATAGAGCATCTGATTGTTCAGCAACTCTTCCGAAATAAAAAAGTAACCCTTCAGGATATTGGTAGTTTTTACCTTTCAGGGGAGGTGATATTGCCACCTGAGCCCGACAAGGGACTTGAACTGCCGGAAAATGCTGTACGCTTTGAATTTGACAGGCATGCCCCGCTGGATGAGGATTTCATTGCCTTTATCGTGGAAAAAACCGGGAAAATGCGGCCGCTTGCCAGTTCCGATCTTGAATCCTTCAGCCTGTTTGCTCGGCAATTCATCAATATTGGAAAGCCCTTTACGGTTGAAGGGCTTGGAGTTTTGCAGAAAAACCAGGAAGGTAATTATGAATTTGTACCAGGCATTGAAATCCACCCTCCTGCCTCTACCCAGGCCGCAACACCCTTAAAAGAAAAACAGGAAGAGGATATTCAATTCTCCATTTCAAAAACACCCAGGCCTAAAAGCAAGAAATGGGGATGGTTGGGATTAATCCTCTTCATCCTTGCCGTTATGGCATCTGTTTTCTTTTATCTGAAAGACCGAAAAGAAAACAATGAACTTCAAAAATTTATTCCTGCGGCAGATACCATAAAAAAAGATAACCCTCCGTTGATACCAGACTCGGCAGCCCTTCAAAACAACTTAATTGCCAAAATGGACTCCATGCAAAAAAATGACAGCCTGCAACTGGTATTCAAATCATATAGCAATTATGCGGCCGCAAGGTTAGCATTGGAAAAATTCAGAACCTTTGGTCATGCTGCAAATATGTTTGTTTCGGCGGATTCCTCTAAATATGAATTGTACTTAAGTTTTCCCAGGCCTATTGCAGATACCACGCGAATTATTGACTCCATTGGAAGATTCTTCGGCACAAAGGCATATATAAGAAAATAAATTAAATGAAGAAATCCTGGATCCTAATCCTGTTCTGGCTCGTAATTGCGGCTGGGTGCCTGGTAACAGAACTCAACATTTCTTTTGCAGATTATTTTTTAAAACCCCTAATTATCCTCCTGCTAATATTTTGGCTGAAGGAAGAAGTTCCCATTTCAAAAATCCCGGTTTTAATGCTGGCCGGGCTGATATTTTCCTGGCTGGGAGATATATTTTTAATGTTCGACAAAGCATACCCGGTTTGCTTTATTCTGGGTCTCCTTTCCTTTCTCATTACGCATATTTTATACAGCATTTGGTTTATCAGACAGCGTAAACAGAATCCGGCTCCACCCTTGAATATAAAATACCTCTTCCTAACTTTCGGATATGCCATTTTGTTAGTTTCATTCTTATATCCGCATCTGGGGCCGTTAAAAATTCCGGTATTTTTCTATGCTTTAGTAATTTCCATCATGTTGTTAACTACCCTTTCATTTCCCCTTAATTCTCAGGCAAAATCATACTTTGTAACCGGCGCACTATGGTTTATCATTTCCGATTCGCTGTTGGCAATAAATAAGTTCATGATTGAGCTGCCCTTTGCCTCTACCCTTATTCGCTTTACATATGCAATGGCCCAGTTTCTGATTGTGGCAGGAATAATTCGATACAGAAATACCCAGGGTGCAGTAAATTTGAAGACATAATTTAACCATGGAATTCATAGATTATTATAAGGTGCTGGGTATAGACAAAACCGCCAAAGAGGAAGACATTAAGAAAGCATATCGTAAACTGGCCCGGAAATTTCATCCGGACGTTAACCCAAACAACACAGAAGCCCATAAAAGATTTCAGGAGATTAATGAGGCAAATGAAGTGCTGAGCGATCCGGAAAAAAGAAAAAAATACGATAAGTACGGAAAAGACTGGCAGCATGGAGAAGCTTACGAACAAGCCCGGAAACAACAACAGCAATCCTACAATTTTGGCGGGGGATACAGGAATTATGGTGATTCAGCTACTGATTTTGAAGGTAGTTTTGGAGGTGGTGGATTTTCCGATTTTTTCAATTCGATGTTTGGAGGAGGTAGCTCCAGAGCAAAGGCACGATTTCGTGGCAGCGACCTTCAATCTTCCCTTACCCTGCCATTAACGGAAACATTCACCACCGAAAAGAAAACAATTACCATTAACGGGAAGCATATCCGGATTACCATTCCTGCCGGGATTGAAGACGGCCAGCAAATAAAACTGACAGGGCACGGCGAACCCGGAAATAACGGCGGCCCGGCCGGCGACCTTTACATCACATTCAATATTGTTAATAACACCGAATTCAAGAAAATGGGGAACGATTTATTCCTCACCCAGGAAATAGACCTCTATACTGCCGTTCTGGGTGGGACGATTATGGTAAATACCATTTCGGGGAAAATTAAAGTGACCGTAAAACCGGAGACCCAAAACAATACAAAAATCAGGCTTAAAGGCAAAGGTGCCCCCGTATATAAAAAAGAAGGACAGTTTGGGGATTTGTATATTACATACACCGTAAAACTTCCCCAAAACCTCACCGAAAAACAAAAATCACTTTTTACTGAACTCTCAAAATTATAAATATGGCTGCCCAAAAATTAATAGCGGTAAAAGCATTTTGCAGCTATCACGAAATTAATGACGAGGTTTTCTTTGAATTCGAATCCCGCAACCTTATCCACCTCGTTAAGGAAAAGCGCAGTTATTATATTCCCTATAACCAGCTCCCCCTGGC
The DNA here is from genome assembly GCA_964647915.1 of uncultured Ferruginibacter sp. Classification (GTDB taxonomy): domain Bacteria; phylum Bacteroidota; class Bacteroidia; order Chitinophagales; family Chitinophagaceae; genus Ferruginibacter. Next base: position 66,432 of record CAZYKA010000011.1, on the reverse strand, counting down.
GGAAAAGCTTATTCGCCTGCACCTGCAACTTGGCATAAACCTCGAGGGGCTGGAAGTAATTTTACCCTTATTGGAAAGGCTGCAAAGCCAGGAAGACAACCTCCAAAAATTGGCAAAACAGGTAAATTTTTACAAGCCCCTGATTTAATGGAAAAATATTTTAAACAACTGTTTAATTTTGTCAAACATTTGTTTAACTTTGCGCCCTATTCTCAAACATGGCGCTTTCGAAGAAACATATTCACATCTTAAACCAGGCCGAAAAACTCTTTGCCATAAATGGCTACGATGCTACCACGGTAAGGGATATTGCCGAAGCAGCCGGAGTAAACCTGGCCATGATTTCCTATTATTTTGGCAGCAAAGAAAAATTGCTTGAGGCTTTATTTATGGAAAGGATGGCTTCGGGTACAATGCTCATCCGGGAAATCAATAACATGGCCCACCTCAATCCCTGGCAGAAAATACAGATAATGATAGATGAATATGTGAACCGGGCCATTCAAAAACAGGATTTCTTCAAAGTGATGATCAGTGAGCAGGTTATTAATCAAAACCCGGTGGTGATAAATTACCTGCGAAAAATAAGGAAGGAATATGCCGAATTAATTGGAGACCTCATTTCGCAGGGGCAAAAAGATAAAATATTCTGCAAAAAAATTGACCTCGCCCTCCTGCTTACAACGATGACGGGAACGGTTAAACACATGTTGATAAATCAGGAATTTTACCGTCATTCTTTAAACCTGGAGGATATGCCCTACGAGAAATTTCAGAAAATCCTCACCAAAAACCTTCAAACTCATATCCAGAAAATATTTAAATCCATTTTAGGACATGACCCCCAATAATATATGAACCAAAGAATAATTCTGATCCTAACTACCCTGCTTTTCATTTCCTACTCCGGAATAGCCCAGGTAGAAAAACAAATATCACTGCAGGAAGCCATCTCCCTGAGCTTAAAAAACAGCCATCAACTTAAAATTTCCAATGCCAAAATTGATGAAGCCCTGGCTCAGGAAAAAGAAGCCTTACAGGAACGGTTACCCGATTTTAAAATCAGTGGTAATTACCTCCGGTTTAACAGCGCAAAACTTAATATGAAATTCGCTTCCGGAGGCGACAGCGCCTCACATGGAGGACCAAAAATCCCAACTGTTAACCAGGCATTGTACGGATCTGCAAACCTATCTTTCCCTTTATATGCTGGTGGAAAACTTAAATATGGTTTTGAATCGGCAAAACTGCTGGCAGAGGCCGTAAAAATGGATGCCGAAAGCGATACCCAACATATCATTTTAAATACCGTTCAGGCGTATGTGAATATGTACAAAGCGGCAAAAACCATCACCCTTTTAAAAGAAAACCTCAACTCTTCCAAATCACGGGATAGTACTTTTTCAAACCTGGAAAAGAACGGGTTGCTGGCAAGAAACGACTTGTTGAAATCTCAACTGCAAACCAGCAATATTGAACTTGCTTTACTAAATGCTGAAAATGATTCCCGGGAAGCTTCTTTATATATGAACTTACTTCTCGGATTACCCGAAACAAACCCGCTGGAGGTAGATACCAACTTTGTTAACAGCAACTCTCCACTTACCAATTTTTCAGATTTTGAAAATGCGGCCATACTTAACCGGGCCGACGTTAGAGCCACTCAATTCCGGAAAAAGGCCGCGGAAGCAGGGGTTAAAGCTGCGAAAGGGCAAGCCTTGCCCAACATAGGGCTCACCGCCGGATATATTGCGGCAGATATCCCCAACGTATTTAGTGTAACCAATGCCGTTAACGCAGGAATTGGCATCCAATATAACCTGGCTAATATCTGGAAATCGAATACGCAATTAAAAAAAGCAGAGGCTCGCAAAAGGGAAATTATGGCAAGCCAGGATATGTTAACGGATGAGATTAAAGTTGAGACCAATCGGGACTATCAAATGGTATTGCTAAGCCATAAAAGGATTGAGGTGTATGAAAGAGCGTTAGAACAGGCAAACGAAAACTTCCGGATAACCAATAACAAATATGCCAACAGCCTGGTAACCCTTACCGACCTTCTGGATGCGGATGTAGCCCGCCTCCAGGCAAAAATAAATATCACCCTGGCCAAAGCCGATGCGGTACTGGCCTATTACAAACTATTACAAACAGCAGGCCTCCTGAAAGCTTTATAAAAGGACAAAAAAAATGGAAACCAAAAAAGAAAATGCGCCCGTGGCACCCAAACAAAAAAGAAGCAAGGTATTTATTGTGGTACTTACCATTCTCGTAATTGCTGGCGCCTGGTTTGGGCTGACAAAATATATTCACGCTTTGCACCATGAAGAAACCGATGATGCCCAGGTAGAAGGAAATATAGCCCCGGTTGTAGCCCGCGTTGGAGGTTATGTTGATAAACTTTATGTTACCGACAACCAATTTGTGCGGAAGGGAGATACCCTGCTTACCATCGACCCGCGCGATTTGCAAATTGTTTTAGACCAGGCAAAAGCCGCCCTTAACACGGCGGAATCCAACCTGAAAGTTGCGGAAGCAAATACAAATGCCGCATCAAAAAATATCATGAGCACACACGCAGCAGTTGCCACCGCCGATGCGCAGATTGAAGCGGCGAAGGTAAATGTCTGGAGAACCACCCAGGATTTTTCCCGGTATGAAAACCTGATTAAAGATCATTCCATTACCCAGCAACAATTTGAACAAGCAAAAGCAGCCAAAGAGCTGGCCGAAAGAAACCTCCAGGTATTGGTGGACCAAAGAAACCAGGTACAAACGCAAACCGGAATAGTTACCTCCCAAACCAATGCAACAGCGCAATCCATTGAAGTGGCTAAAGCGAATATCCAACAACGTAAGGTAGATCTAGAACATGCCCTGCTGAACTTATCATACACTGTAGTTACCGCTCCCGAATCAGGAATCCTTTCTAAAGTACCAATCCAAAAAGGCCAACTCCTCCAACAGGGACAATCCCTATTTAATATTGTATTAAGTAATGAAAAGTGGGTTGTGGCCAATTTTAAAGAAACCCAATATAATAAGATGGTTATTGGGCAAAAAGTAATTGTTCATGCCGATGCATTTCCGAAACACGATTTTGAAGGAATTCTAAGTTCCTTCTCTCCTGCCACCGGTGCAAAATTTGCCCTCTTACCCCCCGATAATGCCAGTGGGAATTTCGTAAAAGTGGTGCAACGCCTGCCGGTGAAAATTACATTTACCAATCCGGCAGACAGCCTGATTCAACGCCTCAGGCCGGGGATGAATGTTTTTGTGGATGTTCACATAAATTAACCGGAAACGTCATGAACCGTCCTTCCCTTGATGAACCGTTAGTGGAATATGGAGCCCGAAGAGTGGTGGTAACCATTACAGCCATTTTTTGTGCCTTACTCGAAATTGTGGATACCACCATTGTGAATGTGGCCCTAAATGATATGAAAGGCAACCTGGGCGCCACACTTCCCGAAATTTCCTGGGTAATCACCGCCTATGCTATCGGCAATGTGATCATCGTACCAATGACAAGCTGGCTCTCGCAGCAATTTGGAAGGAGGAATTATTTCGCAGCTTCCATTGTACTGTTTACGGTGTGCTCTTTCCTGTGTGGAAATGCTACCGGTATTTGGGAACTCGTATTTTTCCGGTTCGTTCAGGGCCTTGGCGGAGGTGCCTTATTGGTAACATCCCAAACCATCATCACGGAATCCTATCCTTCCGAAAAAAGAGGAATGGCTCAGGCCATATATGGCCTTGGCGTAATCATTGGCCCTACCCTGGGACCACCATTAGGCGGGTATATCGTAGAAAATTTTTCATGGCCTTATATTTTTTATATCAATATCCCCATTGGGGTTATTGCCACCCTCCTAACCCTTCAATTTGTGCGTAGCCCAAAATATGGAGAGAAAAAATCGATTCATGAAATTGACTGGCTAGGAATTGCCTTGTTGGCTTCGGCAGTGGGATCCCTGCAATATGTATTGGAAAAAGGGCATGAAGAAGACTGGTTTTCCAGTAATGCCATTATATTCTGTACTGTGCTGGCCATTTTTAGCTTTTTCTTTTTTATCTGGAGGGAATTATCCTACGAAAACCCCATTGTAGATTTACGCGTGTTAAAAAATGGGAACCTGCGGATTGGTACCATACTAACCTTTATACTCGGTTTTGGACTTTATGGTTCCACGTTTATTATCCCTTTATATACGCAAAGTATCCTTGGCTGGAATGCATTCCAGGCGGGAATGCTGATGATACCTTCAGCCCTTACCACGGCCTTCATGATGCCCATCATTGGGCGGCTGTTACAAAAAGGAGTAAAACAACACTACCTGGTAGCTATAGGTATGGCCATTTTCTTTTTTTATAGTTTTTGGGGTTATAAAATTCTTACACCCAATACACCCGAAGATGCATTTTACTGGCCACTCATTGTTAGGGGTGCCGGGCTGGGCCTCCTTTTCATCCCAATTACCACCCTTTCGCTTTCAACTTTAAAGGGTAAAGAAATTGGTGAGGGCGCTGCTTTTACCGGAATGATGAGGCAATTGGGAGGATCCTTTGGCGTAGCCGCTATCAGCACTTTTATCTCCTCCCAAAACATGGTGCATCGCAGCAACCTGGTTTCCCATTTAAATAGTGAAGACCCCCTATTGCAACAACGTATTGGAGGTATGCAACATGCCTTTATGGCCAAGGGAATGGCACCGGATGTGGCACTACACTCCGCATATCAGGGCCTGGAAGGAATTGTAGCCCGCCAATCCATGGTCCTTTCTTATATGGATGTATTCTTATACCTGGGAATCATGTTCCTGATATGCATCCCCTTTGTGCTATTAGC
>CAZYKA010000011.1:0-61480 GCA_964647915.1 uncultured Ferruginibacter sp. | reverse complement strand
TATTCTTATACCTGGGAATCATGTTCCTGATATGCATCCCCTTTGTGCTATTAGCCAAAGGCTCGAAAGTGAAAGTGGAAACCATCGCCGAAGGCATGCACTAAAGCTATTTTGCAGATTACTTTTTGATAATTCCATTTCAACCCTCTCCATTAATACGCTGGTTAAAAATTGAACCAAAGCATCTAAAATTGAAATACTTTTCAATGTGTGATGTAAATTTAAAGGTAAAAGTCAAAACAGTTGCTTATGGCAAAGTGCCTCCTCATCCTATCTCTATTACTTTATTCTTCTATTGTCGTCGCTCAAAGAGACTCTATTCCATTAAACGACAATTGGCAGTTTAAAGTGGACCCAACTGGAATTGGATTACAAGATGGCTGGTTTAACAGACCTCTTCCCCACTCCTTTAAAGTGCAACTTCCTCATACCTGGAATATAGATTCGGCAAACCAAAACTATTACGGATGGGCATGGTATCAAAAAGAAATAAGCATTCCTTCCAACTGGAGAAACAAAAACACGGTACTTGAATTTGGAGCCATTAACCATTCGTCTATCGTATTTGTAAATGGAGATAAAGTATCTGAACAGATTGGAGACGGGTTTAATAAAATTAGCATCAATCTAAATGAGAAACTGGCTTATGGAAAAAGAAACTTAATTACCGTGGCGGTTAATAATGATTATGGAAAAAATAAAGTGCCTTACGGTTCCTCTTTTGACTGGCCGAATGATGGGGGGATTATCAGGCCTGCAAAATTGATCATAAGCAATAAACCATCTGCTGTTTATCTGCATGTAAAACCCACTATCAATTTATCCAATAATGAAGGGATGCTGAATATACAGTTGGGATTTGCAAGGAAGGAAAAACTTCAACTGCATGTGGTTGTTACAGAAGAAAATCAACCAACAAAAAATGTAATCCTAAATAGGACCGTGATGCCGGCATGGCAGGGAAATGTAGCCACCTCAAATTTTGTAATCCCCAACATTCATCCCTGGCATTTTGATTTTCCTAATCTTTACCGGATTGATGTTTCAGTATTAAAAGAGGGAAAACCAGTGGATAAAATTTCAACCTGTATTGGTTTTAGGGAATTGAACTTTCGAAATGATCAAACTTTTCTGAATGGTGAACGAATAAAACTTATGGGAGTGGAATGGACCGCCGGAAGCAATCCCAATTACGGTTTAGCTGAACCTGATAGCCTCATTATTGCAATGGGCCGACTAATGAAAAATGTAAACTGCATTTTTAGCCGCCAGCATTTTCAACAAGGTGATGTGTTTTACGATTTCTGCGACCGGAATGGAATTTTGGTACAACAAGAGATCCCGTTATGGGGGGGCGAAACTCCGGGTAACGATACCATACGGCGCATCGCATTTCAACAATTGGAAACCATGATCCAAACTTTATATAATCATCCAAGTATCTTTTCCTGGGGTGTTGGAAATGAATTACGATCCACTGAACCCGATATCAAAAAATTACTGGCTGATTTGTTTAACCGTGTCAGACTATTAGACCCCACCCGAAAAACGGCTTATGCAAGTAATGCCCTCACTTATAGTTTTTTTAATTCCCCAAACTTTTCACCGGATGGAGCAGCAGGAAGCGATTTCCTGATGATGAACGAATATGGCGGAAGCTGGTGGGAAGTCCCTTCAGGCAGCATTGGGGCATACCTGGATAGTGTGCACCTCACCTATCCGGATAAACCTCTATTTATTTCTGAATTCGGATTGTGTGAACCAAATTTCAAAGGTGGCGACAACCGAAGAGTGGAAGACCTGATTTACCACATGGCTGTTTATGAAAGCAAACCTTTCGTTGAAGGTGCAATATACTTCGACCTTACCGATTACCGTACCCACTACCCCGGCACATCAGAGAATAATAAATACAGGAGGAGGATTCATGGTATTTATGATATGTATGGAAATCCAAAACCCTCGATGCGTGTTTTGAGAGAACTTTCATCGCCGGTGGAAGTGCAAAATGCCAGGCACTGGAGAGAAGGTAAACTTAATCTGTTGATTTTTGGAAGTACCGGGTTGCCCCAACATGCAATAAAGGGGTACAAGATTTATATTTCCGATAAAATAGATAACTACCTTTCCTTCAAAAGTTATGACTTACCAGAAATAAAACCCGGAGAAAAAATTGATTTTGAAGTGGATAACATCTTCCATGATCATTTCATTATTACGGTGGTGCGGCCAACCGGCTTTGTAGTATCCCAAAAATCTTTTTCATGGGATCCGTCAGACCAATAAACAGGATTCATTGGAAGATGGGAATTAGCAATCCGGTTTTCGATTTCCTCTACAGCAATTTATAATTTAGCGATTTAATGTTACTCCAATGCGATTGTATATTATTTCCATGCTTTTTTTCATCACAGCCTTGCCGGGTTTTACACAGGAAATTACCGTTTTCAAAAATGGGGAGGATGGGTATGCCTGCTTTCGGATCCCGGCCATTGTAAAAGCGCCTGATGGCGAATTACTGGCCTTTTGTGAAGCCCGAAAATATAATTGCAACGATCATGGGGAAGTACGGATTGTAATGAAACGAAGTACAGATAATGGAAGTACCTGGGGAGAGCTGCAGGTTGTTGTGGAAAATGGAAATTTTCAGACCGGAAATTCAGCTCCTGTATATGACTTACTGGATCCAAATTTTAGAAATGGCCGCCTGTTTTTGTTTTATAACACCGGATCAAATGCATCTGAATATGAGGTGAGAGAAGGAAAAGCGATTAGGGAGGCCTGGTATATAACAAGCACGGATAATGGGAAAAGCTGGATGGCTCCCGTCAATATTACCACTTCCGTTTCACGGCCAAACCATCCTTCCATAAATCCGAATTATAATTTTAAAGAAGATTGGAGAGGGCTAGCTAATACACCGGGACATGCTTTTCAATTTTCTACAGGTAAATACAGAGGTAGAATTTTTATTGCTGCAAATCATTCAGCCGGTCCACCCAAAAATGATTTCTCCGATTATGAAGCACATGGTTATTATAGTGATGACCATGGTAATACCTGGCAGCTTACCCCTTCCGTCAATTTCCCGGGAAGCAATGAAAGTACTGCCGCAGAACTATCAAACGGAGGAGTGATAATGAATATCAGAAACCAAACTGGAAATAGCAAATACCGAATCATTGCGTTGAGCTATAGTGGTGGACCAAAGTGGGATACTGTATATATCGACAAACAATTGCCTGATCCGGTTTGCCAGGGAAGTATGCTAAATTTTAAAACGAAAGATGGGAAAAATGTGATTTTGTTTTCCAACTTAAATGATACAATCTCCAGAAAAAATCTGACACTTTATTGTAGCCCGGACGACGGAAGAACATGGAAGGTTATTTCCCCAATTTGTACAGGAAGCGCAGCCTATTCCGACCTTGTGGCATTGCCAAAATTTGAAGTTGGGGTTTTATATGAAAAAGAGGACTATTCAATGATTGTTTTCCAGGTCATTAAATTCAACTAAATCGCGCCCTTTTGCTATATCTCACTATCCAAAATCCTTCTCAGGCAGTGAACCTCCATGAAGGAAAATCCAGACCTAATAAATCCATTTGGTCCCATACTTTATTCTATAAAATATTGCAGATATTATTTATATTTACTCCCCTTCCTTATCCCATAAATATCCAACCTGCATCACCATTTGAAAGCACTTCCAATTTAAAAAATTAAATAATGAAGTACTTTTTCGCTTTTGTCCTTTCCGGACTTACCCTCCTTTGTGCCAATGCGCAAAATTCCCATCCTCCTAAAACCAAAACAACAGACAGTTCAGATACTTATTTTGGTGTGGTATATAAAGATCCTTACCGTTGGTTAGAATATACAAAATTGAAAGAAACGGAAGACTGGTTTCGCCAACAATCTGCTTATTCCGATGAAATCCTAAATAAAATATCAGGAAGGGATGATCTGGTTTCAGAATGGAAAAGCCTGGATAAATTACAACCACCCCAAATTCGGGGCAGGGATTATTATGCCGGAAGGTTTTTTTACAGGAAAACTATGCCGGGTGAGCCTGTAGCAAAGTACTACTACCGACAGGGATTTAGTGGAAAAGAAATACTATTATTCGACCCACAAACTTACGTCAAGGGTAAGACGCTTTCCATCCAATCAACTATTCCAAGTTTTGATGGAAAGAAAGTCCTCATTTCCTATAGTGAAAGCGGTGCAGAAGTTTCTACCATAAAAGTTTTGGATGTGGATTCCGGTACATTTCTTCCAGATACTATTTTTCCAAGCTGGTTCGGGCCCATTGGGTGGACTTTCGATAACAGGGCTTTCACCTATTTCTCCCAGAAAACCGCCGACCAAACCGATCCCTCCTTTATTCAAAATACCAAAACCAGGCTACATAAACTTGGAGACGACGTGAAAAATGATACAGATTTCTTCAGTAACGAAAGCTATCCTTCGTTAAACATCCAGGCTAATGAATTACCCTTTGCCGGAACAAATAAAGACTCAAAAAAGTATGTATTCGCTGATGTGGCTAATGTACGGAGTGAAATGGTAAGTTTTTTTGCAGATATTAAAGATATCAACGGCATCTTAAACTGGAAGGTGCTTTCTACTCAAAAGGATGCGATCGTAAAAGGAAGAGAAATTATTGGAGATGACGTTTATGCCATTACCTATAAAGGCGCCCGGAACTATAAATTGGTACACACCAGCCTAAGTGCCCGCGATTGGGAAAAGGCGGACGTCATTATGGAGGAAAAAAACAATCTAACCCTTGAAGCAATTACACACTGCAGGGATTTCCTAATTGCCAGTTACAGCGATGGAATCAACAACCACATTTATAAATATAATTTTAAAACAAAGGAAATTTCAGAGGTGAAAACACCCTACCAGGGCTCCATTTTTGTTTTTTGTTTAGACAATTCCACCAACCGGTGTATATTCAATATAACCTCCTGGAATAAACCCTTTACGGAATTTGATGTGGATTTAAATACAGAAACTTTTACTCCCAGTTCCTTTAATAAACCGGCTGTTTACCCCAAAAAGTATCAGGACTTAGAAGTAAAGGAAGTGGAGGTTAGAGGCCACGATAATGTGCTGGTTCCACTTTCAATAATTTACCAAAAGGGAACAAAATTGGATGGCAGTAATGTCTGCCTCATGGATAGTTATGGCGCTTATGGAAGCAGCATGATTCCCTATTTCAACAACTTTTATGCCACCCTGGCTATTAAGGGAGTGGTGATTGCCATCCCCCATGTTAGGGGTGGAAGCGAGAAAGGACAGGAATGGTATAAGGCCGGTTACAAGACTACCAAACCCAATACCTGGAAAGATTTCATCAGTTGCGCCGAGTACCTAATTGAACAAGGCTACACCCGGGCATCTAAAATTGCCGGAACAGGAACCAGTGCAGGAGGAATATTAATTTCAAGAGCAATTACCGAACGCCCCGATTTATTTGCCGCAGCAATTTGTAATGTAGGTTGTGCGAATAGTATGCGAATGGAATTTTCACCCAATGGGCCCGGCAACATTCCCGAATTTGGCACGGTAAAAGATAGTATAGAATGCAGGGCGCTTTATGAAATGGATGGAGTGCAACATGTTTCACAAAATGTAAAATACCCGGCAGTAATTTGTGTAGGTGGGTGGAATGACCCCCGGGTACCTGTTTGGCAACCCGGAAAATTTGCGGCAGCACTTCAAAACAGCAGCACCTCCCAAAAACCCGTTTTACTAAAAATTAATTTCGACGATGGCCATTTTACAGAGGATAAGAACGTAACCTATTCAAACTTTGCAAATCAATTTGCCTTTGTGCTTTGGCAGTGCGGGCATCCCCTTTTTAAAGTAAAAAATTAACATAGCTAAAACTGCAATTCCTCTTTGGAATTAATAAATTTAATGACTCTGCTTTTCAAAATTTTTTTTCAATCCTTAAACTGTACATCATGGGTTCTCAAAAGATGCAAAGCCATTTATGGGGGCAACACCCCGAAGATTGGGCTACTTATCAGGAAGATACCGTAAAGCCGGGGTACGAATACGCTTTATCAAAATTAAAACCAGGGCCATCCCTGAAATTCCTGGATATTGGCTGTGGCACCGGGTATTTTGCCGACATGGTTTCCCAAACCGGAGCGGATGTTACCGGTTTTGATGGAACAGAACCCTTCATTAACGAAGCAAAGAAGCGCCGAAACCAGAAAATTAAATTCCTGGTTGGGGAAATGGAAGAACTTCCATTTGATAATGATACTTTTGATATTGTAACTGGCTGCAACTCCTTTCAATATGCTGCCGATGTAACACATGCATTATCGGAAGCAAAGCGGGTGTTAACAACGGGAGGAAAGCTGGCAGCTATGATTTGGGCCGAAAAAGAAGATTGCGAAGCTACAACCTATTTAAAAGCAATCGGAAGCCTATTACCTCCCCCACCACCAGGCGCACCCGGGCCTTTTGCATTAACAGAGGGACATTTACTGGAAAAAATACTGGAGGAGTTAAATCTGAAAATTCTGCATTCGAAAGATGTGGATTGTGAATGGAATTATCCGAATTTGGAGATTGCTATGAAAGGATTACTTTCTGCCGGTCCGGCTGCAAAAGCCATCGAACATTCGGGTTTCGAAAAATCACTGCAGGTATTAAAAGAGGCGGTAAAGCCCTACATACATGGAAATGGAAAGGTGATTTATAAAAACAAATTCAGGGTAGTAATTGCTGAAAAATAATTTCCAAAAGGAATGGAAAGAAATTTTTTCTGAAAATAATTTTCTCAGGAGCGTTTTCAAAACGAAACTTCTCAACTCCTTCTATCAAAATATATGGCCACCCTATTTTCGAAAGGCATATAAAATAAATAGAAAGAAAATAGTATATTTAGTTATTAAGAGGCCCTAATCCTCAGATTAAAACTGCTTCCGCACATGAGAAAATTTTACCTGACTTTTCTATTCGCCTTCCTGTATGCCTTCCCTAAACCTGCATTGGCACAAAGTTGCAATATTCTGGGCTGTGCGGCCAGCTATGGGCCAATTACAGCTATCACCACAGTTCCGGGCGAAACCGGATTTGGCAGTTGTTATTATAATGTAGTTTATAAACAGGCGTACTGGGAGTTTTTTTATTCGCCGAATGGAGGAAATTTTGAACAAACTTTTACTCCCGTTAATGCCGGAGGTGATCCCCTGGATATCGATTATAGTGTGTACGACATGGGCATCACAGGCCCTTCAGGCATGACCTGTCCGGTGAATGTTTCGGGATTTACCGAGGTTATTTGTGAACTCACGCCTACACATGGGAATCCCACCGGACCGGGAATTAACGGCACCGTTCCCACTCAGGCCGGGCACTATTATGCCGTAATCATATATGTGTATCAGTATGCCGACCCTTCCTATACTTTCACAATAGAAGCCCCTACTTTAAATGGCCAGCCCTTCTCTGCACTAAACTGCCCCGGGGTGCTGCCCGTTAAATTGAATAACTTTTCAGCCCAGTCAAATGGTTGTAAAGTGAAACTAAACTGGCAATCACAATTTGAACAAAACCTTAGTAAATACCTGGTTGAAGAAAGTTTAGATGGCCGGACTTTCATTCCAATCGGAACCGTAAATTCTTCTAATGAAACTTTTGGAAGTAATTATAGTTTCGAAACCCTGCCAACGGCAGAAAAAACATTTTACCGTTTAAAAATGTTGGATTGGGATGGTAGATATGCCTATAGCAATATCACCTCAGCCAATACCTCATGCCGGCAAAAGGAATTCCTGATTTATCCGAACCCGGTTAAAGATTTGCTCCATATTGAAAAAATTATTCAGGGAAACTTTCCCATCCAATATTCGATTTTTAATTCCCTGGGTAATGAAACTAATAAAGGAACTATTAAAGGAAAGACAGGTAATGTATCCTTTTCAAACCTGCCCGGGGGTGTTTATATCCTGCGGATTACCCAAAATGGAAACAACCGGCAGTATAAGATTATCCATTAAGAGGAGGTAATCTATCAGAAAGAAATGGGATTATTTGTTAACATTAATTTGAATGGGTTGCTGAACTCTATTTAAATATTATTGTTATACTTAAAAGGCTTTTAATTATTCATAAAAAAAATGGGCCATGAGTACCGATAATACCAACAACCTGGGAGAAGGGTTCACTGATACCAACGAACCAAACCTGAAATTCCTTACCGCTTCTTCCATCATTGGAGATAAGGTGAGTAATGCGGCAGGCGAAAAACTGGGGCACATCAAAGATATAATGCTGGATATCCGCTCCGGGAAAATTGAATATTACGTCATTGATTTTGGCGGGTTCCTTGGAATCGGGGAAAAATACTTCGCCATTCCGGCCAATAAGTTGGAAATAGATCCCGATGAAAGGGACTTCCGGTTTAATGAAAAAAGGGAAACCCTTGAAAAGGCGCCTGGATTTGATAAACACCACTGGCCCGAAACCAACGAACACAAAGTAGCTTATACTACTGATGTATGGTCGTTTTGGGGAGATGATTAGTCTCTATTTGCCAATTGCAAAACCTTTTTCCAGGTATTACCACTTTAAATATACTGCCCGTTCAAATGCGGGCTTTTTTATGGGTATAATTGTCCCCTGCTATTTTCATTCTTATCCATTTGAAACTTCAATGAATATTTCTGGTAATTTATTAGGAAAGAATTTTTTGAGAAATCCATAATGATTAGTTCTCCTACTGAAAATCAAAATAAATAGTTGTTTTTCCCAAACAAACGGGAGTCTTTTTTAAATAAACCTTGGCAAATTCTTATTGGAGTAAAAAATTTTCCGGATAAGAAACCATCCATTAAAAAAAGGCTGTCCCAAATTGAGACAGCCTGTAAGAATATAGATTAAAAAAGGTTATTAATATCCCATGCCACCCATATCCGGTGCACCCGGAGCATGAGGTACATCTTCTTTGGGTTTGTCGGCAACCACACATTCGGTTGTCAACAACATCCCGGCAATAGAAGCAGCATTTTCCAGCGCTACGCGGCTAACCTTTGTAGGATCAATTACACCGGCTTTAAATAAGTTTTCATAAACTTCAGTCCGGCAATTAAAACCAAAATCACCTTTGCCGTCTTTAATTTTTTGAACCACAATTGACCCGTCAATACCTGCATTGGTAGTGAGGATACGAATGGGTTCTTCCAGCGCCCGGCGGATAATGGCTACACCGGTTTGTTCGTCTTCAATCTGACCCTTAACTTTTGCTTCCAGAGAAGAAATAGCACGGATATAAGCTACCCCACCACCTGGAACAATACCTTCTTCCACGGCAGCTCGTGTTGCATGCAGCGCATCATCAACCCGGTCTTTCTTTTCTTTCATTTCCAATTCAGTAGCAGCACCTACGTAAAGCACGGCAACGCCACCGGCAAGTTTTGCCAGGCGTTCCTGCAATTTTTCGCGATCATAATCGGAGGTGGTGTGTTCAATTTGGGCTTTAATCTGGTTAACCCTTGCTGTGATATCTTTTTTATCGCCCTTGCCACCTACTATCGTAGTATTGTCCTTATCGATAGTTACAGATGCTGCCTGTCCGAGGCTCGATATATCTGCACCTTCCAGCTTATGTCCCAATTCTTCGCTGATTACGGTTCCTTTGGTAAGGATGGCAATGTCGGTTAACATTTCTTTTCTGCGATCGCCAAAACCGGGAGCTTTAACGGCGGCCACTTTGAGTGTGCCACGAAGTTTATTTACAACCAGGGTAGCCAGCGCTTCTCCTTCCAAGTCTTCTGCAATGATGAGCAGGGGTCGGCCGCTTTGCGCAACCTTTTCGAGGATACTTAAAATATCCTTCATGGCAGAAATCTTCTTATCGTAAATCAGGATATAAGGGTTCTGCAATTCGGCGTGCATTTTTTCGCTGTTGGTAACAAAATACGGGCTGATGTAACCCCGATCAAACTGCATACCTTCTACAATATCCACGGTGGTATCGGTACCTTTGGCTTCTTCTACGGTAATTACCCCTTCTTTACCTACTTTGGCGAAGGCTTCCGCAATCAGTTTACCAATGGTTTCATCGTTGTTGGCAGAGATTGTTGCCACCTGCTGAATTTTCTTACCGTCGTTCCCTACTGTCTGGCTTTGAGATTTCAGGTTAGCCACCACCAGGGCTACTGCCTTATCAATTCCTCTTTTAATATCCATTGGATTGGCGCCGGCGGCTACCATTTTCAACCCTTCGGCAATAATTGACTGGGCAAGAACGGTAGCGGTGGTGGTACCATCACCGGCCAGGTCGGCAGTTTTTGAAGCTACTTCTTTAACCATTTGGGCACCCATATTTTCAATGGGGTCTTCCAGTTCAATTTCTTTGGCTACCGTAACTCCGTCTTTTGTAACGGCCGGGGCACCAAATTTTTTTTCAATAACCACATTACGGCCTTTGGGCCCCAGGGTTACTTTTACGGCATTGGAAAGGGTATCAACGCCCTTTTTCATTTTGTTCCTTGCATCAATATCGAAATAAATCAACTTAGACATATTAATCTTTTTGAGAGGTTTAATTAAATTTTGAGAATTTAGCCAGCTTATACAATGGCCAGGATATCGCTTTCCCTCATTATGAGGTAATCTGTTCCGTCGATGGTAATTTCGGTACCCGCATATTTTCCATAAAGTACCTGATCACCAGCTTTCACGGTTAC
Source organism: uncultured Ferruginibacter sp. (assembly GCA_964647915.1). Lineage (GTDB taxonomy): Bacteria > Bacteroidota > Bacteroidia > Chitinophagales > Chitinophagaceae > Ferruginibacter. Next base: position 50,759 of record CAZYKA010000011.1, on the reverse strand, counting down.
AGGTTCGTCCTTTTTACCAGGTCCGGCGGCAAGAACAGTACCTCTTTGGGGTTTTTCTTTCGCTGTGTCTGGAATAATAATACCGCCGGCAGATTTTACTTCGGCAGCTGCTGGTTTCACAATTACCCGGTCGTGAAGCGGCGTAATGCTTAACTTTTTAGCCATGGTTCTATTCTTTTGAGTTTGGTTTAAGAATTTCCCTTTTTGGGGATTGCGAAGGTAGGAGAATAAATATTATACCAAAATGGATAATACCACCGCTTTGACAGAATTACCGACTTTCCTTCAGGTTCGAAAAGCCTTGTTAAGACATTTTTGCAGGGTTTAATTTTCCGCATTTATAGCCCTTCAGCCAATAGAAACCCTTAATTTTGCACCCCCGACCAAAAGGTCTTTGAAGATGATTAACAGAAGAAATATCCGGGTGAAAGTGATGCAGACCCTGTATAGCCTCGAGAGTGGTAGTGGAAATGCCAATGAAGCCCCCCAGGCCATCTTAGCGAGGAAAATGCAGGAAAGCAGGTATCTCTTTTCCTATTTATTGTATTTTATTTCGGAGGTAGCCCTGTTTTCTGAAACAGATGCCAGGAGAAAGGCCAGTAAACATCTTCCTTCCCAAACCGATTTGTCCGTTAACACCAAAGTTGCCCACAACGAGCTATTGCTGAAATTCCTGGGTGATCCCAGTTTTCAATCGGTCCTTAAAGACGCAAAATTCACTTCCCTTATCGATCCCGATTTACTTCGGAAGATATATACAGAATTAACTGGCACAGCCGAGTACAAAGAATATATTGCCGACCCTTCCAGAAATAAAAGAGAGGAAAGGCATATTCTGGAATTTATTTTCAATTCCCTGATGCTTCCCAATGAGCTTTTCATCAGCCACATGGAAGAACAGTTTATGAATTGGGATGATGATGCGGAAATGATGCAGACCCTGGTGATGAATTATCTTTCTAAACCGGTAGCAGGTGTTTTTGCCGATATGTTGGGCAATGACAAATGGGATTTTGCCAGAAAATTACTGGAAACGGTCTTATCTAAAAAGGAATATACCCTTGAATTAATAAAACCCAAATTAAAAAACTGGGATGCTGATCGCATTGCCGCCCTCGATATGATCTTACTTCAAATGGGTGTTTGCGAATTCCTGTATTTTGAAACTATCCCAACCAAAGTTACCATCAACGAATACATCGACCTGGCCAAAGCCTACAGTACGGTGCAGAGCGGCCAGTTTATTAATGGCATTCTCGATAACATTCATAAAGAACTGATGGCCGAAAATAAAATTGAAAAAGTAAATTTCAAAAATCCAACCACATAATCAATCCGGTATGTACAGGTATTTTATTATTCTTTTTTCAGGCATTATTTTACTCGCAGGTTGTGATATTCGAAAAAAAGACAGCCTGGCAGAAAAGCCCATGGCCAACCAATCGGAGGCACTAAAAGATCCTACCACCGTTCAAATCATCGACAGTATTTATAATTTTGGCAAGGTGGGCGAAGGAGATATTGTTGAATTTAATTACCGTTTCAAAAATACCGGAGATAAACCCCTTGTAGTTACTAATGTATCGGCATCCTGCGGATGTACGGTTCCGGAAAAACCGGAAGAACCCATTAAGCCCGGTGAGATTGGGTTTATTAAAGTTAAATTCAACAGCGCCAACCGGCCTGGTGAAGCCCGTAAATCGGTAACCGTTACTTCCAATGCAAACCCACCCTTCCCTACCCTGCAATTAAGGGGCGAAGTGATGGGAAAGGAACACGAAGAATAAACAATAATTGATTTAAACCAAATACTACAAACAAAACCATGCAACTACTGAACATTTTTTTAATGATGGACCCCAACGGCAAAGGAGGCAGCACCTCCACACTAATTATGATGGGGTTGATGATTGCCGTTTTCTATTTCTTTATGATCAGGCCCCAGGCAAAGAAAGCCAAGCAACAAAAGAAATTTATCAACGACCTTCAAAAAGGAGATAAAATTGTTACCATTGCCGGCATCCATGGAACCATAAATAAAGTGGATGATAACACCATTATGCTGGAAACAAGCCCGGGTAGCTATATTAAAATAGAGAAATCGGCCATTAGCATGGAGTGGACCTCCAACCTGAATAAGGCCACTGAAGAAGTTAAAAAATAATCTCTTCCCTTGCTGCGTATAGGCCTTACCGGTGGTATGGGCAGTGGAAAAACTACTGTTGCCAGGATATTTGAAACCCTGGGGGTACCTGTATATTACGCCGATGTTGCGGCTAAAAAACTTATGCAGGAAGATGAAGGGCTTAAATCCGCCATCATCCATCACTTTGGGATTGAAATTTATCCCGATGGAAAATTAAACCGGGGTTACCTTGCTTCCATAGTATTTGGTAACCCCCAAAAAACGGCCCTCCTCAATAGCCTCGTACATCCTGCTACCATCCGGGATGCAGCAGCATGGATGAAAGACCCGTGTGGCAATGGCATCCTCCCGCCATATGCCGTTAAAGAGGCCGCCCTTATTTTTGAAAGCGGCTCAGAAAAAAATCTGGATTTTGTTATTGGAGTAGATACTCCTATCGCCCTGCGCATAGAACGCTCCATGAAAAGGGATGGCATAAGTAAAGAAGAAGTACTTCAGCGTATGGATCGGCAAATGAATGAAACCGAAAAATTAAGCCGGTGCCAGTTCATCATTTCAAATAATGAAAACGACCTGCTCATCTCCCAGGTATTATCCATCCATCAACATTTACTGGAAATTGCCTCGCACACCCATTAGAGGCTAAGGCCATCCAGCGCCTGCTTTATTTTCCGCATAGCAGTTTCAATTTTTTCGTTGGAGGTCGCAAAGGATAGCCTAATACAATTGGGTTGACCAAATGCTTTACCCGATACGGTAGAAACATGCGCCTCATGAAGCAGGTACATACTCAAATCATCGGAATTCGAAATAAACTTCCCCGAGGAAGACTTCTTATTAAACCAGGCTTCCACATTCGGGAAAACATAAAATGCACCGGGCGGAGTATGACATTTCATACCGGGAATATCTGCCACGCGATTCATGATAAGATCGCGCCGTTGCTTAAAAATTTTCACCATCTCCATCGAAGGTTTTAAATCGCCCAATAAGGCTTCAATGGCTGCCCTTTGGGTGATGGAACAGGTAGCGCTTGTAAACTGGCCCTGCAGTTTATCGCAGGCTTTTGCAATTTCTTTAGATGCGGCAAGGTAACCCAGGCGCCAGCCCGTCATCGCAAATCCTTTACTCAATCCATTAATAACCACCACCCTGTTTTTAACTGATTCAAAAGTGCCAATGCTATGATGGCTCCCCACATAATTAATATGCTCATAAATCTCATCACTCATGATGAGTACCTTTGGATGCTTTTTAAAGACATCCACTAAAGCTGTCAATTCTTCATAAGAATAAATAGCCCCGGTTGGGTTGCAGGGTGAGGAGAACATGAACAATTTGGTTTTGGAGGTAATGGCCCTCTCCAACTGCTCGGGGGTAACCTTCCAGCCCGATTCAAAATCGGTATCAATAAATTTCACTTTACCACCTGCCAGGCGTACAATTTCGGAATAGGTAACCCAGTATGGCGTAGGAATGATCACTTCATCTCCTACATCAACGGTGGCCAAAACCAGGTTGGCAATACACTGTTTTGCCCCGGTACTAACCACGATCTGATCGGGAGAATACGATAACCCATTATCCCTTTGCAATTTGGTACAAACTGCCTCCCGAAGATCGAGGTAACCCGAAACCGGGGTATAATGGCTAAAATTTTCATCAATTGCCCTTTTTGCGGCCTTTTTGATGTGTTCCGGAGTATCAAAATCAGGTTCGCCCAGGCTTAGATCGGTAATATCAATACCTTGAGCCCGCAATTCCCGGCCCAGTTTGGCCATTTTTAAGGTTTCAGGCTCATTAAACCGGCTCATAAGAGAAGATAATGGCATAGCAATAATTTATATAGCGACCGCAAAAGTAGCCAATATATCTTTAGCAGGTACCCCGAACCTGATTCTAACTTCCGAAGTATGAATCGGATAGGCTGTGAAAAAGGGGAAACCGGGGGCTTGCGCATCCAACCTCTTTTTCCCTATCTTTGCACCCTTAAAAAAATTAACTACTTAGAAAAGTAAAAATTGCATGAAACTGAAAGGTTTAGTATGGTTTTTCACCATAGCCTTGATCATTATCTCCCTTTGGGAACTTTCCTATACCTGGGTTGTACGCAGTTATGAAAGTGATGTAAAAGCCAAAGCAGAACGCCAGATCAGGAAACAAAATCCCAATGCAAAAGGGGAAGATTTCACAAATCTTGTAAAAGCACAGGTAGAACATGTGCTCGACAGTACCCGGGACAAGCCTATTTTTCCTTTGGTAGGTACCTCTTATCAAAAGTGTAAAGAAAATGAACTGAACCTCGGTCTGGATTTGCAGGGCGGTATTAGTGTAACCATGGATGTTAGCCTCCAGGGTTTATTAAAATCCCTGAGCAATAACCCCAAAGATCCCCGTCTTATTAATGCGCTCAACAAGGCTGATAACGACAAGGTAAATAGTGAGGCGAATTATATTGACCTCTTCACCGATGCATTCATAAAACAAAATGGCCCCGGAAAAATGGCTACCCTGTTTGCCGGCCCGGGAAAGAATGTAAAAATTTCGGATGACGACTCCAAGGTAAAGAGCAAGATTAAGGAAGTGGCCAATGGCGCCATCAACCAAACCTATAAGATTCTAATAAAACGTATCGATAAATTTGGCGTGGCTCAGCCTTCCATTAACCTGGATGAAAACCGGGGTGTAATCAACGTAGAACTGGCAGGGTTCCAGGATGCAGAAAGGGTACGTAAATACCTGCAATCCTCTGCCAACCTGCAGTTTTGGGAAGTGTACCGGATTGATGAAATCAGCAAACCGCTTACCACCGCCGATGCCAACCTGCAAAAATACCTGAATGGGGTTTCCGTTTCGGATACCAGCAAAATGGATTCTACCCTGGAAACCAAAAACCAGAATCCATTCTTCAAAATTATAAACCCCATCAACCCACAGGCTGATGCCAATGGCCGGCCGGTATATTCTGCTGCCATCGGTAATATCGCTTTAAAAGATACCTCTTTATTTTATAGTTACCTGAACAACCCGGTGGTTCAAAATGCGCTTCCCTCCAATTTAAAATTTCTATTAGGTGTGGAAGAAAAATCTGAGAAGGGGGATTTCAGGTATTTCCCGCTTTATGCCATTAAATTAGTTCCCGGATCGGATAAGGCTCCTCTTGAAGGTGATGCCATTGAAGAAGCCCGTCAGGATTACGACCAGCATGGCCGCCCTGCAATTAAAATGCAAATGAATAGCACGGGCAGTAAAACCTGGGCCCGGTTAACTGGAAAAAATGTGGGCAGGCCAATTGCAATTGCCCTGGATGATATTGTTTATACCGCACCCAATGTAAACGGGGTTATTGAAGGAGGTAATTCTGAAATCTCGGGAAACTTCACTGTGGAAGAAGCACAAGATCTTGCCAACCTGCTAAAATCGGGTAAGCTGGATGCTCCTGCTAAAATTGTGGCCCAGCAAATTGTAGGGCCAACCCTGGGCCAGGAAGCCGTAAGAGGTGGAGCCCTTTCTTTCTTTATTGCCTTTATTGTAATCTTTATCCTGATGCTGGTATATTATAATACCGGCGGATGGGTTGCCAATATTGCCCTTATCTTAAACCTGCTTTTCACGATTGGCGTACTCACGGCACTTGGTTTTACGCTAACGGCACCGGGTATTGCCGGCCTCGTGCTTACCATCGGGTTGGCGGTGGATACGAATGTTATCATCTTTGAGCGTATTAAAGAAGAAATTATTCGGGGTAAGAATTACCAGCAGGCGGTTGCAGATGGATACCATCGTTCGCTCGCTCCGGTAATTGACGCCCACATAACTTCATTACTCACCGCATTTATCCTTGTATATTTTGGATTAGGCCCCGTATTAGGTTTTGCCACCACCCAAATTATTGGTATCCTCCTCTCCCTGTTCTGCGGAATCCTGGTGTCGAGGTTGATTTCTGACGTGTGGACCAACAAGAACCGCCACTTTAATTATTTCACCAAGGTTTCGAAATTCATTTTCAAACACCCGCAGTTTAAGTTCGTAGAAAACAGGAAGATATCTTATGTAATTTCTACCATCGTAGTTATTATGGGTGTGGCTTCCTTCTTCCACGGATTTGATGAAGGGGTTGAATTTAAAGGGGGGCGCAGCTATACTGTTTTCTTTGATAAACCGGTTAGCACCGAAGATGTGCGCGATGACCTGGAAAAATCATTTGGCGAAAACCCGGTAATTAAAACCGTTGGCGATAACCACAGGTTGAATATTACCACTTCATACCTGAAAGAAAAGAACAATGCAGACAGCCTGGTGGAAATGAAACTCTATGAAGGCCTGAAAAAGGTATTGCCGGCAAATCTCAGCTTTAGTGAATTTTCTAAAAAGAGTATCCAGGGGCGGATTGGTATTGAGCCCACCATCTCAGATGATTTGAAACGAGGTGCGGTTAAAGCCACCATTTTTGCCATCATCATCATCTTTATATATATCTTCATCCGGTTCCGGGATTGGCGGTTCTCCATCGGAACCATCCTTTCGCTCGTGCACGACGTATTAATTATTTGTGCCGTGTTCTCCTTCCTCCGGGAGGTGGTGCCTTTCCCATTGGAAATTGACCAGCACTTCATTGCGGCGGTACTTACAGTTATCGGCTTCTCGATGAATGATACGGTAATTGTATTCGACAGGATCCGTGAGTACGCACGCGACCTGCACGGGGCAGATAAAACCACCATCATCAACCGCGCCATCAACGACACCTTAAGCCGTACCATCATGACCTCCGTAACGGTATTTTTAGTATTGCTGATTTTGTTCCTGTTTGGAGGAGAAGTTACCCGCGGATTTGCTTTTGCTATGTTGATCGGTGTATTCACCGGAACCTATTCCTCCATATTTGTTGGGGTACCCGTTCTGATGGATTTTGCTAAAAACAAACCTTTGGGAGCGGTAGATAAACATCATACCGAAACTAAGGCGGCTGAAGCTTTAGCTGCTGCCAAGAAGGCTAAAAAAGATCATTAATAACATATATAATTTCTTTATTCAAGTCCCACACATAACGTGGGACTTTTTTTTCTCTATTCAATTTCAGAAAATGGGTGCTTACCTGTGTTTAAATAAGTCAAAAAAAAATCCGCAAACATGCGGATTTCAGTTCCATTAAATTATTTCTTTTACACAGCAAAACTACTGCCACATCCGCAGGAAGTACTTGCATTGGGATTCTTAAAGGTGAACCCACGCGAGTTAAGCCCATCCTGCCAGTCAATTTCCATCCCTGCTAAATAAATTTCGTGTGCTTTATCCATCAGGCAGCGGATATCCGCAATTTCAAATTCAATATCGCCGGGCTTTTGTTCATCGAAATCGAGCAGGTAACTCAATCCGCTGCAACCGCCGCCTTTTACCCCCAGCCTCAACTTCTTTGAAGGATCAAAAGCAGGTTCGGCCTGAAGCCTTTTTACCTCGGCAATGGCAGAATCGGTAAGTTGAACGGGAGATATCGCAAGTGTTTCCATTTCGTTGTATTTTCTGCAAAATTACAATTATTACCCCCGTTTATCAATAACCTGTTGTTATCAAAAAATAAAAGTTGAACTATCCTGATTAATTTTGCACATGATGAAACAATTCGCCTTGCTGGCTGTAGAATTCAAATTTGCCTATTTTCAGGGGCTTGTACTGGTTGTATGCCTGGTAATTGCCATTTTGCTCCTTGTTGAATTCAGGGGTATGAAAGATATGATTCGGGAAAGGCTGGGGATGAATAATGATGCCATGAGACTACAACTGGAAGCCATTGAGCGATTGACCCTTTATGCCGAAAGGGCTGGTTTACAAAACCTCGTAGGCCGGATTTATACCGGAAACAATGTAGCCAAACTTCAGCAGGAAATGGTGGAAGCCATTAAATCGGAATATGATTATAATATTACCCAACAGGTATATGTATTGCCGGAAATCTGGAATGCCATTACCCGGTTGAAAGACCAGAATATTTATGTAATAAACCAACTGGCGGCTGCACTGCCTCAGGATTCTCCCGGAATTGAATTAAGCAAACGGATTATAGAATTCAGTACCACGAAAAATGCAGAACTCAACAAATTTGTGATTGAAGCGCTTCAACACGAAGCAAAAAAACTGCTCAAACAATAATATGGACCAGCACAAGAATATGCGCTTTACCGATTCTGAAATTGAAATAAAGGAACTATATTCAAAATCAACCTCAACGGACAACAGCCTTCCCGGGCAGTATCCTTTTACCCGGGGTGTGCAACCTACCATGTACCGGGGCAGACTTTGGACGATGCGGCAGTATGCCGGCTTTTCCACAGCAGAAGAAAGTAATAAACGATATCATTACCTTTTAAAACAGGGTGTAAGCGGGCTAAGTGTGGCCTTCGATCTTCCTACCCAAATTGGATACGACAGCGATCACCTGCTGTCCGATGGCGAAGTGGGAAAAGTAGGCGTGGCCATTAACAGCCTCGAAGATATGGAAAGACTCTTCCAGGGCATCAACCTGCAAAGCGTTTCTACTTCCATGACCATCAACGCCACCGGCTTTATCTTACTTGCGTTTTATGTGGCCCTGGCAAAAAAACAGGGGGCAGAACTCAGCCAGTTGAATGGCACCATACAAAACGATATCCTGAAGGAATACGCGGCTCGAGGTACTTATATTTATCCGCCCAAGGCCTCTATGCGAATCATCACCGATATTTTTGAATGGTGTGGCCGGGAAGTGCCAAAATGGAATACCATTTCCATTTCGGGGTACCACATAAGGGAAGCCGGTAGCAGTGCTGTACAAGAGGTGGCTTTTACCCTTAGTAACGGAAAGGCATACGTGAAAGCAGCCCTTGAAAAAGGAATGGATATTAATGTTTTTGGGAAAAGGTTATCGTTCTTCTTTAATTCCCATAATAACCTTTTTGAAGAAGTGGCAAAATTCAGAGCCGCCCGGAGGATGTGGGCAAAAATGATGAAGGATTTAGGAGCCACGGATGAAAAAGCCATGATGCTCCGATTTCATACACAAACCGGCGGAAGCACGCTTACTGCCCAACAACCCCTGAATAATATCAGCCGGGTTACGATTCAAACCCTTGCAGCCGTTTTAGGAGGAACCCAATCGCTGCATACAAACGGATATGATGAAGCCCTAAGCCTTCCCACAGAAGAAGCAGCAAGGATTGCCCTTCGAACCCAGCAAATTGTAGCCTTCGAAAGTGGAGCAGCAGATACCGTTGACCCACTCGCCGGCAGTTATTTTGTAGAATCCCTTACCGATGAGGTGGAACAAAAATCCTGGGAACTGATAAAACAAATTGATGAAATGGGCGGCAGTGTGCAGGCCATTGAACAGGGTTTCATGCAGGACGAAATAGCCCGAAGCGCCTATGCCTGCCAGCAGGCTATCGAGAATCAGGATAAAATAATTGTGGGAGTAAACAAATTCCACATCGAAGAAAAACAGGATACCCCGGTATTAAAAATTGATGCTTCCATTCAACAACAGCAAATCGAAAAACTCAACCGTTTAAAACAAAGGCGGGATACGCCTAAGGTTACCGCATGCCTCAACCAACTGGAATCAGCAGCAAGTACTTCCCAAAACCTGATGCCCTTTGTAGTAGAGGCAGTGGAAAATTATTGCACCCTGGGGGAAATTGCCGACCGGTTAAGAAAAGTGTTTGGTGAATACCGGGCATAACTATAAACGGTTATCCCTTACATTGTTCTCTTACAGCCGGTTTGCCTTATAAATTAACTGCCTGGAATTTGTATTTTAGGGCAGCTCGTAATCTTACAAAACAATTTCCTTTATTCTACAGTGGCGGTACTCTTCTGCCTCAACCGGATGTTCAACATCTCCACGGCAAGCGAGAATCCCAGGCAGGAATATATAATACTTTTGCTCACTTCCTGGTGCAGTCCGCTGGCAATGAGCACAACGCCAATTACAACCAGGAATGACAACGCCAACATTTGCAAGGTAGGATGCTCGTTTATAATCTTTGTAACCGGACCAGCAAAAAGCATCATGATGCCAATTGATATAATTACAGCAATAATCATGATGAGTACATTATCCACTAAGCCAACCGCAGTAAGAATGGAATCGAAAGAGAATACAGCATCCACCAAAACGATTTGAAATATTACAGATCCAAAACCAACAATTGATTTGTTTCCTTTCTCTCCCCTCTTCACCTCCTTTTGAAATTTATGATGGATCTCCAGGGTGCTTTTAAAAATAAGAAAAAACCCGCCAGCTATCAGAATTAGGTCCTTAATACTCAACCCCAAACTTTCCTCAGAAACTCCATTTACTGGAGGAATATTTATTACGGGATCCTTAAGGCTAATAATCCAGCTAATACAAAGTAGCAAACCTACCCTAAACAGCATGGCGAGGATTAATCCAATGTTTCTTGCACTTCGTTGCTTAGGCTTAGGCAGTTTACCGGCAACAATTGAAATAAAAATAATATTGTCGATCCCTAATACAATCTCCAAAAAACTCAGGGTCAGCAGGCTAATCCATACACCGGGATTGGCAAAATCGGGTAAAATAAATTCCATCTTAAAAATATTGGAGTGAAATGGCTAATTATTAAATTATGCAGAAATGGTTTTAACCTTATTTTTTTTGAATTTTGAAGAAATCATTTTTAAAAGTACAGGTGCCGTGGTAACAACAACAATTCCGATGATGATGATTTCCAAATTATGTTTAACCCATTCATTTTCGCCAAGCAGGAAGCCTGCCGACACAAGGGTGGCTGCCCATAATAAACTGCCCGTTACGTTATAAACCATAAAACGGGCAGGGTTCATTTTCACTATTCCTGCTACAATGGGCGCAAAGGTGCGTACCACCGGCAAAAAGCGGGCAAGAACGATGGCGCCTCCTCCTTTCTTATCATAAAATTCTTTCGCTTGCACCAGGTATTTCTTCTTGAAGAAAAAATTATCCTTCCGTTGAAAAAGCAACTTATCCGATTTTCTACCTAACCAATACCCCACAAAATTTCCAATTATACCCGCTACCGAAATGAGAAAAACCCAAAATGCGAGGTTTACCACCGGAGTGCTAAAAGGCGACATCGCATTGGCAATTACCATACCGGCAATAAACAACAGCGAATCGCCAGGCAAAAAGAAACCGAATGGGAAACCGGTTTCAATGAAAACTATCAATACTACAATATACAATCCGCCATTAGCCATGATCCATTCGGGATTGGTAAGGTGGGCAAATAAATCGAATATCTCCTGCATCCTGAAGTTTTAAAATGTAAAATATGAAATAGGAATTATGGCACTAATCAAAATCAAACAAATCCCCCAAAAAGGATTTCTTCTTGTAGGGCTTATGTTGCCCGAATTGGGTTTTGTATTTGGGTTCGTGATATTGTTGGGGTTGATTAAAGTTTTGTGCCGTTGCAACCGGGGCTACATACTGGGCGGCAAAATCGAGCATCTTGTCCAGTTCTCCTTTATCGAGCCATACTCCCCTACAGGTTGGGCAGTAATCAATTTCAATATTGTTTCGTTGGGTCATCAACAGGGTTTCGTTACAATTCGGACATTTCATACAAAAAAGTTTATGGTGAATAGATTTAAAATAAGACTAATGAGTGCCCCGGGGGCACCCGGAAACCAACATAGAAACCTTTTTCCTGAACTGAATCAGGAGAGGCAAACTAAAATAAATGGAACAGAAAGAGTAACGAATAGTATCCCGGAGGAACTATCCAACAGAAGGGGTCAGATGCCAAACCAGGGCTTAGGTTTGCAGCAAAGTTTGGGGGTAAAACCACATTAAACCGGCTATTAGCAAGGGATTCCCTTTTTTGTTTTCTCTGAATAAAACGGGAATCGTTCCTAACATCAAAAATGTCTCTCTGGCAGGATGGTCCCTCCGGATCTACCGGTTGGTTTTGGTGCGAAATATCAATCCCCCGGTTCCAATCCAAATGAATAGGAGAAGCACCCGAAAAGGGGGAAAGAGCCAAAAAAAAATTCAGGGAAAATAATAGGCATAGCGATACAGGGCGCAAATTAATCCTCAATCTTCGATATCGCTTCCTCATTAAAGCCCTGTAAATTTGGGGCCGAAACTAATCGAATTTCCTCAATTTGGAGAATATACTCCTTTCTATTAACAAAGGTTTTATAAATATCTTCCCCCATTTCAATATCAAACCAATCATTCGGCATCACCGCCAATTATTCATCTTCCTATACGCAAGCTGATGTTTATTCCATCAATTTTTTGATAAATACTTTCATCACTGTCAGTATTATTAAATAGATCCTGATACCATATTGAAAACTTGCAGGGAATACTTTAAAAGAAATGGGAATCCCGCTCCTTATTTTGAATTTAATTCTCCCATCAATACCCCGGAAACATTCCAGGAACTAAAACTACTCCCTTCCGGCTTACCCATAGGTATGGCAATTTTAAGAGTATGAGTTCCCGCAGAAAGATTTAAGGGAATATAGACCGGATTGGTGGTAGTTCCCGGGCACCAGTTTGAGCGACTTAAATCGGATGAGGATAACCCATCACCAAAATTCCCCGACGCCGGATTAAACCTTCGATAAGTACCGCAATCGGTGCGCCAGGGAATAAAATGATATACCCGTTTGCCATCAACAATGATATCATTTTCCTTTTGATTAAACTCATCTCCCCCCTCCCAACCTCCATGGCCGGTAGATATATATCTTAACTGCAAGTTCTTTAGATTATCCGGAACGTCTATAGTAACGGTTAATGAATCATCGGCGAACATGGTTCCATAAGCCTGTCCGGCCATTTCCATTATATTCAGGGTATTAAATACAGGCTCTACCCAATACTTTTTTACAGGCTCGTCAGTTTTAGGATAGTAATCCAGTTGGAGGTTGATGATATGGCCGCCTTTGTCGTAATTTCCAATAAAAGCGCCAATCCAACCTTCTCCTTTAAGCCGGGAAATCAAATCAGTTACATCTTGTTTGTAATTTACAGAATCAGCCCAATGGTATCCGGCTATCTGAACATTCCCATTATATGCACGTACACCAAACGGAGTAAAAAATCGCATCAGTTCCAACGGGGGACTGTAATCGGGGGCGGCTACTACACCCTGATATTTGTGTCCGGATTTATCCGTATAAACCGGTAATTCTTTAATACCGTACTTCAAACCATTCAAAAAGGAAATCTTCTTGTCAGTTGGTATAATAAACACCGTGCCCGTCCGGTCGTAGGCATCACCGTTAGAATATTGGGTAAGGTTTATGAATACATTAAAATCTTCTGTATCCGGGAGTTTTACTTTCTTTAAAACTACGGTTCCTCCGGCATAACGGTATGTAACATTAGCAAGACCTTCCACAGGGTTTGAAATAGAATCGGTGAAATTGATTTGTTGGTGATCAAAAACCGGGAAACTAAAATACCGGTTATCGATTTCTTTTCTTCGGAAAGTGGCTTCATCTACAATCCTTCCATAACTACCAGGTTTTTGCCATAAGGAATCCGGCACTTTGCCAAGTTCAATTTTGGATGCATAGATTTCAAAATTTCCATTACGAACGATTTTCAATATTAGTCCAAGTCCGGGCGCAATACCTAAGGATGGAGTTCCTTTTACCTGAATAGCATTGGTAAACCAAACTTCAATAGAATTTGACCGGATAACAAGTTTTGCTTTTCTACAGGGAATTCCCAATATAGAAGCCGTATCACCGGTAATAGTTGGCCTCTCATATTTGGGAAATGGGTTCTTCAGGGTGAATTTTTCTCCATTTTTCATGCGGATAGTTTGGAAGGTAGCCTTCTTATTAAAATCAATTATCCGACCCTCATTACCTGAACTATTGCTATCAGTAAGTATGGCAAGGTTATTCTTATAGGCAAGGAAAAGAGTGCGTCCTTCAATGTTTTTGCCATTGGATTTGTAGTTATAAATTACCAGTGCTTCATTTGGAAAAGATTGGCCGGGCAATTTATTTTGCGCTACGGCATAATTATCCCAACAGTGGAAACAACAAAAAAAGAAAACAAAGCCTTTATAATTCATGAGGTAAAAATTGCAGAATGAAAGTACAATTTTTTACCATTAGGTTTTGCAGGCAGAAAAATATCTTTCCTGTTGTTTCAGGAATACTAAAGCAGATCGTACTTAATGGCCTGTTTTAATAACCCTGCGGTATTGTTCACTTTAAATTTTGCCAGCAGGCTCTTCCGATGGGTATTCACTGTAAAAACGCTAATGAATAATTTTTCAGCAATCTCTGAATTCTTGAGGCCATCTGAAATCAATACCAGAATTTCTTTTTCTCTTCGGGAAATAACCGGCACTTCCTCATCTGTATTCCTAAGCATGGCTGCTGCTTCCCTGCTTATAAAACTTCTACCTGCCATAACCGTATGTAAAGCAGTAAGCAACTCTTCTTTGGTTGCATTTTTTATCACATAACCGGAAGCGCCGTTATCCATCATATTACGAACTACCGACTGTTGGTTAAAGGTGCTTAATCCAAGAATCAGGATTTGCGGATAAAGTACTTTTACCTGCTTACATAATTCTGTGCCACTCATATCCGGCAGGTTCACATCCATAAAAATCACATCCGGTTTTTGCATCCGCAAAAAGGCAAGGCAGGAGGCCGCATTGGTAGCATGCCCCATCCATTCAATCCCTTCCTCATTTTGTAACAGAGACCGGATGCCTTCGATAACCATGTAGTGGTCATCCACTATAAACAAACTTATTTTCATCCCAACAAATTTTGAAACCCGGAAAATTTACATTTTCATTTCAATAAATACAGATGTCCCTTTCCCTGGTTTTGAATTTAGATCTATCTTCCCTTTCAATAAATCAATCCTGTTTTGTAAATTCTTCCATCCCATGCCCGAAGCATGTTTTAGAACGCCTGTATCAAATCCATTCCCATCATCCTCTACTGTTAGTGAAAGCGTATTTTCCTGATCAGAAGCATGTAATTGAACCAGTACATTCTTGGCAAGGGCATGTTTAATGGTGTTATTCACCAGCTCTTGCACAATCCGGTAAACGGCAAGGGCGGTGGATTGCTTTAATTTAATATCCTTAAATTCAATTGACTGGTACCTGATATGTACCACTCCGCTCCGCTGAATCTCGTGGCAGAAATCAGACAAGGCAGCATCCAACCCATATTTTAGTAGCACTTCAGGCATCAGGTTATGTGCCACCCTGCGCATTTCATTAATTGAGCTATCCAGCATATCAATACTGCGTTCAAATGCCTGAGCATTATCTGCCGATAACACCTGGTTGCCCTTAATATCATTTAAGGAAAATTTTATACCGCTTAAAAAACCGCCCAGTCCATCGTGCAGATCTTTTGCAAGACGTGCGCGCTCCTGTTCTTCTCCTTTCAATACTGCTTCTGTAACGGTAAGCCTCTTCTCAGTTTCCAGTTCATCAATTTTTGATTGCTGGAGTTTTTGTTTATTCCGGTGATTACGAAAAATCAAAAGTGAAATGATCAGGATGGCTATAACGCAGGCAACAAGGAAATAAATAAGAATGCTTTTCTGTTTTAACTGACCTTCCTGTAACCTAATATGATCCTCCTTACGTTCCGTTTCAAATTTTTTTTGAATCTGTACTGTATTTTTAGCAATAGATTCATTAAGAATACTGTCTGACAGCAACTCATACTGATCAAAATAATAAAATCCCTTTTTAGAATCTTGCAGGGCATAATAAACAGAAGATATTACAGGGAGTACTTTTTGTTTAAGGTCGCGTAAATTAAAGGTATTGGCCAAAACCAAAGCAGAGTCAGCCATCAGGATCGCCTTAGAATACTCTTTATTCAAGAGAAAATAATACGACAACCCAAATTGTGCAAGCCCGACAAAATTGGAAGCATTTTGATTTCGTGAAATCGCCAGGGCCTTTTCGCAATAATATTTAATACTGTCTAATTGCTGCAATTTAAGCCCAATTAAAGCATAATTTAAATTCGTGGTAATCTGAATAATCTGGTTATTGTTCTTAATAGCCAGGACTCCCGCTTTATCCAGAAAATACTTGGCTGAATCATAAATATGTAACTGAATATAATTCAAGCCGAGAAGATTATATGCTTCACTCAGGTATGTTTCATCCTTATTATTCTTAAGCAACTGAATAGCAGAAAGTCCATTATTTACTGCTTTGCGGTATTGACGCATAGAGTAATAAAGCATCTGCAATAAATTAAACGTATTTGCTCTGTACTGGTGGATACTATTTCTGACAAAGATATCTCTGGAACCCTCTATGTATTTTACTGCCTGTTCAAATTCCTCTAATTGCATATAAGCAATCCCGGCATTCATCATCGTCCGTCCAATTTCTTCAGGGTCTCCATTCTCTTTTGCAAAATCAACTGCCTCCAGGTTAAGCATTAAGGAAGAGTCAAATTTTCCTTCAAAATTTAGAATCGAACTATAAACGGAATAATAATCAGAAACACCTTTTCGGTAATTCAATTCTTTACTTAAGGATTTTCCCAACTGGCTATACTTTCTGGCGCTATTTAAATCCTTATCGAGAAATTGATTGGCAAGTACAAAATACAAATGTACTTTTTGGGTATCCTTCTTTGCAGTGCGAGCAAGTTGTGTGAGGCTGTCGATATTTAATGGCTGGGCCACACCTGTATCTGCCATAAACAGAATTACAGTCAGGAATAAGATAACAGGGTTAATCTTTCTCATCAAGGTACCTAAATT
This sequence comes from uncultured Ferruginibacter sp., assembly GCA_964647915.1. Taxonomy (GTDB): domain Bacteria; phylum Bacteroidota; class Bacteroidia; order Chitinophagales; family Chitinophagaceae; genus Ferruginibacter. Next base: position 33,837 of record CAZYKA010000011.1, on the reverse strand, counting down.
CAATATTGCAAATTAAATATGATGATGATTCCCATCCTCTCACCCTTTTTAATGAATTCCTGAAAATAAGAAAAAATCACCCTTTTTAAGGATAATGGCTTATTTATCTGCGCTCTATTTTTGATTATTCAATAAGTAAAAAAGAAAAGAGCATGAAACAGTTTACTTCCATTTTTGCAACCCTGATCCTTTTAATTGCATTTTTAAGCACCAGCGCCAAAGTTTGGCGGTTAAATAACAATATAGGCGCCAGTGCCGATTTCACCAATTTCAATGCGGCTGTTTCCAGCACATCAGTATTAGATGGAGATACGCTGCACATAGAAGCCAGTGCAACGGGTTATGGTGCTGCAACCATCAATAAAAAACTTACCATTATTGGGCCGGGTTATTTCTTAGACCCCTCCAATACTACCACACCGGCAAACCCGGGTTTGCAATACAAACCACAGAATGGATGGGTAAGCTCCGTAAACTTTGTAGCAGGCAGCAGCGGAACAAAGTTTATTGGCGTAAGTTTTGGCGGCGGCTCCCTCTATGGTGATTTATTGACCAATATAACTCTTGAAAAATGCCTGATTAATCAGGACGTAAACTTTTATAATAACGGGAATACCAATGTAACCATCAGAAAGTGCTTTATTTATGGTGCTGGCATCAATTGCACTTCGGGTTCCCTCAGCAATTTCACTTTTGAGAATAACATAGTTTATGAATATTGGGGTAAAGTAAACCTTCCCAGCCTAACGGGCAGCAATAATATTTTCCGAAACAATAGTTTTTATGCGAATGTAGCCACTTCTGCTATTTCCAATTGCTATGTGGCCAACAATATCTTTTACAATATTGGTGGCACCCCTGTTTATTTCATTAATTGCAATATCAAGAATAATATCTTCTCACAAAACCAAACCTTTACCAATAATATAGAAAGCGGTAATTCAATAAATGTAAATATGGCCACTGTTTATACACTTGGCACCAGCAACAGCCTCGATTCTCGTATGGTGCTAAAAACCGGATCACCTGCCATTGGCTATGGTGTTACCGTGGGTGTGGTTACCAATCCTGATTGTGGTGCATTTGGAGCAACTGATCCTTACAAACTATCAGGCATTCCATCAATACCCACTATTTACAACATTGTTGCTCCATCAAGTATTCTTTCAGGTGCAGGTACAATGAATGTTACATTCAGCACCCGGAACAATAATTAGTAGTTAGAATCAGGTTTACAGGGATAAGGATGAAACCAAAGAAATGAATGTGTTCTTTTTAGAACGTAGGATGAGAAAGATAAAAAAGAGTCTTTCATTTGGCCTGATTAAAAAGAAGCAGAACATTTTCCACCAAAGGCGGAAGAACAAAAGAAATAAAATGAAAATATTTTTTATAGCACTGCCCTTACAGCTATTTACCCTCTTTGTCCATGCACAGGATCCGGCATATCCCAATGCACCGGGAGCGTCGGGCTATATGTTGGGTGCCGAATATTATATTGATACCGATCCTGGAATTGGAAACGCTACTTCCATTACTATTCCTTCCCCAAATGTGGATGTAAGCAATGTGGTGGCAGCCTTAAATACAAGCAGCCTGAGCAATGGCATTCATCGATTTGGGTTCAGAACAAAAAATACGGATGGTGTATGGAGCCATACGGATATAGAAATATTCCTGGTGGATTACAATCCTGCTTATCCCGCTTCTCCTATTGCTCCAACAAATATGGTAGCGGCCGAATATTTTATTGATACCGATCCGGGATTTGGCAACGCTACTTCCATTACTATTCCTTCCCCAAATGTGGATGTAAGCAATGTGGTGGCAGCCTTAAATACAAGCAGCCTGAGCAATGGCATTCATCGATTTGGATTAAGAACTAAAAATGCCGATGGCAAATGGGGCCTTACCAACATGGAATTATTTTTAGTGGATTATGACCCTGCTTATGCTGCATCAGCTTCGACGCCAACCAATATGGTAGCAGCAGAATATTTTATTGATACCGATCCGGGATTTGGAAATGCCACTTCCATCAGCATCCCATCCAATGGAACAGATCTGAGTGATTTCCTTGCTTACCTAAGTACATCATCATTAAGTAATGGTGTACACCGTTTTGGTATCCGCTCCAAAAATGCAGATGGCCGATGGAGCCTCACGAACATCCAGGATTTTTTGATAGATAGTGATCCCGCGTATCCCCCGGCTCCTGCAGCGCTGGGTAATATTACCTATGTTGAATATTTTTTTGATACCGATCCCGGATTTGGAAATGGAACGATCATTCCCATTACCGTAAGCCCGGATCTGAACAATATTGCATTTGTAGCTAATACCAGCGCTTTATCCGATGCAACCCATGTGCTGTTTATTCGCAGCCTTGACGACTGGAGCCTCACCAATTTTGAAAGTTTCACCAAAGGGAATCCTGTTCCGTTAGACTTCCTAACCTTTACGGCAGTTGCCAGCGTGAATGACGTGGTGCTGAACTGGGAAACAGAAAATGAAATCAATACCTCCCAATTTGTTATCGAATTTAGTAAGGATGGTACAACCTTTATTCCCATTGGGGAAACAACGGCCGCAAATGTTTCAGGGAAACATCATTACCGTTTTGTACATATTGCTCCGGGAGAAGGAAGGCTTTTTTACAGAATCAGGCAGGTTGACCAGGATGAAAAATTCAAGTTCAGCCCAATTGCAGCCGTAACCTTAGGCCATAAAGACAAAACAAACCTGGTAATCTACCCTAATCCAACAACCGATTTAGTTTGGTTCAAGAACATCAACTCAGGAGATATATCCGCTGTTCAGATTTCGGATATGCATGGCCGTGTATTTATTATAACCCCTAATGCAGGCACGCTGCAACTAAATGTGAGTAATCTGAGCAAGGGTGTTTATGCAATTAAACTAATCATGCGGGATGGCTCTAATATAATCAGGTCGTTTGTAAAACAATAGAAACCCTGTTATAATTATAAACATATTGCCCTGGTTAAACCGGGGCATTTTTTTATATTCATTAAAATTCCTCCAACCATAACGAATAAAAGCTGATGCCAAATCTCATTTATCCAATCTTGAAAAGTGCTTAGTAAATATCAATGGGCAAAGTCCCGTTCGAAATCTCCCTTAATCCTTTCCATTGAAGGATTGAAGTATCCATATTTCAAATTGGGGAATTCTTCTTTAATCAGCTCCATCATTTGCTTCACACCAATGAATTCACCGGTTTCGGGCATATTTATCTTTTCGAGATACCAGTCGGGATCGATATTAAAATTTCTCCATTGAATCATTTTTAGGCCCGTTTCGTTTATTAGTTTCCGTAAAGCCTCATACTCCACTACCCTGTCTGTCATGCCCGGGAAAACGAAATAGTTAATACTGGTCCAGCCATCAAATTCAGTTACCGTTTTGAGGCTTTCGATGATATCGGCAAATCGGTAGTTATTGGGTTTATAATACGCATTATACACATCCTCGCAGGCGGAATTGGTGCTTACCCGGATACTGTTTAACCCGGCTTCGCACAGCGCACGAACCGCTTTGGGCATACTTCCGTTTGTATTGAGATTAATGCTGCCCCTGGTGGTATGTTTTCTGATTTCAATGATTGATTTTTGGATGGTCTCCCACATCAATAGGGGTTCGCCTTCGCAGCCCTGTCCAAAACTTACAATTGGAAATGGCGCTGTTTCCAGGTGAGGAACCGTATATTCTACAATCTCTTCGGGGGATGGTTTGAATTTTAAACGGTCCTGCGTACTCGTAATTTCCTCTTCCTGTGGTTGAAAACTTATACAGCCAATACAATTGGCATTGCATGCAGGAGAAACGGGTATGGGGCATTCCCATCGGCCCAGCGCCAGGTTCCGGGCGGCGGGGCAGGTATAGGTCATGCAACAATTATTCATCAGGTGTTGCACCAGCCTGTTGTGCGGATAGGTTTTCAATAAATTGCCGGCACCTGATTCAATATTTTCTTCCTTATAACCCACCGCATCCTGCCGGATATCCTGTTCGATATGCACAGCAGGTACATACAACTCATCATTATACCATCCTGCCGCGGTATAACAAAACAGGGGAAGCACCGGGGCATCGGGCAAAGTTTCGTAGGCCGCAATAAATAATCCGGTGTATGCCGGTGGAATAAATGCGGCTACGGCCCATCCTTTTTCACAGAGCCTCATTTCTCCGGATACTACATCAATACCAATTCCACGCCTGCCCGGGAGTTCATATAATTGTCCTCCATCAGGAAGTTTTATCCAGTGATCCACCGGAATGGGCATTGCATCCCAACCGCTTCTTCCTGAAACAAAAAGGCTTCGGTCCTCATAGATATTCCCATTCCCATCAGAATACATTAAAAATGGGGAGTTGGTTATTTCGGCCATAATGTAAAATTAGGATTTATCCGGCTGCCGGGAAGCACGAATCCACTCCTGGCAGGTTTGCAAAAAATCGGTTTCTCCGCGGGAAAAACTGTTGGGAGGCACCACAAGTTGAATATACCTGTTATCTGCCAGGTTAATAGTAAGAACAAGATCCTTCAAAATAATATCCGATACTTTTCTCCAGGGCAATTTTTTGGATGGGAAAGATGGGAATTGTATGCCGGCTTCCCCGATCAACAACCACCTTTCTTTACCTGCCAGATAAGCCAGGGCGGTAAATATGGCAATGCAAATGGCTGGAATAACAGCCGGTAGAAATATCCAGGTTAAGGTAAGCAGGATAAAATGCAGGATATGAAAAAAGCCAGGGCGCTGTTTCCTTTTCAGGTAGGATAAAATTATTCCTGAAACACAAATCAGGGACCCAAAAATTCCTATCCATTGCTGATAAGTTTCTGCCAGCATTATGATCCTTAAAAAAATAACCAGGTTAAGGATAAAAATAAAAAGGCTCAGGAAATAAAAGCTGTTTCTTTTCTTATCAGGTATCGGGATCCGGAAAATTTGCATGTTACCTGTTACTGCTGATGATGAGGTTACAAAGTTTAAATAGAACCCGGGCTCCCACATTCTCGTCCCATTCGTTGGAACTGACGCCCACTTCATTTAAATCGAAGCCAATTATTTTTCTTCCGCTTTGCTGTATTTTTTTGAACAGGTAAAATACTTCTTCTACATGGAACCCGCCGTGCACCGGCGTTCCGGTATTGGGGCATAGTTTTGGATCCAGGCCATCAATATCAAAACTAATATAAACGAATGGGGGTAGCTGTTGTACAATTTCATCCGCAATGCCGCTCCAGATTTCCCCTTCATAGATCCGGTTGCGGATATCCTGATCGAAATAAGTGGATATACGGCCATTGCCCGATTGAATCAGCATCATTTCGCTATCACTATAATCCCTGATTCCTGCCTGTACCAGCTTTTTTACCTGAGGAATCTGCTCCAACGCATTGAACATGATTGAGGCGTGTGAATACTTAAATCCTTCAAAAGCTTCCCGCAAATCGCAGTGGGCATCTATCTGCAGGATACCAAATTCAGGATATTTATCTGCAATGGCTTTATAAAAACCTAACGGTGAACTGTGATCGCCACCGAGTAAACCTACCAATTTCCCCCTTTGTAGCAGGTCGGTCGTTTGCTGATAAACCCATTCATTTAAAAAAGTACTTCCTTCATTAATCTCTCGGAGGATTTTCATCATAAACCGGTTGTCCTCAATTTTTCCATCATGAGAAATATAATTGATGTATAATTCAGCTTCCTTCCGGAGGTAATCGCTTTTTGTAAGGATTTTTTGATCGGTGGGGCGCATATATATTCCCTCGCGCCAGCAATCCGGATATTCGCGATCATACAAATCAACCTGCATACTCGCCCCCATCATATGTTCCGGTGCCCGTGCCGTTCCAGACCGGTAACTCACTGTTACCTCCCAGGGAATGGGTAATATAACCAACCGGGCATCTTCTTCAGTAAAGGGCAAACCGAAAAGATTATTTTCCGGATTACTCACCTGGTTGGGGTCAAAATTCAACAAGTCGGCCATAATCTATACTTAAAAGGCCACAAATTTAGCACCTGTACCTTATCAAAATGCAAAATTGCCTGAACTACCCCACAAACAACGAGGTTTTAGATTACCTTTGCGCAAGAATTAAAAAGATGAAAAAGACGCACATCATTATTCTGGTAGGAATTGCTGCGCTCATAGTGGGTCTTCTTACTTATGCAGTTGATTTTTCAACTTACGACAGCATTGCCTCTGCCCGAAAAAAAGAAGGAAAGTTTGTCCATATTATCGCAAAGCTTGATAAAGACCAACCTGTTGAATATGATCCAATAAAAAATCCCAACTACCTTAGTTTTACCGCTATCGACAGCCTCGGAAATAAGACAAAGGTGGTGTATCTCAACAGCAAACCCACGGATTTTGAAAAAAGTGAAAGGCTGGTGATGAAGGGCACTATGAAACCGGAATATTTTGAATGTAAAGACATGCTGCTGAAATGCCCCAGCAAGTACAAGGACGACAAAGAACAACTTCAAAAGAATGTGACAGCCACCACCGGAAACGGCGAGTCGCGCTAATTATACAGTATGAAATTTGAGGGTGAACACCTCCTGCCCGGCCAGTTAGGCCATTTCTTTATCATTTTAGGATTAATAGCCTCGGGTGTTGCCGCTTTTTCCTTTATTAAGAGCATTGCTACCAAAGAATTACAACAAAAGAATTCTTGGGAAAAATTAGCCCTGTATAGTTTTATTACCCAGGGCGTTTCATTGCTCCTTATTTTTTCCGTTCTGTTTTATATCTGTTACAACCACCTATTCGAGTACATGTATGCTTACAAACATGCATCCAAAGAGCTGGAATCCAAATTTCTCCTGGCCTGTATTTGGGAAGGACAGGAAGGAAGTTTCCTATTATGGGCTATATGGCAGGCGGTTTTGGGATATATTATTCTTCGCCGTAAAAAGGAATGGAGCAGTTCGGTACTTGCGGTAATCAGCATTGCCCAGGTTTGCCTGTTTTTCATGATCCTGGGAATTTATTTTGGTGATGTGCGGATAGGAAACAGCCCTTTTACACTTACCCGGAATGAAATTGCAGCACCCATTTTTTCGAGACCCGATTACCTGAATCTGATCCAGGATGGAATGGGACTGAATGTATTATTAAGGAATTACTGGATGGTGATCCACCCGCCCTTTTTGTTTTTAGGTTTTGCTTCTACCATTGTACCCTTCGCCTTTGCCATCAGTTCCCTGATTCAGAAAAAATATACACAATGGGTTAAACCGGCTATCCCCTGGACTCTATTTAGCATTTGTGTATTAGGATTAGGCATTATGATGGGAGGAAAATGGGCCTATGAGTCCCTGAGTTTTGGAGGTTACTGGGCCTGGGATCCGGTGGAAAATGCTTCGTTTGTTCCCTGGCTGATTATTGTGGCCGGGATGCATACTATGCTTATTTTTAATGCCACCGGCCATTCATTAAGAGCCAGTTTCTTTTTTGCCATGATGGGCTTTGTTTTTATACTCTATTCTACCTTCCTTACCCGAACCGGTGTGCTTGGCGATGCTTCGGTGCATGCTTTTACCGAAGCCGGAAAAGCTATCAATGTAATGATCGGATCCTTCGTGTTCCTGTTTGCGGTTCCGGCACTGCTGCTGTTTTTTGTGCGGTACGCTAAAATTCCCACCATCCATAAAGAGGAAGCTACGAGTTCCAGGGAGTTTTGGATGTTCATTGGTTCCCTGATGCTTTTTCTTACCTCTATTTTTATAATTGCCAAAACATCGCTTCCGGTATATAATAAGCTCTTTGGTACCAATATTGCCAATCCGGAAGACGTAGAATTCTCTTATAATAAGGTGGTGGTGATAGTGGCCTTTATCATAGGGCTGCTTACCGCCATAGGCCAATACCTGAAATATAAAGAAACCCCCGGATTGTACCTGCTGAAGAAAATTGCAATACCTACCCTGGTTGCCGCAGTAGTGGCCATTTTATTGGGCCTGTTTTACCCCATTCATTTTTACAAACATGGTATGGGATTTCTGGTTGCCATTTATGCTGCCTTGTTTGCCGCCATTTATTCAGTGATTGCCAATGCCTATTATATATGGGGTGGGTTAAAAGGTAATTTCCGTTTTTCGGGAGGCTCCGTTTCCCATGCCGGTTTCGCGCTCATGATTGCAGGGATGCTGATATCTTCGGGCAACAAACAGGTGATCAGTAATGCCAGCGTAAATGGCATCAATATTCCGGTAGCAAAAGATGCCAACGGCAAACAGACCGAAGACCCGATGGAAAACCTAACCCTTCTCCGGGATGTGCCTACCACCATGGGCGATTACTGGGTAACCTATACAGGCAAGACGTTTGGCAATGAGAAAGGTAAAAGGTTTTACCACCTCCAGTTCCAGAAAAAGGACAGCAGTAAATCGAAGGAGGAATTTAGCCTCAATCCGGATGTTTATGTGATGAAGGATAATAACATGAGCAGCAATCCCGACACCCGGAATTACCTCACCAAGGATATCTTCACCTATATTTCCTTTGCCCTTAACGAATCGGGCAACCGCGATACCGGCTCCTTCCATATCATGGAAATGAACCCCGGCGATACCGGCTATTATGATCATGGCTATGTTATCCTGAACAAAGTGGAACGTAACCCCGATAACGGAAAATATCACTTTAAACCCAATGATGTGGCCATGCAGGCCGATGTACGGATTGTAAATAAAGAGGGGAAGAGCGTAACAGCACATCCTGCCATCCAGGTAGATAATATTGGCATTGTAAATTTTGACGATACCCTGTACGCACAAAATATGTTTGTTCGTTTTGCTGGAATCAGTAAAGATGGGAAAGTGAAAATCGGGGTAAAAACCTCAAACGGAGTAATTGACTTTATTACCGTGAAAGCCTATGTTTTCCCCTGGATCAATATTGTTTGGCTGGGAATTGCCTTCATGGCAATTGGTGCCCTGATGAGTGTGCTCCAGCGAACTCAGGCAAAACCCCGGGTTTGGGCGGCGGTGTTGACAGTTGCCAGCCTGGCAATTTTCTACCTTTTCCTCTTTGCCAACCAATAAGGGATAATGTAATTGAAACCACCCTGAAATGCAGCATTTTAAATAATTTTCCCCTCTATATATTTTAGGGTTACTTTAAGGGATAACAGGTATTAATTTTTGAAATGCCTGATTAACTTTATGAAAATGCGCCGGGTTTTAATTATTTCCATTTCCGTATTTTTTGGGGGTACCCTTTTTACCCAAAGCAGTTTTGCGCAATACGGAATTTACGATACCATCCGGCACGAAGCCATTGTTTATAATGGCGATACAATAGAGTTGAAAACCCTGGATAACTTATACTTCTACACCCATCTAACCGAAGCCCAGCGCCGTGCCTATGCCAAATATAACCGGCTTAGGAATGCGGTTTATGTTACCTACCCTTATGCCCGGCAGGCCGGTATTGTATTGAATGAGATGAATGATAAACTGGCTACCCTGGCCGATAAAAAGGAAAAGAAAATATACATAAAAAGCAGAGAGTCTGATCTCCGCAAAAAATTCTCCGATCCCCTCACCAATCTTTCTGTGTATCAGGGAAAAGTGCTTATGAAGCTGATTAATCGCGAAACCGGTAACAATTGTTACGAAATCATTAAGGAATATAAGGGAGGTCTTACCGCCCGCTTATACCAAACCGTGGCCTTCTTCTTTGATACCAACCTCAAACAATCGTATGATGAAAAGAATGAGGATGCCAGCATCGAAATGTTTGTACGGGAAGTGCAGCGGATGTATGGATACCCGGATATTCGCCGCAATGCGCTGACCAAAAGGTAAGTTATACACAAAACCTTGTTATATCTGCATAGATTACGGCGCATTCTCAATTTAGTACTCAGATTTTCAATGTATCTTGCGCAAGATTTTATAACGGATGAAATTGGATATCCTCGCTTTTGGTGCCCACCCCGATGATGTGGAACTTAGTGCCTCCGGTATTCTTCTGCTTGAAAAGAAAAGAGGGAAGAAAACCGGAATCATTGATCTTACGGGTGGTGAGTTAGGTACCCGGGGTACGGCTCAAACCCGGGCTAATGAAGCAGCCGAAAGCGCCAAAATCCTTCAACTCGAAATAAGGGAAAACCTGGGTATGGCAGATGGTTTCTTTACTAACGATGAAGCACATCAGCTTAAAGTGATTTGTGCCATCCGGAAATACCGTCCCGAAATTGTTCTTTGCAATGCCCCGGAAGACCGTCATCCGGATCACGGGAAAGGTGCTAAACTGGTAAGCGATTCCTGTTTTCTTTCCGGCCTAATCAAAATTCAAACCAGCCAGGATGGCAAGGAGCAGGAGGCATGGCGCCCCAAATATGTGCTTCATTATGTACAGGATAGGTACCTAAAGCCTGATTTTGTAGTTGACGTTTCCCCTGTATTTAATGAAGCCTTGAAATCCATCCAATCTTACCAGACACAATTTTTTTCAGAAGACGCACCCGAAGGACCCGTTACCTATATTTCTACCCCTGGATTTCTGGATAGTATCATTTACAGGCATCGAATGTTTGGCAAGATGATTGGAGTAGAATATGCCGAAGGGTTCATTTCCGAAAAAACAGTAGGGCTTAAAAACCTCGATTCCCTTATTCTTGAAAATACTTAAACCAACATTATGGCTACTCCAAAATTCGCAAACATCGCAGGTTCCAATTTTCATGCGGAACTTAAAAAAAGAGTACAGGCCTATTTCCTTGAAAAAAAGAAAAACCCGACGGGTAACTTTAGCTTATTCTTCAAAGCCGGATTGCTTTGGGCGCTCTATATTTTCTTATACATCCATACGGTATTTTTTACCCCACCCTTATGGATCGCTTTCATTGAATGTTTTATCATGGGCGTATTAACTGCGGCTATCGGTTTTAATGTGATGCACGATGGTGGCCACGGATGTTTCAGCGAAAGTAAATTTTGGAACAAAGCAGCGGCCTACTCAGCTAATGCACTGGGTGCAAGTGGAATTTTGTGGCACAACAAACACAATATCATTCATCATACCTATACCAACATAGATGGAGTTGATGATGATATTGAGATTAAACCCATGCTCCGTATGTGCCACACCCAAAAGCGGTACTTCTTCCACCGCTTCCAACATATTTATGTGTGGTTGCTTTACCCCATGCTTTTGCTGTTTTGGCTCTTTCATTCCGATTTTGATAAATATTTCCGTCAAAAAGTGGGCGATGTGCCGCTTAAAAAGATGAGTAAAGGAGAACATGTTCGCTTTTGGATAGCAAAAGTTCTTTATTTCTTTGGTATGGTTGCGGTTCCTATTTGGATGGTCGGTTTCCTACCCTGGCTTATCGGTTTCCTCATATTGGCCTTAACGGCAGGTTTTATTCTTAGCGTGGTGTTCCAACTTGCCCATACCGTAGAGGAAACCTCCTTTCCCATGCCCGACCCCTCTTCCAATAAACTGGAGGCAGAGTGGGCGTTGCACCAATTAAGTACTACGGCAAATTTTGCTACTTCCAATAAAGCCATCAGTTGGTTTATTGGCGGGTTAAACTTTCAAATTGAGCACCACCTGTTTCCCAAAATATCGCACGTTCACTACCCGGCCATCAGCAAAATAATAAGGCAAACCTGCCAGGATTTCAATATTAGGTATATTGAATTTCGAAAAATGCGCCATGCTATTTTCTCTCATGCCGGGTACCTGCGAAAAATGGGAAGGCCCGCATAATAACCATCCTAAAAATATTTTTGCCCCGCCCCTTCATGGCGGGGTTTTATTATGAAAATATTCCTGCCCCAATTTGTAAATTTGCGGTTTATCAATTTTTATGAGTGAAGAAAAGAGCCTGAATTTTATCGAAGATATTGTTGAAACCGACCTGGCATCAGGAAAATACCAATCGATACTTACCCGTTTCCCCCCCGAACCCAACGGATACCTGCACATTGGCCATAGTAAAAGCATTTGCTTAAACTTTGGATTAGCAATAAAATATGGCGGTAAAACAAACCTTCGTTTTGATGATACCAACCCCATTACTGAGGAAACCGAATATGTGGATAGCATCAAGGATGATATCCGCTGGCTTGGATTTGAATGGCATAATGAGTATTACGCTTCCGATTATTTCGATCAGCTATATCACTTTGCCGAAAAATTGATTCAAAAAGGCCTGGCCTATGTGGACGACAGTACGGCTGAAGAAATAGCCTTGCTAAAGGGAACGCCCTCCGAACCCGGCAAAGACTCCCCATTCCGAAACAGGGCCCGGGAAGAAAACCTGCAATTGTTCGGAGAAATGAAAGCCGGTAAATATAAAGATGGTGAAAAGGTGCTTCGCGCTAAAATAAATATGGCCTCTCCAAATATGCTGATGCGCGACCCGTTAATTTACCGTATTAAACATGCCAACCACCACCGCACCGGCAACAACTGGTGCATTTATCCGATGTACGATTTCGCCCATGGCCAAAGCGACAGCATCGAGAAAATTACGCACAGCATCTGTACCCTCGAATTCGTAGCACACCGCGAACTTTACGATTGGTTCATCGATAAACTGGAAATATTCCCCAGCCGCCAATATGAATTTGCAAGGCTGAACATGACCTACACGGTAATGAGTAAACGAAAACTACTGAAATTGGTGAACGAGGGATTTGTAACCGGTTGGGACGACCCCCGGATGCCTACCATCAGCGGACTTCGAAGGAAGGGGTTTACTCCCGCCAGCATTCGGATGTTTTGCGATAAAATCGGTGTAGCAAAAAGGGAAAACTTTATCGACCTGGGCTTGCTCGAATTCTGCCTTCGCGAAGACCTGAATATGACAGCCAAACGGGTTATGGTTGTACTGGATCCACTGAAATTAGTAATTAGCAATTTCCCCGAAGGAAAAACGGAAATGATGCTGGCTGAAAATGGCCCTGATCCCGCTTTGGGAACAAGGGAAATACCCTTCAGTAAAGAACTTTGGATTGAAAAGGATGATTTTATGGAACTGCCGGCTAAAAAATGGTTCAGGCTTGCACCTGGCACCATGGTAAGGTTAAAAAATGCCTATATCATACGGTGCGATAATTTCATTAAAAACGATGCCGGAGAAATAATTGAATTGCACTGCAGTTATCTCCCCGAAACCAGGAGCGGCGCCGATGAAAGCGGTATTTCGGTGAAAGGTACCATTCACTGGGTTAGTGCAGCACACGCAAAAACAGCAGAAGTGCGTTTATACGACCGACTGTTTAAAACCGAAAATCCTTCGGCAGAAGACGACGATTTCAGAACACATATTAATCCTGATTCTTTACAGATAATTAAATCAGCATTTATTGAACCTTCTTTAGAAGCCGCAAAAATTGAAGACCGGTATCAATTCCTTCGAAAAGGATATTTCTGTGCCGATAAAGATTCCACTCCGGAAAAATTAATATTCAACCGTACAGTAACCCTTAAGGACACCTGGGCAAAAGCCACCGGGAAATAATTACCGGTCAAATGTATTTTGTGTACGGGGAAACAAAGTGCTTAAAAGCAAAATAAGGGAGAAAACCAGGATCATAAATATTCCCGGTTTTTTGGTTACTTCATTTGGAAAGAGAGAAGCCGTAAAAACCAGGTAAGTACGAATCGCATAGGCAAATATCAATCCGGCAATAAATAAATTAGCTCCTTTTGCCCATGCTCTGTTAACAAACATCAGCATCAACACCAGCAGGGTTAAAACGGTGATAAAGATCCCTGCCCTCCCGTAATAAGTCCCATTGGCAAACGGAATAACATGAAACCCGGTAAATGTTTCATTTATGCTGGAAAAATACACCCAGGGTAGAAAGCACGACAAGATGAGCATCAGGGCGGCAACCACGCCGGTAATATGCATAAATTTATTTCTCATAACAATAAAAAACGCCCTATTACGAAGGGCGAATTAAGGGAGGTCCCTAGCGGATTCGAACCGCTGTAGAAGCTTTTGCAGAGCTTTGCCTAGCCACTCGGCCAAAGGACCATTTTTTACAGACGCAAAAATAGGGTATTTTTATCCATAATTAATAACCGGAGAAAAGCGATTCCTAAAATCAAACCTACACCATGAATGCCCTGGCAGCTTCTGAATTAATTGTTAATGAACGCGGCGCTATTTACCACATTAATTGCCGGCCCGAAGAAATTGCTCCATTAATAATTACCGTAGGAGACCCGGACCGGGTTCCCGTCATCAGTAAATATTTTGATGAAATTTATTTTAAAAATTCACATCGCGAATTTGTTACCCATACCGGCCGGATCGGGAATCAGAAAGTCTCGGTGTTGAGCACAGGTATTGGACCGGATAATATCGACATTGTACTCAATGAACTGGATGCCCTGGCAAATATAGATATGGTAACCCGGCAAATTAAGCCCCACCCTGTTTCATTAAAAATAGTGAGAATGGGCACTGCGGGTTCCCTTCAAAAAGACATCCCGGTGGATAGTTTTGTGGCAAGCACACATGGACTTGGCCTGGATAACCTGCTGAATTTTTACTGCCTGGAAAATAATGAGGAAGAAAAGCAAATTTTACATGCCTTTCAAACCCATACACAAATTCATTCTGCATTTACCAATCCTTATATTTCCGGCGCTGGGGTTTCCCTTTTAAAGAATTTCGCCAAAGGATACCACGCGGGTATTACCGTTACCTGCCCAGGCTTTTATGGCCCGCAGGGAAGAGTGCTGAGGATGGGGCTTAAACACCCACACCTGATAAGCCAGCTAACCAGTTTCCGGTTTGGAAATCACCGAATTGGCAATTTCGAAATGGAAACCTCCGCTATTTATGGAATGGGTAAAATTCTCGGGCATCAATGCCTCTCGCTGAGCGTAATTGTAGCCAACAGGGTGAGTCAGGATTTTAGCAAGAACGCAACCGTCGCCATTGAAAATTTAATTAAAACCAGTTTGGAAATTCTCATTAGCAACCCATGACTTTCACATTTTATAAATATCAGGGAACAGGAAATGATTTTGTGATTCTCGATAATAGAAACGGTCAATTCAATCGAATTTCAAACAGCACGGTAGAACGGCTTTGCCATCGCCACCTGGGTATTGGGGCCGATGGGCTCATGCTGATGAATAAAGCGGAAGGATACGATTTTGAAATGGTATATTATAATGCGGATGGTAACCCCGGTTCCATGTGCGGGAATGGTGGCCGCTGCATGGTAAGCTTTGCCAACGATATGGGAATTCATCAGTTTACCTACCGGTTCCGCGCAACCGATGGCGATCATGAAGCCGAACTCGATGGGCCCAATGTACGGCTAAAGATGAACGATGTACGCATGGTTGAGATCCACAACACCTATATGGTGCTGAACACCGGATCGCCCCATTTTGTAAGATTTGTGAATGATGTGGAGAATGTGGATGTAGTAGAAACCGGAAGGGAAATCAGGAATAGTAAAAAATTTGTTCCTGAAGGAATAAATGTGGATTTCGTGGAAACCATGGAAGATGATTCGATTTATGTGCGTACCTACGAAAGAGGGGTGGAAGATGAAACCCTGAGTTGTGGAACTGGCGTTACTGCGGCCGCCCTGGTATCGGCACACAATCCGCTCGGATTTAACCAGGTCTTTGTTCGAACACCTGGCGGAAGGCTCAGTGTGGAATTTAATAAACTCAGCGATACTGAATTTGAAAATATATGGCTTTGTGGCCCGGCCAACCTGGTTTTTAAAGGAGAAATTGAAATGGATATTGAAGGATGATCCAATATTTCACCATCATTAACCAGCACACCACCCAGGTTGATAAACCGGAAGCAGGAACCTGGGTTAATATTATTCCGCCACTTAAGCAGGAAGAATTTACAGAATTAAGCAATGCCCTCACTATACCAATTGATTTTCTTACCGACTCGTTGGATATTGACGAACGCAGCCGATTTGAAGCACAGGATGGGGTAAAACTAATCGTTATTAAAACGCCTACAGAAAATAATTCCTTCAACGACAGCGACGCATTTTATATTACCATTCCCATCTGTATTATCCTTACTGGCCACCACGTGGTAACCGTAAACTCATTCGAAAATGAAGCCATCAAGAAATTCCTGAACAGCTTTCAAAACCGCCAACCCGACAGGCCCAATATGATGGTGCTGAAAATTTTTGAAAAGATTACATATACCTTCCAAAATCACCTGAAAGAAATTAACCAACGCCGGAATGCCCTGGAACAAAATTTGTATGATTCCATTCAAAATGAAGAATTGCTGCAACTGATGCGGATTCAAAAGAGCCTGGTATATTTTGTTACCGCCTTAAGGAGTAACGAACTGCTGATGATGAAACTGGCACGCACCGGTTACCTCCATCTCAACGACCAGGAAAAAGACTTTCTGGATGATTTGGTTATTGAAACTTCGCAGGCTCTTGAAACTGCCAATACCTACACCAATATCCTCAGCAGTACCCTGGATGCTTTTGCCAGCATCATCAGCAACAATCAAAATAAGGACCTGAAGCGCCTTACCATGATTACTATTTTAATGAGTATCCCGGTGCTTATTGCCAGCATCTGGGGAATGAATGTACCCCTGCCCTACCAAAATTCCGAATACGCTTATTGGTTACCGGTAGGATTATCGCTCCTCATCCTGGCTTTTGTTGTATTCAATTACGTAAGGCGTACAAAAAGATAAAATGTTTAACGTAAGGGTATATGGAATCCTTGTAAACGAAAAACAACAAGTGCTGGTAAGTGATGAATTTATCCGTGGGAACTATTACACTAAATTTCCCGGAGGGGGCCTGGAGGTTGGCGAAGGCACCCGGCAATGCCTCGTAAGAGAATTTAATGAAGAAATGGGCCTCCGGATTTCGGTGCTCGACCATATTTATACCACCGATTTTTATCAGCAAAGTGCATTTAACCCAGCTCAGCAAATTATATCAATTTATTACAAGGTTAAAGCCCTTGAAGAAATTAAAGTTTCATTGCGGAAGAAAGCTTTTCAGTTTGATCCCATCCAGATGCAGGAATATGCCCGGAACCATCAAATTGAAAGTTTTCGCTTTATAAGTTTGCCTGAATTTAGTGAGGCTTCGGTAAGCCTGCCCATCGACAAAATTGTGGCCGGTATGATACGGGAAGAATTTTTAAAAACCTATCAGCCATAAGCCGGATTCTGTTCTCAAAAAGAGTGGCCATCATTTATCTGGCCTCAACATTGCTGTTGAGATCTTGCTGCCTACCCTTCAACCTGCTGTTACCAGCTTGAGCGGGCCGCTCTCCAAGGTTGATTTACGTGGCATTACAGCACGCAAGGTTTACCCGCAAACGGTGTTACCACCCTATGCCGTGAGCTCTTACCTCACATTTTCACCTTTACCCTTTCGGGTAGTTATTTTCTGTGGCACTTTCTCTACCCCTAACCGGGGTGCCGGCCGTTAACCGGTGCGTTGCCCTTTGCTGTCCGGACTTTCCTCCCATCTTGCGATGAGCGATGGCCGGCTGATAGTACACAAATTTAAATAAATTACCGTAAAGCCAGTTAATAGAAGCAAAATTGCAAATAACCAAACAGGCATTCAGGAATTGGGTTTCAAAAAAAAAATGTATTTTGAAAAAAGGGAAATTGATGATCCTGCACCATGCTTGGTGAGTTGGATTATAGTTTCCATAAATTTTGGATTAAGCCGTATACAAAGTATGTTCACTAAAGTTTCAGAAATAATTAGTTCATTTTGGGGTGAACCCATAAAAACAGGGAGTGGCAGTAATTATTACAAGGCCCGGAGAATGGTGGAACGAAAAATTGTCATCCGGAAATTTGTCATCGACTTTTTTCTTATTTGCCTGGGCACTCTTTCTGCTGGTTTTGGATTGAAGAGTTTTTTAATGCCCAATAGTTTCCTGGATGGCGGAGCAACAGGTATTTCCCTGATGGTGGCCGAATTATCCGGATTGAAACTCTCGTACCTGCTCATCCTCGTTAACCTTCCCTTTATTATTATTGGTTACAACCTGATCTCTCTTCAATTTGCTGTGAAAACGGCTATTGGTATCACAATTTTATCATTAGTTGTCGCATTTTTCCCTTTTCCCATCATCACGCACGATAAATTACTGATTGCTGTCTTTGGCGGTTTTTTCCTGGGCGCAGGAATCGGACTGGCGGTGAGAGGCGGGGGGGTAATTGATGGCACTGAAGTTTTGGCTATTGCTGTTAGCCGTAAATCGGGGCTTACCATTGGGGATGTAATTTTAATTGTAAACGTCCTCATATTCTCCAGTGCAGCCTTACTTCTTTCTGTGGAGATAGCCTTATATGCCATGTTAACCTACCTGGCTGCTTCCAAAACCGTAGATTTTCTCATTGAAGGAATTGAAGAATATACAGGCGTCACCATTGTTTCGGTAAAATCAGATAAAATTGCCAATATGATTATTAGGGAACTGGGACGTGGCATCACTGTTTACCGTGGAGAAAGAGGATATGGGAAGAGTGGCGACAAGCGGTACCAGGATGGGGACATGAAAATTATATATACCGTTATCACGCGTTTGGAAATTAACAAGCTGATGCTCGAAATTGAGAAGATTGACCCCTATGCATTTGTAGTGATGAGTTCCGTAAAAGATATGAAGGGTGGTATGATCAAAAAACGACCCTTACATTAATTTAAAGCATCAGCAGGAAAATAAGGATCCCTGCGAAAAATCCTGCAAGGGCTAACCAGCTTATTTTTTTCAGATACCACATAAAATCTACCTGCTCTATTCCCATTACCGCCACCCCGGCAGCAGATCCAATTATGATGGCACTGCCACCCGTACCAGTTGTTAATGCAATAAATTCCCAAAAACTGTGATCGGTAGGATACGTATTTAAATCATACATCCCCTGGGTGGCAGCCACCAAGGGAACATTATCCACTATGGCTGATAGCAGCCCCAGGCTGGTTCCAATCAGATAATCATTTTTCAAATGAGCGCTCAGAAGTGCTGCCATATTTTGCAGCAACCCGTACGATTGGAGAGCTGCCACAGCAAGAAGAATTCCCAGGAAGAATAAAATCCCTGGTGCATCAATTTTTTGCAATGCCTGTGCCACCGAAACCTTATGTGCGGCACCCGGTGGATCCACTTTTTTAAGTATCGCCGTAATAATCCAAATGATACCCAGTGCAAGGAGCATCCCCATAACCGGAGGTAGGCCGGTGAGTGTTTTAAAAATGGGAACCATCAATAATAATCCAATTCCTCCCATAAGGATGATCCGGCTGTCGGTGCTTTCCTTCGTATGATGCTCATCGGTATCCAATGGCAAAAATTTATGTTTCCTGAACTTTAAGAGCATAAAACCAAGAGGCACCAGTAAAACGGCAATTGCAGGAAGTATCAACTGTTTCATTATATTCAGTGCGGTGATCTGGCCTCCAATCCAAAGCATAGTGGTGGTTACATCTCCCAGGGGCGACCATACCCCTCCGGCATTTGCCGCGATAATGATCATCCCGCAAAACCAAAGCCGCAATTCCTTTTCCCGGATAATCTTACTGCATAAGGAAGTCATTACAATGGCAGTAGTAAGATTATCGAGAAGGGCAGAAAGGAAAAAGGTAAGCAGGCTAACGGTTATCATTAACCTCGCTGTGCTGGTGGTCTTTATTCGCCGGGTAATCAGGGAGAATCCGTTATAGGAATCGATGAGTTCTACAATCGTCATAGCGCCCAGCAAAAAGAAAAGAATAGAGGCGATCTCGCCAAAATGGGAAACGAGTTCTTTCTCCACCTGCTCATGAGAAGTTCCGCCGGAAAGCACAAAAATAACCCAGCATAAAACACCTGTAATTAGGGCGGGAGCCGCTTTATTTAAACGCAGGTTATGTTCCAGTGCAATGGCCAGGTATCCTAAAATAAAAACAAGGATTAAAATGGTACTTATCACGATACGAAGATAAGTTCCTACGATTAATGCCCGTTAAATTGAAAGAAGGAATCAGGTAAAAAATATTTCAGTTGCCCCGTATCCATACCGGGGATCATATTGATTAATAAATTGTTTTACTTCTTTCCTGTTTTTCAGGAAAAGATGGATTGAATTCCGGAGTATGCCTTCGCCGATTCCATGTATGACCGTTAGTTGGGGCTGTTTATGGGCAAGGGCAAGGTCGAAATATTTTTCAAATTCCCGCATCTGCATATCCAGAATTTGATCGGGTTTCAATTTATCCGGTTTATCGCTAAGCCTTTGAATATGCAAATCAATTACCGTTCTTGCCGGCGGGAGATAATCTCTTGCTTCCCCTACATCATAAACCCGAAAGCCGGCAAGGTTCAATTTTGTAAGATCAACCCTGTCTTCTCTTACTTTATCCGGGTATTGGGTAAACAGATTGAATGAAAATGAGGCATCGTGATTTAATTGCAGTTCTTCAATTTTTTTAAATATTTGTTTCCCCTTTAGTTTAAGTTGAGTTTCAAATGCAGGGGCCTTTTTTTTGTTTGGCCTGGTAAGTGAAAACTCAAACTCAAAGCGTGGGTTATTGCTTACCTCATCAAATGGGATATCCTGTAAATAAAAATCGGCACCCGGGCCTATTTCGCTTTCCAACTCGAATGCAGGGTTACCGCCATAATTCAAATTATAAGTAAACCGGTACCCTTCGGGGTTATCATTCACCAAATAAACTTTTATTTTATCAACGATATCGTCCTCAAAAACATCTTTATCGTAAACGGGGAAGAAGCAAAGCCCAACCCCCTGTCCTTTTGGCGCAATGCGAGAAGTTGATTTTTCCCTTTTTATGTTATCGATATAAGTTTTGGGGAGAGCCGTTTTTTTTGGGCCTTTAGTGAACATTCTGTAGTATGGGAAATCGACCTGGTCGGTATAAACCGGAAACCGGACGCCCCGAACCTCTACCAGTAACATATCATCATTCAGAATATCTGCAACGGTTCCTTCCTCATCGGTAACCAATACAATAATCTTATCTCCAATTTCATATTTCATCAATATAATAACATGGAATTAAGCTGCGGGTTCAGAATCGGAAGAAGCCAGCCTGCTGTTCCGAAACCCATAAAGGAAATATATAATCAGGCCTAAGGCCATCCAGGCAAAAAACCACAGCCAGCTAATAGCTGGTATCTCAATCATAAGATACATACAGGAAAGAACGCCCATGACTGGGATAAAGGAATACTTTTTTATGGCGCTCATGATGGAAAATGCACCGGCAATTACAAGGTACAGGATGAACAGAATTTCCTGATACCCCTCATTGCTGATGTTGGCAAAAGCATCGTGGATTCTGTCCCGCATAAAATAAATAAACAAAACATACAGGGCTGGAATTAAGACCTGCCCATTAATGTAAGGCAACCTGAATTGGCCTTTTTCCTTAACCATTTTTGGAAGCATTAATACCCCCCATGAAACCAGCACAAAAGCAAAAAGGGTTCCGATACTGGTAAGGTCGGTAACCAGATTTCCTTCCAGAAACAAGGCGCCCAATCCAACAATAATTCCTGTTACAATAGTGGAGAAGGAGGGCGTATGATATTTTGGGTGAATTTTTTTAAAAGCCTTTGGCAATAACCCATCCCGGCTCATGCTCATCCAAATACGGGGTTGTCCGATTTGGAATACAAGTAAAACAGAAGTAGTGGCAACTACGGCACTCACGGAAACAATTTTTTCGATCCAGGGAGCCCGGTTTTCAAAAACAAAAGCCAGGGGATCCGTAACTCCTTCAAACAAAGAATATTTTTCAATTCCGGTTAAAATCATGGCCACGAGGATGTACAACACCGTACAAATTAGGAGAGAATAAATCATACCCCGGGGCATATCCCGTTGGGGGTTTTTACATTCCTCAGCCGTGGTAGATATCGCATCAAAACCAATGTAGGCATAAAATACAGCAGATACGCCTTTCAGTACACCTTCAAACCCATTGGGCATAAAGGGACGCCAGTTATTGGTATCCACAAAAAATGCACCGGCAATAATTACAAAAATGATGACGGCCACTTTGAAAATCACCATAAAATTGGCCATCTGCTTGCTTTCCTTCATACCTATATAGGCCAGCCAGGTAATAAGGGCCACCACAATAAAGGCTGGAAGGTTAAAAAATATATGAGTGGACCCTATAACCGGGGCATTGTTGTAGGCCTGGATGGCAAATTCAAAATTCTTAAGCGCCTCAGGAGAAAGGTTTTGAGGAGCCGCCATGGCGGTGGTGGCTGCATTAAAAGCGTTGTGAGCCGTTTGGGGGTCCACTAAAAGCCAATCCGGCAGGTGTATATTAAAAATATGAACCAGTAAATTATTGAAATAACCGCTCCAGGAAATGGCTACTACAATATTACCAATGGCATACTCTAAAATTAACGCCCATCCAATCACCCAGGCAATGATTTCTCCAAAGGAAACATACGAATAGGTATAAGCGCTACCGGCAACGGGTACCCTACTGGCAAACTCTGCATAACAGAGGGCGGAGAACCCACAGGTAACCGCAGTTATCACAAACAAGATGGAAATACCGGGGCCACCATTAAACGCCGCCGTTCCAATAGTGGAAAAAATACCGGCTCCAATCACGGCCGCCATACCCAAAAAAGTTAAATCCCGAACCCCCAACACCTTTCGAAGATGCCCCGTGCCCTGGTTTGCGGCCTCATTATCGCGGAGGATCCGTTCAATTGATTTTTTTCTGAATAATGGACTTGCCATAACAGTGCGTTAATAGTTTTGGGGAAAATAGGAAATAAATGGGAAATACGATATAGATAACAGGCTATTTATCACGGTTCATGAGATAGTTAGCAAGAGCCGCCAATTCTTCCTTCCTTGCCGATACAACGGCTATATCTTCCAGCCTGTCTAGGGCTTGCTGGTAATATTTCTCTTTTAATTCACCGGCCCAGGCATCTGCTCCGCAGGTTTTAAAAATGTGAATCACTTCCTCCACTTTTTGTTTTTTTCCATCTTCATCCAGGTTTATTTGGCCATACCAATGATCCAGCAACTTCTTCTGTTCTGCCGTTGCGGAATCCATTGCATGAAGCAATAAAAATGTCTTTTTATTGGCGAGTATATCGCCTCCAGCCAACTTTCCAAATTTAGCAGGGTCGCCAAAGGCATCCAGGTAATCGTCCTGTACCTGAAATGCCATGCCCAGCATTTTTCCAAAGGCATAGATATGCTGTTGATTCCCCAAACCTGCCCCGCCAATAATCGCGCCCATTTGAAGGCAGGCTCCTAAAAGAACGGAAGTCTTTAGCGCAATCATGTTGGCATAATCGTTAAACACAATTTTGCGCTCCGATTCAAAATCCATGTCCAGTTGTTGTCCTTCACAGACCGCTGATGCGGTGGTATTAAATAGGGACAGGATTGGCTTTTTATATTTAGGTTGGATGAGATTGATGAATTCATAGGCTTTGACCAGCATGACATCACCGGCCAGCAGTGCGGTGGATTCACCGTACCGGGTGTGCACGGTTTCAACGCCCCTTCGCATGGGAGCTTTATCCATAATATCATCGTGTACCAAAGTGAAATTATGAAAGAGCTCTACTGCAGTGGCAACCTCAAAAGCATCCTCATGAATATCTGCAAAAAGCTCATTTCCCATCAACACACAAACCGGTCTAACCCGCTTACCCCCAATGGCAAGAATATATTGGGAGGCATCATACAATTTGACCGGCTGCTCAGGAAAATGGCGTTTATTAAACCGTTGCTCAAAAACGGCTGATAATTGAGAAAAAGAGTGCATGATCAATTTCTTACTTTTTAGGAATTTTCTTCTTTACAGGCTTTACCGGAACACGATCCTGTTGGGGTATATTTTTAGGCACCCACTGGTAATCGAGTTGTCGTTTGGTAAGGTTGGCGGCCACTACTTTAATAAGCACCTTATCACCCATTCTGAACTTCTGGCCTGTTTTTACCCCTTGCAGCATATAATTCTGGTCATCATGAATAAACTCGTCGTAATCTGAAATATCCGTTATGCTTACAAAGCCTTCGCATTTATGCGCCACCGTTTCAACCCAAAATCCGAATGAAGCCACTCCGCTAATAATTCCTTCAAATTCTTCACCCAGGAAATTCTTCATGTACTGTACCTGCTTGTATTTATTGCCAGCCCGCTCGGCTTCCATAGCTGCTTTTTCCTGTTCGCTGCAATGCAGGCATTTTTCATCCATCTGCATATCGGGTAACAGGCTCTTACTTAACACCTGCTGCAATACCCGGTGAACCATCACATCGGGGTAACGCCGGATAGGAGAAGTAAAATGGCAGTAATGCTGAAAGCCAAGCCCATAGTGGATTTTATTTTCGGATGAATAGCTGGCTTTAGACATAGTGCGGATACCCAATTGTTCAAACACATGCTGTTCCGGTTTCCCTTCCACATCAGAAAGGAGTTTATTGAAGGAGGCCGATACTTCATCCTCGTTACTGATATCGAAATCATATCCGAACTTTTTTGCAAAGGCTGCAAATACTTTCAGCTTTTCTTCGTCGGGTTTATCGTGAATACGGTAAGGAAACGGGATCGGTACCTTATTGATCTTCACCTTGGAAACAAATTCGGCCACTGCTTTATTTGCAAGCAGCATAAACTCTTCTACCAGTTTATTGGCGTCCTTACTTTCTTTAATCACAATACCCGTGGGATTTCCCTTTTCATCTAAGGTAAACCTGACTTCCTGCGATGAAAAATTGATGGCTCCACTTTCAAACCGCTTTGCACGAAATTGTTTGGCCAGATTATCGAGCAGGAGGATGGGCCTGTCGAACTTGCCAGCCCCTTTTTCGATGATGGTTTGCACATCTTCATACGTAAACCGGTGGTCGCTTAAAATTACGGTACGGCCAATCCATGTATGTTTTATTTCGGCCCGGTTGGTAATTTGAAAAACAGCAGAGAAACAATATTTTTCTTCATTGGGCCTTAGGGAGCAGAGCTCGTTGGATATTTTCTCCGGAAGCATGGGATTTACACGGTCGGGCAAATACACGCTGGTGGCTCTTTTATAGGCTTCTTTATCCAGTTCTGAGCCGGGGGTAACAAAATGGCTGACATCAGCAATATGGACTCCCACCTCATAGTACCCATTATCGAGATTGCGGATGGAAATGGCATCATCAAAATCCTTGGCATCCACCGGGTCGATGGTAAATGTGAGAATGTCACGGAAATCTTTTCGTTTCGACAACTCTTCGCGCGTAATCTTCCCCGATAGCTTGGCCGTTTCTTTCAAAACGGGAAATTCAAATTGAAGAGGGAAACCGGCCTCCAGCAAAATTTCCTTCATGGCAAGGTCTGCCTCATTTTCGGCCTTAATCACCATAACGATTTCCCCTTCAGGCTTTCTTTCCCCTTTGCCCCAGCTTACCAGTTTAGCCTGCACCCGGTCGCCATTAACAGCTCCGTTCAATTTTTCCTGGGGTATAAAAAAATCTGGAATTGGCTTGTCGCCGCCGGGAATAAAAAAGCTGGTATTATTTTTTGTTTGCAACAACCCCATAAAAAGAGTTTGTTTGCGTTCCACTACATCAATTATCTGCCCTTCGGCTCTTTTTCCATTAGGAAGATGGGAGGGGATCTCCACGCGTACGGTATCCCCATTAAAGGCCCGGCCAAAGTCTCCGGGTTTAACCAACACATCCCGATCCCTGCCTTCTACAATTACGTATCCCATACCGCTCTTACTAATATCTAATTTCCCACGTAAAATGGTTTTATGCCTCCCGCTCGTGGATGTCTGCTTCTTTTGTTTACTCATACATAAAGGATTTTCCCATAGAAAGCCATGGGATGCAATTTACAGTATAAACACTGGATTTTGCGAAGTGGCCTCAGGATGAGTAAGATATAATTATCTTTAAGAAATATACCATCCCTTTTGTGGAGGTTTGTCCATTTAACCGGAAATCTGACACGCCAAAGGAGGAAGTACCATAAATTGGGAAACGGAATCTTTTTTCTTCCACAAAAAGTGCAATTTTTGTTTTTGGAAGGAAGGCATCTACCCTTCTTTGCGGTGACAATGTATAGCAAAACCTTTAAAATATAATTGTGAAAAGGAGAAACTTCCTAAAAACCGCCGGAGTATCATTTCCACTTATTAGCAGGCCATCTCTTTTTTCATCTGCCGCTGTAAAGCCTATAATTGTTTCTACCTGGGATAGCGGATTACCTGTAAATAGGGAGGCCTGGAAGATATTGGGGAATAAAGGCCGCTCCCTGGATGCCGTGGAAGCCGGTGCTCGGTATATGGAAGACCAGTTGGGTTGTTGTGTTGGATTAGCGGGTTATCCCGACCGGGATGGCATTGTTACGCTGGATGCCTGCATCATGGATGAAAATGCAAATTGTGGCGCGGTGGCTGCACTGGAAAGGATTAAACATCCCATCTCAGTTGCACGAAAAGTAATGGAAGAAACTCCGCATATATTGTTGGCCGGAAAAGGAGCGCAGGAATTCGCCCTAAATAATGGATTTCTCCTTGAACCGGAAGTTTTATCTCAGGATGCAAAAAGAGCCTATGAAGAATGGAAAATAAAACAACACTATAACCCGGAGATAAATATTGAAAGAAAGCACAGCAATGGCCCCTTTGCGCCAAATTTTTTTAATGATGGAACTGCCAACCACGACACCATGGGAATTTTGGCACTGGATGCTCAAAATAACCTGTCAGGCGCTGTAACTACCAGTGGGATGGCATTTAAAATTCATGGCCGCGTGGGCGATTCTCCCCTTATAGGCGCCGGTTTGTTTGTAGATAATGAAGTGGGGGCTGCCACCAGCAGCGGTGTAGGGGAAGAAGTAATTCGAATTGCCGGTACCCACCTGGTGGTGGAATATATGCGCCAGGGGTATTCGCCCGAACAATCATGTAAAAAAGCAGTGTACCGAATTATTCGCCGCAATAAGGAAAAGGCCAAATCGCTGCAAGTGGGTTTCTTAGCGATTAACCGTAAGGGTGAGTACGGCGCATATTCAATTCAAAAAGGGTTTACCTTTTCTGTCAAAAGTGAAAAGGAAGAAAAGATACACCCCTCCAAATTTTTCTACCATGCAGTTTGAGTTGGAACTAATTGCCACTACAGTGGATATGTGTAAAATGGCCAAACAGGCTGGCGCTACCCGAATTGAGTTGTGTACAGGGCTTTGTGAAGGCGGCACCACTCCTTCTGAAGGACTAATTCGGGGAGCCCTCCGGAATGCGGGCATACCGGTTTATGTAATGATCCGCCCCAGAGGGGGAGATTTCTTTTATTCGGATATGGAATTTGAAACCATGTTAGAAGATGTTGTGCACTGCAAACAACTTGGGGCCGATGGTATTGTAACCGGGATATTAAATAAAGACGGGAGCATAGATAAAAAACGGAACTTAAAAATGGTGGAACGGGCATTCCCCCTTGGTGTAACCTTTCACCGTGCATTCGACAGGGCGTTGAATCCGGAACAAACCGTAAAAGATATTTTGGATTGTGGATTTGAAAGAATCCTGAGTTCGGGCCAGATGCCAAACGTGGTGGAGGGCCAGAACTTAATTAAGGATTTGGTACAAAAATTTGGAAACGAAATTATCATTATGCCGGGGAGTGGGATTAATGAGAAAAATATTGAAAAAATTGCAAGAACTACCGGTGCTACCCAATTCCATCTGTCTGCCAAAAAATCAATCCCATCTCAAATGGATTATTATAATCCTTCCATGCGCGAAACAGGTGAAAATCCAACTATCGATTTTGAAATGATTTCGCTGGTGGCTAAAAAACTCGCAGCATTATAAATTACTTACCAGAATAATTATCGAATGTATTTACTATTATATCCGGCTTTCCAAATCGAGCTTATTGGCTTTGGCGGTTTTCTTTGCAAGATCGTATCCGGCATCGGCATGCCGGATAACCCCTAAACCCGGATCATTTCTAAGCACTCTCGATAATCGCATACCGGCTTCATCAGAACCATCGGCCACAATTACCATCCCGGCGTGGATACTATATCCCATTCCCACCCCACCACCATGATGCAGGGATACCCAACTGGCGCCACCCGCCGTATTGACCAACGCATTCAAAATAGGCCAGTCGGCAACTGCATCACTACCATCCAGCATCGCTTCTGTTTCCCTATTAGGAGAGGCTACCGATCCGGTATCCAGATGGTCTCTGCCGATTACAATAGGAGCCTTTATTTTTCCCAACCTTACCAGGTCGTTAAAAGCCAATCCGGCCTTTTCTCTTTCCCCCTGCCCTAACCAGCAAATTCGGGCCGGGAGGCCCTGAAATGCAATTTTCTCTTTTGCCATTCGCATCCAACGGATCATTCCCTTATTATCTGGGAACATTTTCATGATCACTTCATCGGTAACCGCAATATCATCCGGATCGCCACTGAGCGCAGCCCAACGGAATGGGCCCTTGCCTTCACAAAACAACGGGCGAATATAGGCAGGTACAAATCCTGGAAAGGCAAACGGATTGAAAGCATTTTTATGAACAGAGGGGTTCTTCTCTGCAAATTCTTTTGCCCTTGCCCTGATGTTGTTTCCATAATCGAAAGTAATTGCGCCTTTATTCATCAGCTCAACCAGGAGCTGAACATGGCGATACATACTTTCGTAGCTCAATGCAATATAAGTATCAGGATCCTTTTCGCGCAACACATTCGCCGCTTCATTGGTGAGGGTATGGGGAATGTATCCAATTAATGGATCATGAGCGGAAGTCTGATCTGTAAGGGTATCCGGAATGATTTTCCTTTCCAATAACCTTTCCAACAGATTTACTGCATTACACAACACCCCGATACTCTTCGCCACGCCCGATTTTTTATAGGCTATTGCTTTATCAATGGCTTCATCTATGTCCGTAAATTTTTCATCGAGGTATCGTGTTTCGATGCGTTTATCAATTCGCCACTCTTCCACTTCTGCAATTAAAGCAACCCCTTCATTCATGGTGATGGCAAGAGGTTGAGCCCCCCCCATTCCGCCCAGCCCGGCGGTAACATTCAAAGTCCCTTTTAGGGTACCACCAAAATCTTTTTCAGCAGCCGCTGCATAGGTTTCGTAAGTTCCCTGAACAATGCCCTGGCTACCAATATAAATCCAACTTCCGGCGGTCATTTGTCCATACATCATCAACCCTTTCTTTTCCAACTCATCAAAATGTTTCCAATTTGCCCAATTGGGAACCAACTGGCTATTGCTAAGCAAAACCCGGGGAGCATCTTTATGTGTTTTAAAAATGGCAACGGGTTTTCCACTTTGAATTAATAACGATTCATCATTTTCCAAGTCTTTTAAGGAAGCAATTATTTTATCCAGGGATTCAATATTCCGGGCAGCCTTTCCCCTGCCACCATAAACAATTAGGTCCTCCGGCCTCTCGGCTACATTCGGATCCAGGTTATTCAACAACATCCGCAGTGCAGCTTCCTGTATCCACCCTTTGCATTGAAGTGTATTTCCAGTGGGTGTTTTATACTTTTTAAAATCATAAGTTGTACTTTCCATAATAACCCTGTTTAAAATGCAAAGATACATCCAACCCTGCCAATCATCCAATGGATTACCTTATCTTAGCGGTCTTTTTGGTTGAAATACCCTTAATTAATAAATATAAAAGATGACTGCTCATTTAACCGCCGCGAAAGAAGATATAGCGAAAATTGTACTTATGCCGGGGGATCCACTGCGTGCCAAGCATATTGCAGAAGGCTGGCTCGAAAATCCCAGGCTGGTGAATACCACCCGTAATGCATTTTATTACACCGGAACGTATAAAGGAGTACCCGTTACCATTGGTGCCAGCGGAATGGGTTGTCCTTCCATTGGCATTTATTCTTATGAATTATATACCGCTTACGAAGTGGAATGTATTATGCGCATTGGAACTGCAGGGGGGTATTCCAATGAAGTGAAAGTTTATGATGTTATCAATTCAGATAAAGCGTTTAGTGAATCTACTTATGCCCGGGAAGCTTTTGGATACGAAGGAGATTATCAGGACCACCAGGGAAAGGCCTATGATCTCATTAATAAGGCAGCGGCCCAGTTAAATATGCCGCTAAAAACTGCGAATATTCATTCCAGTGATGTTTTTTACCGCACTAAAAAAGGGACGCCGCCTTTAGCTGAAAAAAATAATTGTGTTTGCGTGGAGATGGAGGCGTTCGCGTTGTTCTCCAATGCGCGTTACCTTGGCAAGACGGCAGCTACCTTGTTAACCATTTCAGATATTATCCCCACGGGAGAAAGCATGTCGGCCGATCAGCGGCAAAGTTCTTTAGACGCTATGTCGAGGCTGGCCATGGAATCGGTAATACTTATCCATGATTCTCTAAAATAAATCCGGAAAGACTTTTTCTTAATTTCCCAAAGGTTCCTTTATGAAGGAAACTGTTTTCATCATATCCTCGTGAAGGTTTCTGTCGGCTTCATTAAAGGAAACTATTTCACGATAGGCTTCTAAAATCTTTTCCAGGTAAGCGGATGTTCGCATCGGCCTCCGCAAATCCATGGCCTGTGCGGCTGTGAGCAATTCTATGGCTAATATTTTTTCGAGGTTATCCAAAACCCGCTTGCATTTTGTAGCCGCATTGGCACCCATGCTCACATGGTCTTCCTGGTTATTACTGCTGGGGATGGAATCGACACTGGCAGGTGTACAAAGTTGTTTATTCTCGCTTACCATTCCTGCAGCGGTATATTGGGGTATCATCAGCCCTGAATGAAGCCCCGGGTTTTTTACCAGGAAACTGGGTAACCCTCTCTGGCCACTGATCAATTGATAGGTCCTTCTTTCGCTGATATTTCCCAACTCAGCCAAGGCAATGGAAAGGAAGTCTAAACTGATGGCAAGGGGTTGGCCATGAAAGTTTCCCCCGCTTAAAATCAGGTCATTATCCGGGAATATATTGGGGTTATCTGTTACCGAATTGATTTCCTGAATGAAAACGGATTTCACATACTCCATCGCGTCAAAACTTGCACCATGCACCTGCGGAATACACCGGAAAGAATAGGGATCCTGTACCTGCTTCCCCTCCCGATTACACATCATACTACCATCCAGTAATTCGCGCACGCGTTGAGCCGTGTACACCTGACCGTTATGTGGGCGAATGACATGGATATTAGGATGGAACGGTGCAGGGTTCCCGTCAAAAGCATCAAAGCTTAAGGCGGCAATGGTATTTGCCCAATGATAAAGCCTTTCGGCCTGAACCAATATATAAATTCCATAAGCACTCATAAACTGGGTACCATTGATGAGTGCAAGGCCTTCTTTGCTTTGCAGCGTGATCTTTTTTAAACCTTTCATCTCCAACGCCTTGCTGGAATGCACTCTATCGCCATTCAGCCTTACTTCCCCCATGCCAATCAGAGGAAGACAAAGATGGCTAAGGGGTGCAAGATCGCCAGAGGCCCCCAACGAACCTTGGGTATATACAACCGGAATAATTTCCTGGTTGTACATTGCTGCCAGGCGATAAACAGTATCCTCCTGAACTCCTGAATGACCATAGCTTAAGGATTTAACTTTAAGTGCCAGCATTAGCTTCACAATTTCAGGGGGTACCTCCTCTCCCATTCCGCAGGCATGCGACATCAGCAGGTTATTTTGAAGGCTCACCAGATCGTCCTGCTCAATTTTTACATTTTGCAAATAACCGAAACCGGTATTGATACCATAAAAGGATTCCTTCGAACCGGCTATTTTATTATCGAGGTATTGACGGCATTTACGAATTGCCTGCACTGCATCATCCGAAATTTGAATTTGAGATTTTCCTAAAACCAGATTTTTAATCTGCAAAAAATCAGTTTGATTTCTTCCAATGATAAAGTATTTATCGTTCATAGCAGCAACCCACCTGAAAATGGTGTTATTTTAGCAGTTATTGAAAGAGTCAAATTTAACTAAACTTCCCTTCCTTATGCAAAGGATTACAAAACTCATTTTCGCTCTCCATGTTTTGATGCTAACCAGCACTGCGCTATATAGCCAGGAAATAAAAATTATCAGCCAGGGCACCCATACTTCGTTACGGGGACTATGCCCTGTTTCCGACCAAATTATTTGGGCATCTGGCAGCAGCGGGTTTGTTGGGATTTCAGTGGATGGTGGGACTAATTGGCGTTGGCAGCAAGTGAAGGGGTATGAAAAAACCGAGTTTCGGGATATTGAAGCATTTAATGAAAATACAGCTTTAATTATGGGAATTACCGAACCCGCAGTCATACTTCGAACGGAAGATGCAGGCCAAACCTGGAATTTGGTTTATTCCGATACAAGCAAGGGCTGTTTTTTTGATGCCATCGATTTTTCAGATACCCAAAACGGCATCCTGATAGGCGACCCGCTGGATGGAAGGGCATACCTGGCATCCACTACCAACGGAGGTAAAAGCTGGCATTTTCTTCCTCCCCAGGATAGGCCCTTTTTAGATTCGGGCGAAGCCTGTTTTGCCAGTAGCGGAAGCAATATTATTAAAATGAATAAAAAGGGTTATGTATTTATTACGGGTGGTTTGACCTCCCATTTTTATGATGGCAGAAGTCGAAAAAAACTGCCATTACTCCAGGGTAGAGAAACAACAGGTGCCAATGCGATTGCAAAAAACAATAAAAATTATCGGGTGGTGGTGGGAGGAGATTTCATGAAAATGGACGATACTACAGGAGTATGTATTTTTTCCGTAAACGGAGGAAAGACCTGGCAGCAGCCTGTAGAAACCTGCCATGGCTACAGGAGCAGCGTAGAATGGATCGGCAAAAACAATTGGGTGGCTTGTGGGTTAAATGGAGTGGATATTTCCAAAGATGCTGCAAAACATTTTACCAAAATTAGTCCTGTCGGTTACAATGTTTGCAAAATTGCCCCTCATGGGAAGCGGGTATTCTTTGCAGGTAGTAATGGAAGAATAGCGGTAATGAATAGTAAGAATTAATTTTTAAACATAAAATATACCGCCCCTAAAAGCAGGGCAAAACTAACCAGGTATTTCCAGTGAAAGGGTTCCTTCAGATAAAGGATAGCAAAAAATGAAAATACCACTAACGTAATTACTTCCTGGGTTAATTTTAACTGAAATCCGGAAAAGCCATTTAGATATCCGTTTCTATTGGCCGGGATGAGCAGGCAATATTCAAAAAATGCAATTACCCAGCCAATTAATATGGCTTTCCAAAGTGGAATTTGCAAATTCCGCAGATTACCGTACCATGCAAATGTCATGAATACATTGGAGCAAACGAGAAGTACGATAGTCCTCAACATAATGGTTACCCGCTAATTCAGGTTTCGGAAATCCACCGGAACTAATTTACTTACCCCTGCTTCCTGCATGGTAACACCGTAAATTACGTCCACTGCACTCATGGTCATTTTATTATGAGTAACGATAATGAACTGGGAGTTATCGCTAAACTGTTTAATCATGTTGGTGAATTTGCCCACATTGGCATCATCCAGGGGAGCATCCACTTCATCCAAAATACAAAATGGAGCAGGTTTAATGAGGTAAATGGCAAATAAAAGGGCGGTAGCCGTAAGTGTTTTTTCTCCCCCGCTTAACTGCCCAATGCTGCTCGGTCGTTTTCCTTTGGGTTTAGCCACAATTTCGATTCCTGTTTCGGCGAGGTTCTCCGGATCAGATAGCAACATATCTGCCGTATCTTCTTCGGTAAAGAGGGCCTTAAATACTTTCTGGAAATTTTCACGCACCTTGTTGTAGGTATCAA
>CAZYKA010000010.1:0-88203 GCA_964647915.1 uncultured Ferruginibacter sp. | reverse complement strand
ATTTTATAAGCCTTTCACGGAGTTCCCTTAATTTATTTGAAAATCCACCCCGGATAGCATTTAAAGCAGTCTTTTGCGAAGCAGCGGTATTGCTTGCAATTAAATCAGCCACTGCTTCGGCCTGAGTAAGATCCATCTTTCCATTTAAGAAGGCGCGTTGGGTAAACTCCCCAGGGCGGGCAAGTCTTGCCCCATTCCGAATACATGCTTCCAAAATCTGTTGTAGCACAAAGGGGCTTCCATGACCGCTTATTTCTACCACGTCCTCTCCGGTATAACTTTTGGGGGTCCTAAATAGAGAAACCACCACCTCATCAATCACTTTATCTCCCTCTTTCAATAAACCCACATGAAGAGAAGGAGCAGGTGCAACCAGCAAATCTTTTGAAGGGAATAGTTCATCAACCAACTGAATAGCATGGGTGCCGCTTACCCGGATAACTCCAATTGCCCCCACCCCCGGAGGAGTGGCAAGTGCCACAATCGTATCTTCCCAGCCAGCCAGTTTGCTCATCTTGGAGTCAAAGATAAGCGACTAAAAAATGGATAAAACGGATATCCTATTAACAAAATTATATATGTATAGTAAATTTCCCATTTAAAAATATCCGTACTATCCCCCGTTCTCTGCCAATTTTATAATTTGGCATGCGATAATCCGTTATTATGCAACGTAAACCTACTATTTATTAAATCCCTTAATTTTACCTTTTTACTATCCTAATATGAAATCCGAGAACCTGGAACCTATAAAAGTTATTATTTGCGACGATCATGTGCTATATCGTGCCGGGGTGAAGACTGCCCTGAGCACTAAGCCTGATGTAAAAGTGATTGCAGAAGCTGATAACGGGGTGCATTTGTTGAACCTGATTAAGAACCTGACCCCCGACGTGATCCTCCTCGATATTCAAATGCCCATTATGGACGGGGTGGCAACCCTGCCTGAAATTAAAAAGATTTGCCCACAGGCAAAAGTTATCATGCTCACTATGCTGGAAGATAACAGCATGATTACCCGGCTCATGGAAATCGGCGCCAACAGTTACCTTACCAAAACCAGCGACAGTGAAGTAATTTATGAGGCAATAAAAACCTGTATGGAACAGGAATATTTCTTTAATGCCATGACCAACAAGGCATTTTTAAATAACCTGCGCAACCGTACCCCGGGTACTTCCGGAGGAGGAAATTCACCCGAGGTAGCCCTTAATGATAAAGAAACCACCATCCTTCGATTGATGTGTGAAGAAAAAAGCACAAAGGAAATTGCCGACATTGTGGAGCTTAGTCCGCGAACCGTGGAGGCAATCCGGGATAAGCTCAAAGTAAAAACCGGCTCAAAAACCACCGCCGGGCTCATTATGTATGCCGTAAAGCATAAAATCATCGAAGAGATCTGATTTAAAAATTTATATCTAAAAATCCTCCGTACAACCGGGGGATTTTTTATTTTGGCTTATGCTTAAAGCATTTTTTGATGGGAATATCATAGATGATGAACAGCCAATTGTTTCGGGCAATAACCCCGGCCTCCGGTTTGGCGATGGCATTTTTGAAACCATCCTGGTCGTAAATGGAAAACCGATCCTGATCAGTGAACACCTGCTTCGTTTACAAAAAGGCATGAACCTGCTGGATTTGCATTTACCTGTTCCTAATTTAGAATCAGCAATTCTTTCTCAAATTTCGACCCTGGTAAACACAAATGAAGTCAAATATGGAAGGCTACGTTTAACCGTCTTCAGGAGAGAGCAGTTTGTTAACTGTAATTCTAACGTGAATGCACACCTGTTGATTCAAATTAACCCTTTAAGTGGCGCAACGGAGTTTAACAACAAAGGATTAAAGCTGGTAATTTATGACCAGGTAAAAAAACAACAAGATGCATTATCGGCCATCAAGCATAATAGCTTTCTTCCTTTCAGCCTGGGAATGGCCAACGCAATCAAAAAGGAGGCAGACGATTCTATCATCTTAAACACGGAGGGCAGGGTATGCGAAACCTGCATTGCCAATATCTGGATGGTAAAAAATGGGGTCATAAAGACGCCCTCGCTGGAGGAGGGGCCCATTGCCGGCATCATGCGCGCCTTTTTACTCCGGCATTTAAAAAAGAGAAAGATACCAGTACTCGAAACTGCCATCCGTTTAGAAGAATTGAAGGCGGCAGATGAAGTGTTTATCAGCAATTCCATTCGAATCATTAACTGGGTGGGTGATATGGATGGAGTGCCTATGTCGCATAAATTTTCAGATCAGTTATTTGCGGAATTAAAAGGGGAATATCCGGAAATCTTTTCTTAGAAGCCAATAGCAGCATAAGGCCGGTAAGCTATCACCACCCCGGGCTTTATCCCTTTTCATTCAACCTGTTGAATACATCTTCCAATATTTTTACGGCTTTCATACCAGCCTCACCCAGGCTTAACGAATATTCATTCACATACAAATCGATATGCTTTCGCATTACCTCTTCATCCATTTCCTGCGCATGGCAGCGAATAAAATCGGAGAGCAAAGGATAACGGCTAAAAGAATATTCAATACTTTTCCGAATCCTTTCATCTATGAGCGAGATTAATTCCATACCCAGCTCTTTTTTTGCCACAATACCACCAAGGGGAATGGGTGCGCCGGTGCTGGATTCCCAAAAATCACCGAGGTCCACAATTTTTCTCAACCCTTTATCTGCATAGGTAAAGCGGTTTTCGTGAATAATTACTCCCAGCCCTTCTCCTGCAAGCACAAAGGGTTCGATTTCATCGTAGCGAAGAAAGATTTTATTCTTTGCCTCGGGGTAGGCAAGGGAAAACAGAAGATGTGCGGTGGTATTTTTTCCCGGAATGGCAACGGGGCTGTGATCAGAAAATCTTTCTGCACGGTGGGGAGGGGCAATCAACAAGGGGCCCACTCCCCTGCCCAATGCGCTTCCTGCGTTTAGCAAAACATAATTATCCTTTAGCAACGGCCAAACTCCAAAACTAATTTTTGTTACGTCTAACTTCCCATTTAAAGCCCATTCATTCAGGGTTTGCACATCTTCCATATAAACTTCAAATTCGGTATCCCCTACGGATGTGTTTACCATCTGATCGAAAATAAAGGTATCGTTTGGGCAGGGCGAGAAGCCCAGGGAAATTCTTCGGTTAGTCATGGTCGTTATATACTTCATTTACAGCATTCCCCTTCTTTAATTGGGTCATGATACGTATGAGTTCGTTATTCAGGTTCGTGATGGCTTCCTGTATTCTCCATTTTGATTTATCCCTTTCTCCTACCCGGTTGCTGGTGACTCTCAACTGAAGATAGGGTTGTTTGAATTCGTGGCAGGCAAAGTGAAAAGCTGCACCCTCCATAGATTCAATATCGGGGTGATATTTTTCAACGATCATCTGCGACAAGAGTGGAGTGTCGCCTGCCAGGTTTACGGTAACCGAAGAAACAATATCTAACCCCATATGAGCAATGAATTCATGGGTATTAATAAGCCAGCCTGAACAATTAACAGGATCGCAATCCTGCGCAAGCCCGGCGGCAAATAAATCAACTATCCGGCCGTCCTCCACCAATCCCAGGTCGGCAAAGCAATCCCGGGCAACCGCAACCACCTTTCCAAAAGGAGTTTCCTGTTTGAAACTTCCGGCAATGCCGGCCTGGATTACAAACTGGTAATCAGCCTGTGAAAATCTTCGGCAAAGTTGAAATAAAGCCAAAGGAGCACCCACACCGGTTATCAATACTTCTTGTTCAGGAAATGCTTTCATAAAGGGTGCAATCTCCTTTTCTGTTGCCGATACCACCAGAATTTGCATATCCAAATTTCGCAAATCCTGTTGAAATGAAGTTTTAGTTTCA
This sequence comes from uncultured Ferruginibacter sp., assembly GCA_964647915.1. Taxonomy (GTDB): domain Bacteria; phylum Bacteroidota; class Bacteroidia; order Chitinophagales; family Chitinophagaceae; genus Ferruginibacter. Next base: position 84,345 of record CAZYKA010000010.1, on the reverse strand, counting down.
CGCATTTTTAAACTTTTCCGCCACCGGCTTGTTATTTTTGCACATGCAACAAAAGGTAGCTGTTTTCAGAAAGGAACATTTTAATGCCGCACACCGCCTTTTTAATCCCCAATGGGATAATAAAACCAATGATGAGATTTTTGGGAAATGCAATAATCCGCATTTTCATGGCCACAACTACGAGCTCATTGTAAAAATTACGGGAATACCCCACCCAGATACAGGTTTTGTTTATGACATGAAACGGTTGAGCGAAATAATAAATGAAAAGGTGATTGACCGGTTCGATCATCGAAACCTGAATGAAGAATGTACTGAATTTAAAGCCCTTAACCCCACCGCCGAAAATATTGCAATTGTGATATATCAACTCCTGAGGCCTTCCATTGATTCCCAGTTTGAACTTCAGGTAAGGCTTTATGAAACCGAAAGAAATTTTGTAGAATACCCAGCTTAAAAATATGTATCAGAGAATTGAAAATTACGATGAAGAAATAACAGGCAAACTGATGACTGCCTACCAGACCGTTTTAGAGAATATTGGTGAAAACCCAAAAAGGGAAGGGTTGCTTAAAACACCGGAAAGGATTGCCAAATCGTTGCAATACCTGACAAGGGGTTATTCGCAGGACCCGGATGCCATTCTTAATTCCGCAAAGTTTCATGAGCCGGTGAGCGAAATGATTATTGTGAAGGATATCGAATTATACAGTATGTGCGAACACCACATGTTGCCTTTCTTTGGGAAAGCACATATTGCGTATGTCCCTAATGGTTATATAACCGGATTGAGCAAAATTGCCCGTGTGGTTGATGCATACAGCCGGAGGCTGCAGGTGCAGGAACGGCTCACCCACCAAATAATGGAGTGCATTCGTAAAGCGCTCAACCCCCTCGGGGTGGCCGTAGTAATTGAGGCATCGCACCTTTGCATGATGATGCGTGGTGTTACTAAGCAAAATTCGGTTACCACTACCTCGGCCTTTTGTGGTGAATTTGAAAGGCACGAAACCCGAAGTGAATTCCTGCGGTTGATTGCCGCCGACCTTCATTGATTATCTTGTCTGTTTTTTTATTTTCTTTGTGTCTAAACAGGGCACTATGAAACATGCATTTGTATTTCCCGGTCAGGGATCCCAATTTTCGGGCATGGGCAAAGATTTATTTGCCTCATCTGGAAAAATGAAATCATTATTTGAATCGGCAAATGAAATCCTGGGATTCAACATTTCAAAAATCATGTTTGAAGGAACGGAGGAGGAATTAAAACAAACAAAAGTTACCCAACCGGCTATTTTCATCCATTCGGTGGCTGCATTCCTGAGTTTCGAAGGGGCAAAGCCCGATATGGTGGCGGGCCATTCGCTCGGTGAATTCTCTGCCCTGGTAGCTAACCAGACCCTGCATTTTGAGCAGGCACTGAAACTGGTTTCCATTCGGGCCAATGCCATGCAAAAAGCCTGTGAATTACATCCTTCTTCCATGGCAGCCGTACTGGCGCTGGCAGATGAAAAAGTGGAAGAAATCTGCCAATTGGTTACCAATGAAACCGGTGAAATTGTAGTTGCAGCAAATTATAATTGCCCGGGCCAGTTAGTCATTAGCGGAAGCATTAAAGGAATAGAAATTGCCTGTGAGAGAATGAAAGCGGCCGGCGCAAAACGGGCCCTGGTATTGCCCGTAGGAGGCGCCTTCCATTCGCCTTTGATGCTTCCTGCCCGGGAAGAACTTGAAGCGGCCATCCTTAGCACCACATTCAATGCACCCATTTGCCCCGTATATCAAAATGTAACTGCCAGTTCGGTTACTGATGCCGCAGAAATTAAACAAAATCTCATTTCACAACTAACGGGCCCGGTTAGGTGGACTCAAACCATCCAGGCTATGATTGCCGATGGGGCTTCGGAATTTACCGAATGCGGGCCAGGAAAGGTGTTACAAGGGCTAATTCTTAAAATAGATAAAACAACGGTCACCAACGGCGTTCAATAATTTTGCCAGCCGGCGCATTCCTTATTTACAATATTTTCGGAAGCATTCCCCGGATTCCCATATCAACTGGAACATCTCCATCTGCAGGGTCGTAAGTACCTGGATTTGCAACTTCTGTCCACTCAAAACTTTTATTGGTTGAAAGGGAAACCCGGATATTTATATCGGAAGTTTCATTTCCCGTTATTACCAGTGGTGAAGCAAACATTCCGGTTACCACGCAGGATCCGGAGGGTATGGGTGAGGTAGCGAACAAAGGGTTGGGAACCGTAGTGGCTCCTGCCGGAGCCTGCCCCGAACTCACAAACCCATAACCCAAATAATTGCTCTCGAAAGCCCAATATCCCTGTGAGCGATTACCATTCACCGTTAGGGAAGAGTCTTTTACCTTATATGTGGTAAGGTAGGTATTAAAACCAATAAAAGAGGCCAGCGTTCCCTGCAACAGCTGGTTCATAAACCGGTACCTGATGTTGTAATTTTGATAAGCAAGGGATACCCGGAGCCAATTGTAGGTTCCGGCTGTAACTGCGGAAAGGGGTACACTCAGAAACACTTCATCCTGGCCTGCCAATTTCGACTGGCTGAAATCGATGGCACGCGTTCCTCCGGCAGTTGTTTCAGCAGATTTATAAAGCACCTGCCCTGCTCCCAGGGCGGTAAACTGATTAGGAGCCAACTCCACGTAATGAGAACTCATTTTGTTAAACACCGGCGACTGTGCCCCGTTGCCTGCACCTACTGTTACTTCCTGCCCTAACGCATTTAACCGGGCCTGTGTGGAATCGAAATGAAAAATGAAGTTGATTTTAGGTGCATTATTTTGTGGTTCGATGGTTTCCTTTTGGCAGGAAATCAGAATAATGCCTGTAAACAGGGCCAATGCCCCGGTGGTGGATTTGAACATACAGTAAGGATTTGAAAGTAGATACAGGCGTCCTAAAAATAGCCTTCCTTTTGTTTGAAATCCAAAAATTACCTGTTAATAATTATTTAAGACCTTATTGCAAAATAGTAGTGGTTCCTTTTTGGAATATATGATTACCCTTGTAATCAACAGCGGATACCATCCATACAAAAGTGCCCTGCCCCTGACGTTTTCCTTTGAACATCCCATCCCATCCCTCTCCTTCCCGTGAGGTGGCAAACATCAACTGTCCGTACCGGTTATACACCCTGAAATATTCAAATCTCTTTATTCCCACCAATATAGGTTTTAGCTCATCATTCAATCCATCACCATTAGGAGTAAACGCAGAAGGAATGTACACATAAGGCCCTACATAGGTACGCACCTTTATAGTGTCGGTTCCCACGCAATGCCCCGGCGTTTCCGCATATACAATCAGGGTATTAAATTCATTGGTCAATATGGCTACCGGGCTGGAGATATTCGGGTTATTAAATACCTGTGCAGGTTCCCAGGTGTAGGAAGTGAAGCCGGTATGATTCACATCCACCGCATGCAGTTGCAGAGGCTGGCTCACCGCAACTACGGTGTCGTTTCCTGCATACAATTGTGCAGGAGGGAGCAGGGTAATCTTCACATCATCCGGAATCAAAGAACTGCATCCATTGGCATCCACTACGTGAAGCTGGTAAGTGATATTCTGAGGGCGGTTCACATCAGGGTCGGGAATGTTGGCGTTGCTTAGGTAAGTTGCAGGAGTCCACATATAGGATACACCACCGGTTCCCCCCAAAACGGTGCTTCCACCAAAGCAAATTATCTGATCGGGCCCGGCATTGGGGTGCGGAGCAGCATTCACGTCAAGGAAAATAGAATCCCTCATCTGGCAGATGCCCAGCGTTGCTATCACCTGGTACATAGTTGGCACAATGGGAGAAGCAACCACATTGGAGGCAGCAGGGTTATTAAGCGACCCGCCGGGCAGCCACTGCAGGCTGGCAGCATTCGATTGTGCATGGAGGTTAGTTGAGGTACCTTCACAAATTATGGTGGTATCGGAGCTTAATGACAGCGTTAAAGAATTGATATAAGTAACCACTACATTGGGATAGGTGGCCAGGCATCCACTTTGGTCTTTCACTGTGATGGTATAGGTGCCAGGTGGCAGGCTTAATGCAGGGGTATTCTGAAAACTAGTGCCATCAGACGAATATTGGTAAGCTGGATTACCTCCGGTGGCCGTAATGGTTGCAGTTCCATTGGCTCCATAAGTACATCCACCATCAACAATATTTGCACCTGTGATTTGCAAATCGGGGTATTGTTGAATGATCGAAATATGTAAAGAGTCGGTACATCCCATGCTGGCATCCGTTACTTCTACCACATAATTTCCTACGGGAAGATTGCTGAATACTCCGGTTCCCTGGGCCGCTCCGCCATCCAGTGTGAACTGAGGATTGTCCCATTCAGAACCGGCAGAAGTAAAAATACTCCCGGTGGACTGTCCGGTACAATTCACGTTGGTAATAGAATCCTTTTTGAGCATTTTCCAATACACAAAGGCCGTGCCTTTTGATTGGCAGGTTCCATTTGCCGCAATACAAATAATATTGGTACTATCTGCCACCGGGTGGGCAATGGGATTACTAATTGATGGATCATTAAAAATTCCGGCAGGGGACCATTGATAAGTGCCAAAACCAGGCGGTGCGGTAAACTGAGTGCTGCTGTTTCGGCAAATGCGAATTGTGTCCGGAGATATCAACAGGGTATCCTGATCGTGAATGTTGATGATGATGCTGTCGCTCGCCGCCACCACATTACATCCTACCACACTATATTGAAGCGTATAAATTATGAATTGTTCAATTCCTTCCGGCAAATTATCGGCAATGGCAGAAACATTCAAAGTGGCAATGGAATCATTAGCCGGGATGATTACACTATCCGGAAGGGTCTGTAAATCTATTCCATTTAAGGCTGTACCACCATAAGCTAATATTACTGTAGCAGGTAGCGGGTCGGAGCTTTGCCGGCGAACCTCCACAACGGCAGGAGAGCATCCCTCCACTACATACGTATTACCGGAGGCATCCACCGGGCCGGATGTTTGCAATGTAATCACATTCGATTCCAGACTACGGGCTTCCAGGAAAACACCACTATCCCACACGCCGTCCACCACATCAGAAATCACCAGTTTCAGGTGATAGGTTTGGCAGGGAATAACCTGCTCGCGGGCTACGAGCGTTTTGGTAAGCCCATCATAATTAACTACACGGCCATTGGTATTATCCACATAATACTGGGTATTGGCAAAACAAGGCCCACCAGAAGCGCCATACACCTGGTTTATTGTAGAAATGGAAACCGGTTGGCTGGTATTTGGCACAAGGGCAATATTCTTTAATCCGGTAATTCCCGGACCTGAAATAAAAAATGCAAAAGCATCATTATATTGACTACAGGCAAAAATGGGATCATATTCTTCCGAACCGAAAACATACTTAAATCGAACGCTATCGCCAATCGGCACAAAATCGAATTCCAACACACAGGCATCTTTTAAATCAGAGAGCGGTAAACCTAAAGCACTGGCAAGGTTAGCATCTCCATTCAGCCCCCAGGATTTACTGGCAAAATTGTTAGAAGCCGTATTCCCATTGCTGTTGTTTACTCCAATATTTGCGCCCAATGTTTTAGCAAATCCTGTAGTTAATACAATGCCACTATCCAACAAGGGCTGCTGGGGGCCGGTCTTTGTAAATATCCCAGTCATTTGGAGATTACCCGTAAACGTTACATTGCTTATTGATATTCCGTCACCTACAAGTTTCTGGGCCAGCGCAGTAGCAGTTGCTACATTGTTCACCGTCATTTGTGCCTTTGATTGAATCGCAAAAAAAAGCAACAAAAAGGCAATCATTGTCTTTCCGGAGAGCTGTAGCATGGGAGGCTGAAAATTAAGGAATTAAAGTTACCAAAAAGGCATCAAAAATCCCAGGCTGGGGTTGCCTGGGATTGTAGCGCATTATAATACATCCCGGAAAATCAGATATTTAGGGTGCTTAATACATTATTCATATTCCGAACAGCTTCGGCACTTTTGGCAAATTGTGCCTTTTCTTCATTATTAAGATTTACATCCACCACCTTCGACCAGCCGTTTTTACCAATATGTACAGGAACCCCGATGCAGATATCAGATTGGCCGTATTCACCATCTAACATTACACAGCAGGGCATCAGTCTGTTTTCATCCCGCACAATGGCTTCTACCAGTGAAGCGCCGGATGCTCCCGGTGCATACCAGGCAGATGTTCCGAGGAGTTTGGTAAGAGTAGCGCCACCTACCATGGTATCGGCAGCTACCTTCTTTAAGGTTTCTTCATCGAGGTAATTTGATACCGGGGTGCCCATATAGGTGGCAAGTCGGGTAAGAGGGATCATGGTGGTATCTCCATGGCCGCCAATTACCATGGCCTGGATATCGTTGGGTGAACATTTCATAGCCTGGCTGAGAAAATAACGGAATCTTGAGCTATCAAGGATTCCTCCCATTCCAATAATCCGGTTCTTTGGCAGTTTGCTCGATTTTAGAGCGAGGTACGACATGGTATCCATCGGATTGCTGATCACCACAATAATTGCATCCGGAGAATATTTCAGGATATTTTCTGTAACGGATTTTACAATTCCTGCATTAATGCCAATCAGTTCTTCGCGGGTCATGCCAGGCTTACGGGGAATACCCGAAGTAATTACAGCTACGGTGCTGCCGGCAGTTTTTTCATAATCGTTCGTACTCCCAATAATGCGGGTGTCGAAGCCCTCAATTTGTGCCGTTTGCATCAGATCCATAGCCTTACCTTCAGCAACTCCTTCCTTAATATCAACAATGACCAGTTCATCGCATAATTGCTTGCGTGCAATATTATCGGCACAGGTAGCACCTACTGCCCCAGCGCCTACAACCGTTACTTTCATGAGAAAAATATTTAGATGTTCAAAAATTTCCGCAAAGATAGACCAATAGCTGCCACGGGCTATGCAGATTTTTTTTATCCCACCCATAGGATGAAATAAGGAATTCAATCAATAAACTGAATTTGTAACCAATTAAAAGAAGCAATTGAAGGATACTCAGTTGAGCACCTTCAGCAGGTCATCGGGGTTAATCTTCCCCAGGAACTCGGTAACCAGTTTTTGCTTTTTATCATATACATATAAAGATGGGTACGACCGGATTTTATAAAAAGAACCCAGGTAAAACGAACCGTCTCTTCCGATTACAATGTTGGGGTACTTACTTAGCTGATAATCGTCGTAAAATTTTCTTATATGCTCAAAATCCAGGGAAGAAACCAATACCAGTTCTGCATTTTTCCATTCATCGTACTTTGCCAACAAGTCGTGCATGGCATGCTTACAATGTTCACAATCGGGGCTGAAAAGCATGATGATGGAGGGCTTTTTACGTGGGAGGTCTTCCCGCGTAAAACTGGTACTGTCGGGCAGCCGCATGATGGTAAACTTGGGCAATTCCGGGAATCTCTTATACACCGGTATGGTGTCTGATAAGGGTTGGGCAGAGGCAGAAAGAGCAACAAACAGGAATACTGCGAGGAAAGGTAGATTTTTCATCCCCTAAAATTAATGCAAATTGATTTGGAAAATTAAACCAATTACCATCCGATTTTCTCATTTACCCTCAGTTCCCTACTTTTGCAGCCTATAAAAATTAAACAATATGGCTACTACCGCAGATATACGTACCGGACTTATTCTTAAGCTCGACGGAGGCTTATATTCCGTTATTGAATTTGGCCAAAATAAAACCGCCCGGGCAGCAGCTAAAGTTTGGGCAAAATTAAAAGGAGTGGATAATGGCCGTACTATGGAAATGACCTGGAATAGCGGGGAAACCATTTTTCCAGTTCGGGTAGAGAAAAAGCCATTTCAATTTTTATATAAAGACGATACCGGCTACAATTTTATGGATACTGAAACTTTTGAACAGATTTCCGTAGGGGAAGAAATGGTAGATGCGCCCAAATTCTTAAAGGATGGCCAGGATGTTTTTGTGCTTATCAACGGAGAAACAGAACAACCCATGAGTGTGGAATTGCCAGATAAAATTGTATTGAAAGTAACCTACAGCGAACCGGGTATGAAAGGCGATACCGCTACCCGCACGCTTAAACCGGCAACCGTAGAAACAGGAGCTACCGTTAATGTACCCCTCTTTGTGAATGAGGGTGATGTAATCCGGATCAACTCCAAAACCGGCGATTATATTGAACGGGTAAAAGAATAATGGATTAAATTGAATTTAGTAAAGGGAGGCGAAGGCTTCCCATTCTTATTTGGGAAAATTATTGTTGCAACTCCACCTGGGGAAATAAATAGATTACCTTGTAATATGGACACACAAAAAGAAATCAGGCTGGCGGTATTAATTGATGCCGACAATGTGCCTTATCGAAATATAAAGGCAGTGATGGAGGAAATAGCCAAATATGGCACGCCTACCTTTAAACGGATTTATGGGGACTGGACAAAGCCTACCGTTTCGGGATGGAAGGGCGTTTTACTCGAAAATGCTATCACTCCCATTCAACAATATAGTTATACCCAGGGAAAAAATTCAACCGACTCTGCCCTGATCATCGATGCCATGGATATTTTGTATTCCGGTAAGGTAGATGGGTTTTGTATTATATCAAGCGATAGCGATTTTACCCGATTGGTGACCCGGTTAAGGGAAGCGGGAATGAAAGTATATGGCATTGGCCAGAAGAAAACCCCCAACCCCTTTATAGCCGCCTGTGATAAGTTTATCTATATGGAAATCATTGGTCAGGTGGAGGAAGATGAAAAAGAAGGCATATCTATATCCAATCCAAAAGAAACAAAGAAAAAAACAAAATCCGGAGTGGAAAAGCCCGGAAGAGCAACCTTAAACCTAATCCGCAGCAGTATTGATGACCTGGCCGATGAAAATGGCTGGACGTTTCTTGGCGACCTTGGCAACCTGCTGCTTAAAAAACAACCGGATTTTGATTCCAGAAACTATGGCTTCCTTAAACTTACTCATCTCATAAGATCAATACCCAGCATCGAAATTGATAAGCGGGATACGGATAAGGCGGGAATCAAGCTGGTGTACATCCGGAATAAAGAAAAATAATTCCCGGTTTTAGAGAAAAGAGGATTTCAAAGTATTATAAAAGTTTCAAGGAAAGTGCGTTTATGCATGGGGTTAAGAATTCTTTCCTCCATTAACCCTCTTTATTTCAGCAGCAATTGCAGGCAGGAATAAAGGCTGTCTTTCCAATGAGGAATTTCCACCTGATATATATCTCTGATTTTATTCGTATTCAAACCTGAATAAGCAGGCCTCTTTGCCGGCGTGGGATAACTGGATGATGGAACGGGATTCACCCCGCAACCCAGGCCGGCTATTTCTTTAATTGCCAATGCAAAATCGAACCAGCTAATAATCCCCTGGTTCGCAAAATGATAAGTTCCCGGAATTATTTGTGTTGGGGTATGCGTTTGTACTATGTGCATTACAGCCGCTGCCAGGTCGCGGGCATAGGTTGGGCTGCCCAATTGATCGTTCACCACAGAAATTTCCGGTTTCTCATGCATCAGCCGCAACATAGTTTTTACAAAATTCTTTCCGAACCTGCTGTACACCCAGGAAGTACGGATGATAACGGCTTTTGGATGGTTATTGCGGACCCGTTCCTCGCCTTCTCTTTTTGATTCCCCATAAACGTTTACCGGGTCGGTGGGAAGAGTTTCCGTATAGGGTTGCGTCCCATTCCCATTAAATACATAATCAGTAGAGAAATGAAAAAAAGCAGCCCCATGTTTTGCCGCAACTTTTGCCAAATATCCGGGAGCGGTGGAATTACCGGAAAAGGCCGCCTCGATGTCGGATTCTGCCTTATCTACTGCCGTATAAGCGGCACAGTTGATGCAATAATCTACCACATGGGAATTAAAAAAGCGATCAACCTGTTCCGGGTCTTCAATTGATAATTCGTTACGAGAAACAAAAATGAAATGAAAATTAAAAAAGGAAGATTCCAGGTCACGAAACTCCATTCCCAGTTGGCCATTGGCGCCGGTAACCAGTATTACGGGCCTGGTATTCATGATTAAAAAATGAAATTGTTTTTAGCTTCGCCAAATAAGGGCTGTTTCATATCCTTTTCTGAAATAATCTGCTTATCGGCAGGGATTTTCCAATCGATTGCCAGTTGCGGATCGTTATAAGAAATCCCGGCTTCCGATTCCTTATTATAAAAGGCGTCGCATTTATACATTACCTCTGCCGTATCAGAAAGCACTGCATACCCGTGGGCGAAACCCTGTGGAACCAGGAGTTGTTTACAATTTTCAGCGCTCAATTCAATGGCAAAATGCCTGCCAAAAGTGGGTGATCCCTGCCGGATATCAACTACCACATCCAGAATTGAACCGGAAAGCGCACGCACCAGTTTCGTTTGTGCGTTAGGGTTAAGTTGATAATGTAACCCCCTTACTACTCCATAGGAAGATTTTGCCTGGTTATCCTGTACAAAATGAATATTAATTCCCTGCTTTTTCCAGGTTTCCTGGTTATAACTCTCAAAAAAGTAACCCCGGCTGTCGTTGTGTACAACAGGTTCAAATATATACAACCCTTCAAATTCGGTTTTAATTAACGGCATACTGCAAAGATTAGGATTGGGAATAAATTTTCCGGAAATATTCGATGGTTTCGGCAAGCCCGGCTTCAAATTTTTTTGCCGGAACATAGCCCAAAAGATTCTTCGCAAGAGAGATGTCAGCTAATGAATCCCGGATATCGCCCTGGCGGGGTTCCCGATGTACCGGCAGCCACTGACTGTTCAATTGTTCCCGGCAGGCATTATACAAATAATTTACACTAAAGTTTTCCCCTACGGCCACATTATAAACTTTGTTTAGCGCTTCTATATTATCCGTAAGCATTCCTTTTATATTAACCTGAACGGCATTTTCCACATAGGTAAAATCACGGGTTTGCTCGCCATCTCCATTAATATAAACAGGGAGTTGCTTTATAATGGATTTCACAAACAAAGGAATTACGGCGGCATAAGCACCATCCGGATCCTGCCTGGGGCCAAAAATATTAAAGTAGCGGAATCCCATCAGTTCTATCCCATATACATCGGAAAAGATCCCGGCGTATAATTCGTTGGTTTTTTTAGTTGCAGCATAAGGTGAGAGACAATTCCCCACCAGCTCTTCCTTCTTAGGAAGGGAAAGTTCATCTCCATAAACAGAAGAGGAGGAGGCATACAGCATCCTTTTCACTTTATGTAGTTTCACGGCTTCCAGCATATTGGCAAAACCGAGGATATTTACTTCTGTAAAATAAACCGGTTCTTTTATGGAGCGGGGAACAGAACCCAATGCTGCCTGGTGGCTTACAAAATCAATCCCCTCACAGGCTTTCAAACAGGTATCCAGGTTTCGTATATCTCCCTTCATAAACTCGAAAGCAGCATATTGCTTCAGCGCATCCAGGTTCCGGTCAAAACCATTGGCCATATTATCCAATACCCTTACCATCCCTGCTCCGTTTTTCAACAGGTACTCGGCAATATGGCTCCCAATAAAGCCGGCACCACCGGTAACCAGGAACCGGTAAGAAGAGATGTCTTTTTGATGAAATAGATTTACCATTGCATTAAAAGGTTACAGGCTCCAGTATTTTCTGCTTTTTATTGTTCCACGATAGCTTCCTTTTAGATCTGCAACTATTGCTCCGGGCCGGGTGATAGATGCAAAATAGGCATCATCCAATTTTCTATATTCGTTATGCGGTACCGTTACAATCACGGCATCATAATCATTACTCAATACTCCGGTGAGGGAAAATCCATATTCATGCTGCAATTCCTCGCTGCTGGCGTGTGGGTCGGTTACATCCACATTTAAAGAGAAAGATTTCAATTCCTTAACTACATCCGCCACTTTACTGTTCCGGATATCGCTTACGTTTTCCTTAAAGGTGGCGCCCATCACCAGCACTTTGGCATCTTTCACGTTACTGCTGTTTTTGATGATGTGCTGAAGGATCTTTTTTGCTACATATCCTGCCATCCCATCGTTGATGGTGCGGCCCGCAAGAATCACCTGGCTGTCGTATCCCAGCTTTTGCGATTTGTAAGTAAGATAATAGGGATCCACGCCAATGCAATGACCTCCTACCAGCCCGGGTTGGAATTTCAAAAAGTTCCATTTTGTACCGGCGGCTTCCAGCACTTCGAACGTATTAATATCCATCTTGTCGAAAATAATCGACAATTCATTCATGAGGGCGATATTTAAATCGCGTTGGGTATTTTCAATAATCTTGGCAGCCTCTGCCACTTTAATGGAAGATGCCCGATGTACTCCGGCTTTCACTACCAGTTCGTAAACCTTAGCAATGGTATCGAGGCTTTCATCGCAACAACCGCTCACCACCTTGGTAATGCTGGTGATGGTATGTTCTTTATCCCCGGGGTTAATTCTTTCCGGTGAATATCCCAGCTTGTAATCCTGCACCATTTTTAACCCGGAAAACTTTTCTATGATGGGGGCACAATCCTCTTCGGTACAACCCGGGTAAACAGTGCTTTCAAAAACCACGTAATCGCCCTTTTGCAGCACTTTACCAATAGTTTCGCTGGCGCGCTGAACCGGTACCAGGTCCGGAACATTCGAGTCGTCCACGGGAGTAGGCACGGCTACTATATAAAAACTGGCCTTTCGCAAAACATCCAGATCGTTGGTAAACTCGATATCACAATTTTTGAAGTGGGAGGAATCCAATTCGTTGCTGGGGTCTATTCCATTTCGCATCATTTCAACTCTTGATGCATTAATATCAAATCCAATTACTTTTATCTTCTTGGCAAATTCGAGTGCAATGGGAAGTCCAACATAGCCCAGTCCAATTACAGCAAGTGATTTCTTTTTTTCTAGAAGGTCCTGATACATTATTCGATTGCGGGAGTTTTTTATTTATTACTTTGAAATTCTTTGGGTTGTTTGTTCAATTCTTCCTGCGGGAGGCTTTTGAAATATTCGTAGGTAACCTTTAGCCCCTCCCCCCTGCTCACTTTGGGTGCCCATCCCAAAATTTCTTTTGCTTTGGTTATATCCGGCTGGCGTTGTTTCGGATCATCTATGGGTAGCGGTTTGTACACAATTTTCTGATTGGTTCCGGTGAGTTTAATAATTTCTTCTGCAAAATCTTTAAGCGAAATTTCATCGGGGTTTCCAATGTTTACCGGTTGGGCATAATCGCTCATTAATAACCGGTAGATTCCCTCTACCAGATCGTCTACATAACAGAAGCTCCGGGTCTGGCTGCCATCTCCAAAAACAGTGAGGTCTTCCCCTCTTAAAGCCTGTCCAATAAAGGCAGGGAGGGCCCGGCCATCGTTCAACCGCATTCGCGGGCCAAAGGTGTTGAAGATGCGCACAATTCTTGTTTCTACCTTGTGGAAAGTATGATAAGCCATGGTGATAGCTTCCTGGAAGCGCTTTGCCTCATCATAAACGCCCCGGGGGCCAACCGGGTTAACATTACCCCAATAATTTTCAGTTTGTGGGTGAACCAGGGGATCGCCATAAACTTCGCTGGTGCTGGCTACCAGGATCCTGGCCTTCTTGGAAAGCGCCAGTCCAAGGCAATTGTGGGTTCCTAAAGAACCCACTTTTAAGGTCTGAATCGGAATCTTCAGGTAATCGATAGGGCTGGCAGGAGAAGCGAAGTGCAGGATATAATGAAGAGGCCCCGAAACATGAATGAACTTAGAAACATCATGATGGTAAAATTCAAACTCCTTGCGTTTAAACAGATGTTCTATATTCTTCAGGTCGCCGGTAATGAGATTATCCATACCAACTACATCAAACCCTTCTTTAATGAACCGGTCGCAAAGATGCGATCCTAAAAATCCTGCAGCGCCGGTAATTAATATTCGCTTATTAGCCACAGCAATTATTTTTGTTGAGTAATTATTTTCCTTCCCACGCTTTCGTAATGAAATCCCAGGTTTTCCATCCGGGACAGATCGAAGAGATTCCTACCGTCGAAAATTATTTTATCTTTCAGCCCGGCAGCAATCATATCAAAATCCGGTGTGCGGAATTCGTTCCATTCAGTTGCAATTAGCAGGGCATCGGCATTCTTCAACGCTCCATATTGGGTTTCGGCAAAGTTTATTCTGTCGCCCAGCAGGGCCTTAACATTATTCATGGCTTCCGGATCAAATGCAGAAACAGTGGCTCCCTCACTCAACAGGGCTTCAATCATATACAGGGCGGGCGCTTCGCGAATGTCGTCGGTATTGGGTTTAAAAGCCAGCCCCCATAACGCAAAATGTTTCCCTTTCAGGTTACCCTTAAAGTACGCTTTTATTTTTGGCAACAAATGCAACTTTTGCTTGGCATTTACATCCATTACCGCATTTAAAATCTGGAAATTGTAATTAATTTCCGAAGAAGATTTTACCAACGCCTGTACATCTTTGGGGAAGCAACTTCCGCCATAACCGATCCCCGGAAACAGGAAGCGCTTGCCAATGCGGTCATCGCTACCAATTCCGCGCCTTACCATATCAACATCTGCTCCCAATTTTTCACACAACTGGGCAATTTCATTCATGAAGCTGATTTTCACAGCCAGGAATGAATTGGCGGCATATTTAGTCAACTCGGCCGATTTCTCATCCATAAAAATGATCGGGTTGCCCTGGCGGACAAAGGGTGTGTACAATTCATTCATCACCCGCATGGCTTGTTCCGATTCTGTACCTATCACTACCCGGTCGGGCTTCATGAAATCATCTACTGCAACCCCTTCTCTTAAAAATTCGGGGTTCGATACTACATCAAAAGAGGAAGCAATGGCGTTACCAGCTTCATTTGCAGCATGGAGGATAGCGCCCCTCACTTTATCGGCAGTACCCACCGGTACGGTACTCTTATCAACAATAACTTTATAATCGCCGGGCTGTAGAATTTTTCCCAGTTGTGAGGCTACACCCAAAACATATTTTAGATCGGCACTCCCATCTTCGCCGGGCGGAGTGGGAAGCGCAAGAAATACTACCTGGGCATCTTTAATCCCTTCGGCCAGGTTGGTAGTAAATTTCAACCTTCCTTCTTTCTGATTACGCAGGAAAATCTTTTCTAACCCGGGTTCATAAATTGTAATCTCCCCTCTCGACAATCTTTCCACTTTCGAAATATCAATGTCAACACAAACCACATTGTTTCCGGTTTCTGAAAAACAGGTTCCTGTAACCAATCCAACATATCCTGTTCCTACTACTGCAATTTTCATAATAAATTTTAGCCGGTTAGCCTACTTATTGGTAAAAGCCAACAATTTTGAGATGATAAAATCCTGTTGTTCCTTATCGAGTTCAGTATGAATGGGCAATGAAATTACCCTTTCGGTAAGCCAGTCGGTATCGGGCAATGAAAAATTGGCGCCACCAAAACTTTCAAACATTTTCTGCCGGTGTGCGGGTACTGGATAATAGATCATGGAAGGGATATTCTCTGCAGACAGATATTCGTGCAAACCGTTGCGGTTGATCCCATCCAGGATAAGCGTATATTGGTGGAATACGTGCCGGTTATTGGAGGCACGAAAAGGAACTGTAATCCCCTTTTGCCCTGAGAATCCTTTATCATAATAATCTGCTGCCTGGATACGGGCGTCAATATATTCATTCAGGTGTTTCAGTTTGATGCGGAGGATGGCTGCCTGCATGGCATCCAGCCGGGAGTTGCAACCCACCACATCGTGGTAATACCTTTTGCTTTGTCCGTGAGAAGCGATCATGCGAATAAGGCCTGCCAGCGCATCATTATTGGTGCTGATAGCGCCGCCATCGCCAAATGCACCCAGGTTTTTAGAGGGGTAAAAAGAAGTGCAGCCAATGTCGCCAATAGTTCCGGTTTTTTTAACCGATCCATCACTAAACGTATAATCGTTACCGATAGCCTGGGCATTATCTTCCACTACAAATAGCCGGTGGCGGCGGGCTATGTCCATAATCTTTTCCATGTTTGCGGCATGCCCGTAAAGGTGTACCGGAACAATGGCTTTGGTTTTGGGCGTGATAGCCTTTTCAATGGCATCCGGATCAATGCAAAATGTTTGCCTGTCTACCTCAACAAAAACGGGTTTAATGCCCAGGAGGGCGGCCACTTCCACGGTGGCAATATAAGTAAAGGAGGGTGTAATTACCTCATCCCCGGCTTTAAGGCCCAATGCCATCAATGCAATCTGCAGGGCATCAGTTCCGTTGGCGCAGGGGATTACGTGTTTGCAATGGTGATAGGCAGCCAGTTCCTCTGCAAAGGAATTAACTTCTTTACCTCCAATAAACTGGGAACTTTCCATCACTCCAATTACTGCAGCATCCACTTCGGCTTTAATCCGATGGTACTGCGTAAGGGTATCTACCATTTGTAAAGGCCTCATATCCATAATTTAAACGGGCGCAAATATACGCATAGCAAGGGAAAATAGCTATTCCGGGGCTTGGGGTTTATGCACTATTTTTGAATGAAATTGAACTGCTGAACCGGATAATTTACCATATTTTCTTACTTCTTTTCCGTTTAGGAATCCGGATTGCCGGGCTTTGGAGCCCAAAAGCCAGAAAATGGTTCAGAGGCAGGGAACAATTTCCTTGGTGGCAGCCCTCGGCTCCTCTAATTTGGATGCACTGTGCCAGCCTGGGAGAATTTGAACAGGGGCGGCCGGTACTGGAAGCCCTGAAGGCCCAATATCCCCAGTACCAGGTTGCACTCAGCTTTTTTTCGCCTAGTGGGTATGAAATCCGGAAAAATTACCCGCAAGCCGATTTTGTGTTTTACCTCCCCGTCGACAGTCCCAAAAATGCAAAAAGATTGCTCGAAATGCTTAACCCACAGTTGGTATTGTGGGTAAAATATGAATACTGGTTCTACTTCCTTACGGAAATAAATAAACGAAACATCCCCCTTTTTCTTATTTCGGGGATTTTTAGAAGATCACAACCGTTTTTCAGATGGTATGGTGGTTTATGGCTTGAAATGCTTTCCCGTTTTACCCGGCTATTTGTGCAAAACCAGACATCGGTCGATTTACTGGAAAGCATCGATGTAAAGAAATATGAACTTACCGGAGATACCCGTTTCGACAGGGTGGTAAGCGTTGCCGCCTCCTCTCCCGGAATTCCTGCCATAGAAAATTGGCTAAAGGGCAGGAGGGCCCTGGTGGCTGGCAGTACCTGGGAGGAAGACATCATTGAACTTTCCCATTTTGTAAAAAAAAGAAAAGACCTTGCCTTTATCATTGCCCCGCATGAAATCCTGGAAGAAAACATTAAAAAAATAACCCGTGTATTTCCTCAGTCGGTATTGTACTCGCGCCTGTCTCAATCAAATCCCGGAGATGGGGATGCCTATGTTTTAATCATTGATAATATTGGCATGTTATCTGTCCTTTACCGCTATGCTGAAGTGTGTTTTGTAGGAGGTGGATATTCTGCCAATGGGGTTCACAACGTGCTTGAAGCCGCAGTATATGGAAGGCCTGTTTTTTTCGGACCCGAACATGAGAAATTCCAGGAAACCATCGATCTGCTAGCCTGTGGCGGGGCATTCTCACCCGAAAATCCATTGGACCTTGAGAAAGAACTAAGCAACCTATTCTCCAATAAATCTGCCCTTGATGCCGCAGGTTTGGCGGCTGGGAAATATGTGAGGGAAAAGCAGGGGGCAACCAGAAAAATCCTGGACTATATTCAAAGGAACCGCCTCTTAACTAACTGATCGAATTGCTTCACACAGGGCGATTTGTCATCCCATCCCAATTTCAATTTCAACTCGCGTTTTATCCAAAACTCGGCTTCTGCATAAATCCCAAATGCATTGATCGTTTTTATGCTTCGTTCATACATGGTTTCATCGTTGCGAAACAATTCTTTAATAAACAGGAATCGGTCATTAAGGCCAATTGCTTTTTTGAGGTCTTTAACGGGTATATCCTGAAGGGTTTCACTCAATTCCAGTTTTGCCTGCCTGAGTTTTTCATTTAGGGAAGAGCCTGCATCGCCAATGGCTTCATTAATTTCCTTTGCCGAATCGGCTGCTTGTTTTGGAGCCTGATGAGTAAGCGTTGGAATGTCTTCAATAGGATCGAAAAGGAGTTGAGGCTTGTTATGCAAACTAATTTGTTCGTTTGCCTTGGCTTTCCGGCGGATTTCTTCCAGCTCGGCTTCAATTTCCTCTTCATCAACCTGCAAAACCAGCATGGTCTTTTCTTCAACTGCGGGTTGCGGTTCATCCACCGGGGAAGCAACAGTAGCAGCAACGCCACTGCCCGAAGGCAATACTACCGGCGGCACGGTTGGAATTTGAATGCTGGCTGCAAAAATTGCATCTTCTGCCACCGGCGAATTACCAGCCAAATGCTGCAATTCCAACTGAAGCATTTGAACCGTGAGCATGATCTGGCTGGCGGGTTCCTTTCTTCCTACCTGTTCCAATAACTTTTTTGCGAGTGTTTCCACTCTTTCCATAATCCCGGTTTAGGTATGTTGCTTATTAAATATGTTTTGCTTTCTGCGCAGAAACGATAATCTTTGCGCCGACCGGCTAAAGTTACAAACACAATTTTAAATTTTTATCTAATGTTTATTGAACCGCACCTTCATGGAGAAAAGAAGGGATGGATTGAGGTTATTTGCGGAAGCATGTTTAGTGGCAAAACAGAAGAACTTATCCGCCGGTTGAAGCGGGTAAAAATTGCCAACCTGAAAGTGGAAATCTTTAAACCCGCCATCGATGTTCGGTACGATGAAATAAATATTGTGAGTCACGATACCAATGCCATTTTATCCACTCCGGTAGATAGTTCCCAACGGATCCTGCTGCTGGCTCAGGATGTAGATGTGGTAGGGATAGACGAAGCCCAGTTTTTTGACCCGGAAATTGCCAATGTGTGCGAAACCCTTGCCCTGCGGGGAGTTCGGGTGATCGTTGCAGGATTGGATATGGATTACCAGGGAAATCCTTTCGGACAAATGCCCAATCTGCTTGCTAAAGCCGATTATATTTCCAAACTGCATGCTATTTGTGTTCGTTGTGGCAATATTGCCAACATCAGTTACCGGAAAGTGCCGGCCACCGGCCAGGTATTATTGGGAGAGAAAGACATTTACGAACCACGCTGCCGAACCTGCGCCCAGGAAAAGGATTAAAAGGGCCGACAGCCAACATTTCCTTCGCCCTCAAAAAAATCAAAGGAACCAAAACAAATTTTTTTCAAAATCCCTTCCTTCTACTCCTTAAAATTGAGTCGTTCAAAAGGGGAACTTATGAAAATGAGTAATTTTGGCTTATGCACAAAATTGCTACCCTGGTTAGAAAGGATTTACTCTTAGAACTTCGGCAAAAACACAGTTTTTACGGGGTAATACTATACATTGCCGCTACGGTATATGTATTATACCTGTCTTTTCCTTCCGCCCCTGAGCCCAATACCTGGAACAGCCTGTTTTGGGTAATCCAGTTATTTGTATGCATTAACACCGTTGCGAAGAGTTTTTTATCGGAAAGCAGGGGCCGGATGCTGTATTTCTACAGTATAAGTTCGCCGGTTGATTTTATTATTGCCAAACTGATTTACAATGTTATCCTAATGGTTATCATGAGCCTGATTAGTTTAATATTGTTTTTCACCTTTTTGGAAAACCCGGTAAGTGATTCTTTAAAATTCACAGGTATTGTGCTGCTGGGAGGCCTTAGTATCAGCCTGGTTTTTACCCTGATGAGTGCCATTGCCGCGAAAGCCCAGCAAAATGCTGCCCTGATTGCCATACTTGGTTTCCCGGTAATACTGCCACAATTAATGCTGCTGATGCGGTTAAGCCGGGCGGCTTTTGGGGAAGTATTCAGGGAGGGTGCGGTTTTGCAACTTTGCGGCCTGGTAATGTTGTTAAACCTGGCTGTTGGCGCTTTGGCATTTATTCTTTTTCCGTATTTATGGAAAGACTAACGGATAAATATTTTGAGAACTCTTCCTGCTTACCATAACTTTGCGCCACTATTTGAAAATCCATTGCTTTGCGCAAACACTGGTGGAAAATATTATCCCTTCTCCTGCTTATTTACACAATAATTGGGGGGTTTTTATTGGATGTACCCCGGTTGTTTATTCTTAACGAAACAATCCGGAACCTGTATTTCCACGTTTGTATGTGGATGGGTATGATGGTGTTATTCATTACCAGTGTGATTTACAGCATTCGTTACCTGCTAAAATTTAATTACCGGGAAGATATATATGCCAGCAATTTTGCTGCCGTAGGCACCTTCTTTGGTATTTTGGGTTACCTCACCGGCACCATTTGGGCTAATTATACCTGGGTTACAGACCAACACCAGTCGCTGGCCAATATTTTAAAAGAACCTAAACTCATTGGGGCAGCCATTGCATTGCTCATTTATGGCGCCTATTTTGTTCTTCGGGCATCCTTTACCGATATAGATAAAAGGGCCAGGGTAAGCGCAGTATATAACATCTTTGCCTTTGCCATGTTATTTCCCAGCATCTGGATCATTCCCAGGCTGGTTGGCAGCCTTCACCCCGGCTCACCGGGTAGCGACAGCGGGAACCCGGCATTAAATTTTAATGACATCGACAGCAGGCTGAGGATGGTATTTTACCCTGCTGTGATAGGCTGGACTCTTTTGGGTGTTTGGATATCTACCCTCCGGATCCGGTTCGAATTATACAGAGATAAAAACGTATTACATGGTTAAAAAGATTTTATTCAGTCTCTTTTCTGCCTGCCTTGCCTATTTCCCTGCCATGGCCCAGGAACAGGTAGAGATGGCCGATGTTATGAGAAGCAATGGGAAAATTTATGTAGTAGTGGCGGTTTGCCTCACCATACTTCTCGGTCTTTTTGCCTATATGTTTTACATCGACCGTAAGATTTCGAAAATTGAAAAGCATAAATAATATTATTTCACTGATTGCTGAATTATAAAAAACAAAAACCTACTTTATGTCCTCTCAACAACCGTATAGCTTTTTTCAGAGTGTGGAAAGAAGCTTTAACAAGGCCGCAAAATTCACCAAATGGGAACAGGGAATCCTGGAACAAATCAAAGCCTGTAACAGTGTTTACCAGATGCGGTTCCCGGTTAAGCGGGATAATGGCACCATTGAAGTGATTGAGGCCTACCGGGTACAACACAGCCAGCACAAATCACCCTGCAAAGGAGGCATCCGGTTTAGTGATGAGGTAAACCAGGATGAGGTGATGGCACTGGCTTCTTTAATGACGTATAAATGCGCCATTGTAAATGTTCCTTTCGGTGGCGGTAAAGGCGGAATAAAAATCAACCCAAAAAATTACAGCGTTTACGAACTCGAAAAAATTACCCGCCGCTATACCAGCGAACTGGTGAAGAAAAATTTTATCGGACCCGGTATTGATGTACCTGCTCCCGATTACGGAACCGGCGAACGCGAAATGTCGTGGATTGTTGATACCTACTCTTCTTTAAAGCCCGGAGAAATTGATGCGGCAGGATGTGTTACCGGCAAACCGGTTTCGCAGGGCGGTGTGCGCGGCCGTAAAGGAGCCACCGGAATGGGGGTATTCTTTGGGATCAGGGAAGTGTGTATGATGGATGATGTGATGAAAAAGTTAGGATTACCAACAGGCGTGAAAAACAAAACGGTAGTAGTGCAGGGATTGGGAAATGTGGGATATCACTCGGCTAAATATTTCAGGGAAGGGGGCGCAAAAGTTATCGCTTTAGCCGAATATGAGGGGGCGATTATGAATCCCAATGGACTAAATGAGGAAGAGGTTTTCCTGCACCGCAAAACAACCGGATCTATATTAAATTTTCCGGGAGCCACCAATCTTGCCAATTCCTCCGACGCACTGGAACTGGAATGCGATATTCTTATTCCCGCAGCTTTAGAAAATGTTATCAATGGAGAGAATGCACCCCGGGTGAAAGCAAAAATTGTAGGAGAAGCAGCCAATGGCCCCTGTACCCCGGAAGCCGATGAAGTTTTCCTTAAAAAGGGAATCCTCTGCGTTCCTGATATGTACCTGAATGCAGGGGGTGTTACTGTGTCCTATTTCGAATGGTTGAAAAATCTGAGCCACGTTCGGTATGGCCGTCTCGAAAAACGCTTTGCCGAAAATCAGAATACCGAACTCCTTCAACAAATAGAAACCCTGACCGGTAAAACAGTAAATGAAAAGGAAAGGAAATTTATTTTGCAGGGCCCGGATGAAATTGACCTCGTTCAAAGTGGCCTGGAAGAAAGCATGATTACCGCCACCCGTGAAATCATGGCCGTATGGAACAGCAATCCCGAAATCCCGGATATGCGTACCGCAGCTTATGTTTCCGCAATAAACAAGGTTGCTACCAGTTACGCTGAACTAGGAATCTTCCCATAGTAGGTTTATAGATATTTTTTAGGAGGCTGTTTCGAAGGAACAGCCTTTTTTTATGTAACTGTGTTACACATAGGAGAATATTTTTATACAAAATTGAATTTAAATTTAGCAAGAGAATTCATGGTAAAATGCCTGGGGTAATAATAAATGGCTAACCACCTATTTCCTATAAATAATAAGCTATCAAGACGTAAAATGTTACCATAAGAGCTTCAAATAAAAAAGGCACTAAAATTTGAAATCCTCCATTTAAAATTTACTTTTAAGATATTAAACCGATTGTTATGCTACCCCCCCCCGCAAATTAATTTTTATTTGCATGGCTGTTTTACTGCTTTCGTGCAATAAGAATATTTCAGAAGTAACCCTTCCTTCGCAGTCCTCTTCCCCAGAAAGTCTAATGCGTAAGAGAACGAAATCCCTTGTAAATAAAAACGATATAAAAATTTGGCTCAACAGCCAGAAAGGGCCAGAAGATAGCGCCATCAGCCGAAATAAATTTATAAATAATATTATTGCAGATATAGAAACCGGCGAGTTAATGGCTTCGGAATGGGGCGAAGAAGAGTTTATCATTACCGTTGCTTTGAATCATTTACACTCCCTTCACGAATCTTCCAATTCTAAAAAATACCTTGTCGTGTATGAGGATTCGTCAGGCACTATTTACAGGGGAGAATTAGGAATAATAACTCCTGAACAGGATACGGCCGGGTTTTCTCAAAAAGACATTCCAAACATGATCATGAATAATGACATTGGATTTTATGGAACCTTACAATATGTAAATTTCTATGATTACCAATTTGCGAAAAAACAATTTGCAGGCGATATCAAATCTTACGAAGGTAGCTGGGGTACAAGGGTAGCGTTAGGTGATGATTGTACGCATTGGTATCTGCTGCACATAGATTATGATTTAACTACAGGGGAAATTTTAGACTATTATACTCTGGACCTGGGCTGTCTTTCCTGTGCGCCCAACAGCCTTTGCGATGAGTTGGATGGCTTTGGTGGTGGCGGTGGGGTATTTGAGCAAATTGAAAAGGTGGACACCGTTGTTACAAGAACAATGGTTTCAATGGTGGAAATACCTGGATATAATGTTTGGGAAATATGGTCTGATTGGCGGATAAGAGGAACGCGAAATAAACATAACCCATCGTTAAATAGGTATACCAATATAGATTTTTTGAATAAAAGTGGCGTTATTCGTCCACCTGGGCAAATTGTAATTACCCCCACTCATCTGTACTATTTCTTCATTCAGAGTCAAAGTGTGACTACAACCATATATGGAGGAGGGGCAAGTGGAACAGGTAAAATACAGTATAATTGTATCTATCCAAACCAAAGCGGAAGACAAGCAACATATACTGGCATTCATATATTCACTCCGGAGGAGCTTGGCTTATGAGAAATATAAAAATCTTACTCGTATCATTCCTGTTCATTTTTTCGTACTGTAACAGCACAACAAATTTATCAGATTCCCGGCAGATGATAAAAGCCAGATTACACTTTTTCCGATATTGGGTAAACCCGATTTTTGATGTAACTGATTCCTATGACGATTTTTGGTACAGAGATAGCAGCCTGATTTTTAAGTTCAACACAATAATGTTAGTAGATAAGGCAGACAGCAGCAGGAAAAGGGCAACATTGGAAACCCTTAATTATACCTTTATTAACCTGCGAAATTATACCTGTCAGGATTATGTTGAGTTTAACGATACCGCTATGCCGGTTAACAATTACAAACTGGGGCCTGCCGACTCTGCATTTAAATTCCATGCCCGAATAAGTGACTCTACCGGTTTAAAAAGGGATATGGCAAAATATACAAGGATATCAGACAGCATAGAAAACGGGAAAAAATATAAACGGTATTTTACCATAAAAACCTTTGCCGATAGTTTCGTGGTAAAACGAATGGTATTCGTATCAAAGGAAAATTATGCTCCTTATTTCCGGGGAGATATGCTTACAACCATTAAATTAGGCAAGAACGAATACATAACTAAATCTATTGACCTTCATAATGATACAATAACATCAGCAAGCCTTACCGAAAACCTTTCAAATCAAATAACTCCCTTCGATATTAAGGTTTTTGAGAAGTGGAAAGAAAACAACCGCCATCCTCATTTGCCTTTAATAACGGCGAATGAAGCCAGCAAAATTATTTTTGATACAACCTCTAAAATATACTTTAAAAATTTGGAAAACATTAGAACTGGAAAAAATTAATTCTTCGACTTATCAATAATCACATAAATGGTATCTACCACCCTGCCGCACACTATCTTCTTTACCAAAAATATTGCTTACCGGGTTGCGGTCCAAGATTTGTACTCCGGTAATAAAATGATTTGTTTCTCCCCGGTTGCTGAACCAGTTTTTACCAAAGGTTTCGTGGTAGGTAAGTTTCACCTTCCAGCCATGAAAGGCAGCGCTGTCTATTTGATTGATAACCGCCTGATCTTCCCGGTCGTTATCAATTGAAAATTCAAAATCCTTCATCGTACTGTTCATACCGGTTTGGGTTACGTGCAGTTCGCCCTCCAAGGATTTCCATACCAGGCCCGTACTTGAAAACTGGGTAATCAGGCCAATCCTTTCGCCATTCGAATAGTTTTCGGAACAGCCTGAAAATAATAAAGTCGTCAGGAAAAAGATCGCTACAGATCCTGCCCTAAAAAAATACAAATTCTTCATAATCGATTTACCGAGAAATATTTATCCCTAAAAAGTAAAGATCAGGATAATAAATGAAGGAAAAAATCTTTTCGATAACCCCGGAGAAAAGCGATTCAAATCTACATTACTCATCTGTCATCAGCGGCAATTCGCTCAGCCATACCGGCTTCCCGTTTTCACTTTTCACCGCTGCGCAATGCAATCCATTTGTTACAACAATGATAGCGGCTCTCAAAACCGTATTGTAAGCCAGTACCTGCTCCAACACATCTTCAGAAAGCGGCACTTTCATTTCTTTACATTCAATTAATAAGTAAGGCTGGTGGTCCCGGTTATAAACTACTACATCAAACCGCTTTTTCAACTCTCCAACCTGGATACCTTTTTCCACTGCTATTAACGCTAAGGGATACCCTAAAACGAGATGGAGGTATAAAATAATATTCTGCCTCACCCATTCCTCGGGGATAACCTTCAGCCACTTCTTCCGAATAGGGCAGAATATCTTCTCTACTCCTCCTTCGGTCTTAAGTTTTGGCTTCTCTGCAGGAAAAAAAATTCGGATCATCACCTGCAAATATCGCAAGAGATGACCAGGAACCGAAAGCTTTAATTGGTGGCTAGCCCGGCATCAATATTACCCCATCCAAACAAGGAATTTTTTATAGGGTAATTCGATGCATTCACAATTAGTTTATTCAGGATTTGATCCCGGTTATAAGCAGGATACCGGCTCCACACCAGGGCCGCAATACCGGCCGTAGTGGCGGTAGCTACCGAGGAACCTCCCACTGTACTGGGGGTATTTCCAAAAGCAGCAAGAGTGATAGGGTGCCTGCTGTCTGTAGCCCTTTCCATTACTACGGTGAAATCGGTCTGGCTACCCTCATGGCAGGTGGTGCATGCCGTATTGAAACTATTATCCCGCACCCCGGTAACGGCATTCACTTCCGTCATCGAGGCAGGGAATATCACCCCAAACCATCCTGCCGTCCAGCTAAAGGAAGTTCCTGCAGCGCAGAAAATAAGCTTTCCCTTTCCATAGGCAAAACGGATTGCATCCCTCAATTGCGAACTGGATGTAATCCTTCCCATACTCATACTGATAATTTTTACATCGCTCCGGTTACCCGCATTGGTAAACCCATCCGAAGTACCTTTCACTTCCCGGCTACCATCCAGAAAAACATCTTCTGCTCCCCTGCAGGTTACGAGGTTACAATTATAGGCTACTCCACAACTGGCACCATCCACTCCTCTTGGTGCAGCGGCAACGCCTGCCATACAGGTACCATGTCCACACGCATCATCCGGTGTTTCAACTGAACCATACGGAATTCCAAAAATGGTAGCGCGAGGGTAGGTTACAATCCTTTCGATGGAACGGCCAACAGAATAACCCTGATTAAATGCCGAACCCAGGTTTTCCTGGTCAAACTCCACACCCGTATCAATGATAAATACTTTTACGCCGGCTCCGGTTGATTTACCCCAGGCAGCGGGAATATTCTGATATGCATAATTCCAGGACTGTTTGCTCCCGGGAGCAATAACCGTATAGTCAACCCCGGCCGCCAATCCTGTTTCCGGTCCATTTCCATCACAACCACTATCGCTGGTAATTTTTGCTGCCACCTCCTTCGGTTCATACCCCATGGGTTCGGCATACCGCACCAGTTTGCTGCTCCTTAACTTTTCAATGGTACTGAGTTGGGTCACATACACGTCAATTACCGGAAGTACGGTTTCATCCCATTGCACAATTTCCTTTTCTGATATTGGATTTCTTCCCCTGCTTTCCTCCTCCAAAATTATCTGCATCACCTGTTGGCGGGCTGCTTTCCATTCAGAAGAATTTATATCGATTTCGGCAAGCCGGTTATCTGTATTCGAAAACCCCTCCGGCTGATACCCAACAGAAAGTATATGATCACTCTCATTTAGGGCGCTCCAAACCATTCCGTTATTCGCCCAATTCCATTCAAACTTTTTCTCCGTTTCAATTTTCTTCTTTATGAAAGCATCTATCTCCTCACCCGAATATTTTTGCTTTGCGGCATCTATACTTTCAATGGCTGATTTCTTACAGGAAGCCAGAATGATCATTGAAACAACGACCAGGATAAATGTTTTATTCATGTTGATTGATTTAGAAAATAAAATAACCTAATTTTTTCAAAAATCCTCACTGAAGAATATTTAGTTCAGCACAAGCCCGGCGAGACTACCGGGTTAAGGACAGAAAATTGTAAATTCGCAGATTAAAATCAGGAAATGAAGACAAAAGAAGAGATAGTAGAAAACTGGCTCCCAAGATACACGGGAGAAAAATTATCAAATTTTGGTGAGTATATTTTGCTCACGAATTTCTCAAATTATGTGAACCTTTTTGCCAAAATTTATAAAACCGAAGTGGTAGGGAAAGACCGCTCCATGCAATGTGCCACTGCCAATAATATTACCATCATCAACTTTGGGATGGGCAGCCCCAGTGCAGCTACCATCATGGATTTGCTTACTGCCATCCAGCCCAAAGCGGTATTATTCCTCGGGAAATGCGGTGGGTTAAAGAAAAGAAATAAAATTGGCGACCTCATCCTCCCCATCGCTGCCATCCGGGGAGAAGGTACCTCCAACGACTACCTGCCTGCCGAAGTGCCGGCACTACCCGCCTTCGCACTTCAAAAAGCCATCTCCACCACGATCCGTGATTTTAAAGTGGACTATTGGACCGGTGTTTGTTACACTACCAACCGCCGGGTTTGGGAACACGATGAGGTATTTAAAGATTATCTCAAAAACATCAGGGCCTACGCCATTGATATGGAAACTGCCACCATCTTTACCGTAGGCTTCCATAATAAAATTCCCACCGGCGCATTGCTTCTGGTAAGTGATTCACCGATGGTTCCCGAAGGGGTAAAAACAGAAGACAGCGACAAATCCGTAACGGCACAATTTGTGGAAACACACCTCCGGATTGGGGTAGATTCGCTCATGCAGCTCATTAACGACGGGCTCACCGTTCGCCATCTTAAATTTTAAAAATGAATACCGGGGAAGATCAACCACCATTACTGGAGATCCGTAACCTGGTAATTCAATTTCCAAATCAGCCGAATCAACAATGCGTTGTTGACGGGTTAAGTTTTGCAATTCTCCCTAACTGTTTCTCGGCCCTTGTTGGCGAAAGCGGATCGGGCAAATCCCTTACGGCCCTCTCCATCCTTTCCCTGCATCCCGAAAGCGCTAAAACGCGGGGGCAAATTTTATTCTCCCATTCAGGAATTCAGAGAGATCTCTTAACTGCTCCTCCGCATGTATTAGAACAAATCCGGGGGAACCGGATCAGCATGATTTTCCAGGAACCCATGACCTCCCTGAACCCCATAATGAAATGCGGGAAACAGGTTTCGGAAGTTTTTATTCAGCACAAGCTGGCAGATGCTCTATCCGCAAAAGAAAAGACCATCCAGCTTTTTAAGGAAGTTGAACTCCCCGAACCTGAAAAAATTTTTAACCGGTACCCGCATGAGTTAAGCGG
Source organism: uncultured Ferruginibacter sp. (assembly GCA_964647915.1). Taxonomy (GTDB): domain Bacteria; phylum Bacteroidota; class Bacteroidia; order Chitinophagales; family Chitinophagaceae; genus Ferruginibacter. The sequence continues at coordinate 55,658 of CAZYKA010000010.1, read as the reverse complement.
CGGTCAAAGGCAAAGGGTCATGATTGCAATGGCTATTGCCGCAAGTCCCGTATTACTGATTGCCGATGAGCCCACTACCGCACTGGATGTAAGGGTACAGGCTGGTATTGTGGAATTAATAAAACAATTGCAGCAAAAACACGGGATGAGCGTCTTGTTTATTACCCACGATTTAGGACTGGTAGCTGATATGGCCGATGAGGTGATGGTAATGCGTAAAGGAGAAATAGTGGAAACAGGCCCTGCACAAAGGGTTTTATTAAACCCCACTGCAGCCTATACTAAGGCCCTGCTTTCCTGCCGGCCTGCGGCAAACCTGCCCCAAACCCGGTTACCCGAAATTGGCGCTGAAAAAAATCAAGTGTTCCATACTCCCTATCCGCCTGCCAAACAGGATATCAATACCAATTCCGCCCCATTACTTAAGGTGCACAACCTGGGAGTGGAAGTAAAGGACAGCCATACCCACCTCAAAAAACGAATACTCGGCCCCGTTAGCTTTGAAATACAGGAGGGAGAAACCCTCGGGTTGGTGGGTGAGAGCGGTTGTGGCAAAACCACCCTCGGAAAAGCCATAATAGGGTTATTACCCAAAAGCGAGGGAAGCATCCTGTTTAGTGGTCAAAATCTGGATGAACTAACTGCAACTGATAAACGAAATTTAACGGCTAAGATTCAAATGGTTTTCCAGGATCCGTTTGGTTCACTTGATCCACGAATAACCATTGGCAATGCCATCCTGGAACCCCTGGTGGTTCACCAAATTGGCGGTACGGAGGCCCGCCGAAAAGAAATTGTTCAGGACATGTTACGTAAAGTAAAACTCTCATCCGATCATTTTAACCGATACCCGCACGAATTTAGCGGCGGCCAAAGGCAACGCATTTGTATTGCGCGTGCCCTGGTATTACAACCCAGGCTCCTGTTGTTTGATGAAAGCGTTTCTGCCCTGGATGTAAGTGTGCAGGCAAGCATCCTTAACCTGGTGGCCGAGTTGCGGGGACAGTTGGGATTTTCGGCCCTTTTCATTTCACACGACCTTTCAGTAATTCATCATATTTGCAACCGGATCATGGTTATGCAAAACGGCCTGGTTACGGAATCAGGAACTGCCAGCGAGGTATTTGCGCATCCCCGGAAGCCTTACACCCAAAAACTAATCGCAGCAATTCCCGGGAAAAGCCTGAAAAAATAGTAATCCTTTGGGGCAGGGTTACCCCAGAATACAGAAATATATTGTAACGGTGTGGCAATTGGAAAACATCGAATTACTCCTACGATCTTCACCCCACCCCAAAAGGCATCCGGATATAATAATGAAAATGGATTTTTTTCGTTTTACAATCCGGGATATCCAAGGAAGCATCAAATTACCCAAATACCAAATCTGCACATATATCAATACAATTCTTTAACTTTGCCCGTTTTAAAATCATGCCGTAACATGATATGCGCCTGGTTCTCAGGCTTATATTCCCATTAATGGCATGTGATACGGATTTATAAATTTTAACTATTACATGAAATTATCACAGTTTCGTTTCGATCTTCCCCTGAACCTCATTGCCCAACACCCTACCAAAAAAAGAGAAGAAAGCCGGATGATGGTAGTCCATCGTAAAACCGGTGAGTTGGAAAACCGCCAGTTTCGCGACATCATGGATTACTTCAATGAAAAGGATGTGATGGTGGTAAACAACACCAAAGTATTCCCGGCGCGGATGTATGGTAGAAAGGAAAAAACGGGTGCCAAAATTGAAGTTTTCCTTCTGCGCGAATTAAACCGCCAAAATCGTTTATGGGATGTGATTGTAGATCCTGCCCGTAAAATTAGAGTTGGAAACAAACTCTATTTTGGGGATAGCGACGAATTAGTTGCCGAAGTGATAGACAATACCACCAGCCGTGGACGTACCATCCGCTTCTTATGGGATACCAGCGAAGAGGAGTTCCGCGCCATGCTCGAAAAAATGGGTGAAACCCCACTTCCAAAATACATTAAACGTAAACCCGAGGAAGAAGATAAAGAACGCTACCAAACGGTTTATGCCAAACACGAAGGCGCCGTGGCCGCACCCACTGCAGGGCTCCACTTCAGTAAAGAACTCATCAAACGCCTCGAAATTCAGGGGGTCCGCTTTGCGGAAGTAACCCTTCATACCGGGTTGGGAACCTTCCGCCCTATAGAAGTGGAAGACCTCAGCAAACATAAAATGGATGCCGAATATTATAAGATTGATGAACAGGTGTGCGCTATTGTAAATAAAGCCAAAGAAAGCGGCCACCGCATCTGCTCCATCGGAACCACCACCATGCGCGCCATGGAAACATCCTACACCGCCCAAAAATTATTGAAACCTTCCGAAGGCTGGACCAACCATTTTATACACCCTCCTTACAATTTCAATATTGCCGATGCACTGGTTACTAATTTTCACCTTCCTAAAACCAGCCTGCTGATTATGGCCTGCGCTTTTGCCGGATACGATTTGATGATGGAAGCCTACAAAAAGGCAATTAAAGACAAATACCGTTTCTTTAGTTATGGCGATTCGATGCTGATTATCTAATCTCCTTTCTTCATAAACTTTTAAGCCTCCTTACCGGAGGCTTTTTTTATCAGGATTATTGATTGTAACTGCCGTAGTATTAATAATAGGTTAGCAACGGCTTGTAAAAAAAAGGGGCCATGATAGAAATCAAAGCCCGTATTAATCCAATATCCTATGAAAAACCACATATTAAACGGGAATTGGCTCCACTTATTTTGCAACCCGAAAAAAAGTTGCCACAAAATATTTCCTTTCATTTTTCGTTTGTCGGCGCTTCACAATGATTAACTTAGGCATAAACTGCCCCAAATATGAAATCCCTCCAATCCTGGCTCTCCGAATATGGTGAAAGCCATCAAAACCATACCAACAAAAGCATTCACTGGATTTGTGTACCGGCCATTTTCTTTTCCATCTTTGGCTTGTTATATTCCGTTAAACTCCCAATAACCATTTCAGGCAAGCTTTTGCCCCTGATTTTTGTATTGTTTACACTGCTACTCCTTTATTACGTCAGGCTTTCCCGAAGCATCGCCCTGGGTATGCTAATTATTGGCATAATATGCACCGTCTTTTGTATCGCTATAAACCGGATTTCTCCCTTCCCGCTCTGGCAGGTTTGCATACTCATTTTTGTGTTGGCATGGATTGGCCAGTTTTATGGCCATAAAGTAGAAGGCAAAAAACCATCCTTCCTTAAAGACCTGCAGTTTTTACTGATTGGACCGGCCTGGCTGATGAGTTTCATTTATAAACGGCTGGGGATTGGTTTATAAATTCGGGGTAAGCCCCTATTGTAGCTGTTTACAATAATTTTTACCGGAACTATTTTGCACCTGTTCGATGCTCACAAATGGCATTCCCAAATTGCCAATTCATGGGGGGCGCCACCGCTTCTCCTCCTAAACTACTTCCAAAAGGGGCCCCCTATTTCCATTGCTTATTGGCTCGTAAAAAGGAATCTTTCCGAACAAACATAAAATCGGTCTGCCATATTACAAGGTCCAGGGGACGGCGGTGTATCTCTACAATATCATAAATTACAAAACCGTTTTTAAATAATAAGCCAATAACCTCTTCGGCTAACCGCACTTCCTTATGCACGTCGAGGTGGTTTAACTCGGCAATAATAATATCCACTTTTTCTAAATTACCCATTAAGCCGCTGATAATCTGGTACTCAAATCCCTGCGTATCGATCTTTACCAAATTGGGTGCATCCAGGCCAAATTCCCGGATGCAGGCATCAAGCGTCCGCATTTTGTGATACGTCGTTTTAAAGTCCTTGCTATGGTGCTCATCTAAAACCGAAGAGGCAGTTTCACTTTCGTTGAACTTCACCTTCTCCCTATTCTCATCTCCCAAAAGCCCATGAATTACGGATACCCGTTTTTCGTTTTCTGCCCATTTTTGAAGATCGGCTGCCTTCTCAGTTAAAGGTTCAAAGCAAACTACATTTACATCACCCCACAACTCCAGGCAAAACCTGGCAAATTCTCCTTTATACGCCCCAATATCGAATATGGTTTTTGGTTTATAACCAAATTCCTTCAACCTTTTCATCGATTTATCAAAATTGGGTATCGATAAATTATTAATAAAGTGCCCCTTTAATTTGTCTTTAATTTGTTGAAACATATACCGGGTAAACTGGTGGTTAATAAATCGGCCGGTTGCAAGTCGGCACATCCTTCATAAAATTTTAATCCGGCCTTGAAGGTAAGTAGAAATCACAATTGGCTTTTGCTGCGAGGTCCAATAAATTGCCTCATAAATAAAGAACCCTATCCCTGGCTATTTAGAAAAATATTATCCGGATCGTTTCCACGCCTGCATCAACGGTTTCAAAACCTGAAATTTAGAAATATTTTTCCTTTAAAAAGTTAGCAAGTGCGAACCCGTTCAAATTTCAAATTGGATAACAGATAGGCATACTCGAAAAAAATACATGCTAAAATTCAATGGAAAATTTTTTAGCCAATGCCGTTAAATCAACTACTACTTTCTCGTTAATCGGTATACCCTGCATCTTCCTCAGTTGCTCGCATTCCCTTTCGGGGTCTCCGGGAATAACCACAGCCGGCTGTCCATCTACACTGGCCGCTGCTCTGAAGGCGCGTATCCAACGGTCCATATCCTGCTTAAAGGCATCCGCTTCCCTGAATCCATCAATTCGCATAGCGCCAAAAAAATGACCAATCCCTTTGCCCGGCATATTTTGAGGCATGGGCACATAGGCCGGGAACGGCGGCACCCAGGGGCCATAGTTGGCCCCACTCAGCACACCCGAAAAAATATCCACAATACTACCCAGCATAAACCCTTTGTGGCTGGCTCCCTCCCGGTTGCCTCCCAACGGAAGCAAGGATCCGCCCTTTTTCAGCGCATCTGCCTCACGGGTAGGCATACCCGATTTTGTTTGCACCCATCCGGCAGGGGCTGCTTCCAGTTTACGTTGCAAAATTTCCAGCTTGCCATTTGATGCCGTCGTGGTGGCAAAATCTGCTACAAAAGCGGGTTCTTCCCCCGCGGGTATCGCCACCGAAATTGGGTTGGTGCCCAGCATCCGGTCTTTCGAAAAAGTGGGCGCCACCAGCGCAGAGGCATTCGTCATGGCCATACCAATCATATCCTGCTTCAACGCCATCATGGCATGGATTCCTGCAATCCCGAAGTGGTTACTGTTGCACACACTCACAAAACCCGCACCGGTAACCAGGCCTTTATCAATCGCAATCTCCATCGCTCTGGGGGCCACCACCAGCCCCAGGCCACTATCCCCATCCACCACGGCCGTGCCGGGGCGTTCGTGCAGCACTTTAATTTGAGCGCGGGCATTAATTCGCTTCACTTCCCACAACCGCACATAACCTGAAAGGCGGGCGACCCCGTGGCTATCAACTCCCCGCAAATCAGCACTCAGCAAAGTTTGGGCAGCCAGGAGGGCATCCGCATCGGGGCAACCCATTTTCAAAAACACCCGCTTAGAGAAATCATATAACCGATCGTATGAAAATAAATCTTCCATCCTGCGAAGATAGTACCGATAAGATTTTGAAGCATGTGCCGGAGTACAATACCCTGCTTCTGCATCCCGCTATCCGCTACGCTTCTATCGGGGCTATCAGCAGCCTATTTGCAAAGCCGGGCTTCATAACTAACCAGCTTTTTGTAAATTTGCCACCCTTAAGCACCAAAATACATAAAAGGATATGGGACGGATATTTGAAGTTAGAAAGAGTACCATGTTTGCCCGTTGGGATAAAATGGCAAAAAACTTTACCCGCATTGGAAAAGAAATTGCCATAGCTGTAAAAGCCGGGGGCCCCGATCCCGATAACAATCCGGCCCTGCGTCGTTGTTTCATCAACGCCAAAGCGGTGAATATGCCCAAAGACCGCGTAGAAGCTGCCATCAAACGCGCCGTAGGGAAAGATAAAACCGATTACGAAGAAATAGTTTATGAAGGATATGCCCCACACGGTGTTGCGCTGATGGTAGAGACTGCCACCGATAACCCCACCCGCACCGTAGCCAATGTACGGATGCACTTCACTAAAGGCGGTGGGGCGCTGGGTACCTCCGGTTCGGTGGCATTTAGTTTTAACCGCATGGGCGAATTTAAAATTAAAAATGGTGGGCAAAACCTCGAAGACCTGGAGCTCGACCTTATAGATTTTGGCCTTGAAGAAATTGGGGAAGATACCGAAGGGCATATCATCATCCGCACTCCTTATACCGAGTTCGGCCACATGGCCAAAGCGCTCGAAGAAAAAAAGATGGAAGTAATAAGTGCAGAACTTACCCGCATTCCTGCCAATACCGTTGAGTTACCCGAAGATCAGGCTAACGAAGTATTAAAAATGGTTGATAACCTGGAGCAGGACGACGACGTACAGAAAGTATATCACAACCTGAAATAAATATTTTTATTTCCTTATTTACTTTTCCTCCTCTTGAATTTCCCCTTTTTAATGGGATAGATTTCACCATTGCCATATAAGCAATAGCTTTTCAATTCTTCACCCGCAGGTCCTTTTTCAAATAAAAAGCCGGCAGGCTCCATTTAAACCTTACGGCCAGGATTCGTACTAAAATAATCAGTAGGATACAAATGATTTTGGCTACATCATTATCGATGGGTGATTCTCTCAATAGGAAATAAAGAACTCCCCCGGCGATGCTGGCCAAAGCATAAATTTCCTTTCTAAATACCAGGGGTACATTATTCAGCAATACATCACGTATTACTCCGCCAAAGCAACCAGTAACCGTACCCAGGGCTACACACACTTCCATACTCAAATCGTGCACCAGCGCCTTTTCAATACCCATAATGGTAAAAAGGCCAAGCCCCATGGCATCAAACAAAAACAGGGTGGTATTTATTTTTCTTAACCAGCTTCCAAAGAACATGGTGCCAACGGCCGAGAAAAAAATCAACAGGATCAGGGTTTCATTTTGCATCCAAGCAACCGGGAACTCCCCCAGTAACATATCGCGGATGGTTCCACCGCCTATTGCCGTAACAAACGATAATATAAGAACGCCAAATGGATCGAGCCTTTTCTCCATTGCAAAAAAGGCACCGGAAACGGCGAAGGAAAAAGTTCCCAGGATTTCTATAAGGGAAAGAAACTGGTGATGATTCATAATTATTCGCGCATAATGTCCTTCACTATCCTTACCACATCTTCGGTATTGGGTTTACTGAAGTAATCGCCATCGCTGCCATAAGCCGGCCGGTGCGCCTTGGCCGAAAGGGTACGGGGCGAGGCATCCAGAAACCGGTAGCCGCCCTGGGTTTCCATCACCTGGTTATACATATAGGCAGTTGCACCACCCGGTACATCCTCATCCACAAACAAAATACGGCTGGTCTTTTTCAATGATTTTAAAATATCGTGTTCCAAATCAAAAGGCAACAGGGTTTGCACATCCATCACCTCACAGGAAATACCCATTCCCGCCAGCATTACCGCTGCTTCTTCTACAATCCGGAGGGTAGATCCGTAGCTAACAAGCGTGATATCCTCTCCTGTTCTCACTATTTCTGGCTTACCTAACGGCACCGAATAGGCGAGCAGGTTACCGGGTAATTTCTCTTTTAGCCGGTAACCGTTTAAACATTCAATAACAATCCCCGGATCGTTGCTTTGCAACAGGGTATTGTACATTCCCACGGCCTGGGTCATATTTCTTGGCACACAAACATACATCCCGCGAAGGGAGTTAATAATCATCCCCATGGGAGAACCGCTATGCCAGATTCCCTCCAACCGGTGGCCCCGGGTACGCACAATCAGCGGTACACTCTGCTGCCCGGCAGTGCGGTAATGGGTGGTACACACATCATCGCTCAGGGGCTGCAAACCGTATAGCAGGTAATCGAGGTATTGGATCTCGGCAATGGGCCTCAGGCCACGGAGTGCCAACCCAATACCCTGCCCCATGATGGTAAGCTCCCGGATACCGGTATCAAAAATCCGGTCTTTGCCATGTTTTTCCTGGAGGCCGCTAAAGCCCTGGTTCACGTCGCCAATCTGCCCCAGGTCTTCGCCAAAAGCCACCACCTTTGCATTGGAATGAAAAAGTTGGTCGAAATAATTATTTAATACTTCAAACCCGTTTACCTGGGGTGCATCCGGTTCGTAAAAAACAGGAACAGGAGCCACTTTCAACGCCGATTTTACTCCTTCGTTGTATAAACAGGAATCATATTGTTGAGTTGCTTTCCGGCCATAGGCTTCGTACAAATTAACAATGCCTTCTCTTTGTGGATGAGTTGAATCCAGCAATTCAAGGGTATTGAAAAGGCTTTTCATCACATCGCGTCGCATGGGTTCTTTAATCTCCTTCAGGTCGGCACCTATTTTTTCAATGTCCGGGTTGTTTAATGTTGAAAGCAGATTTACAGTTTCATTCACCATTTCCTGAATGGGAGCCAGGTACCTTTCCCATGCCAACTGCTTGCTTTCTTTTACAAAAACCCGTGCCTGTTTATCGATGGCATCCAGCTCCGAAGGTTCGGCGAGGGCATTGGCAATAATCCATTCCCGCATCTGCCGGAGGCAATCCCATTCTTTTTCCCATTCCAGCCTTTCGGAACTTTTGTAACGCTCGTGGCTACCCGAGGTAGAATGACCCTGCGGTTGGGTAATTTCCTCCACATGAAACAATGCGGGGGTATGGGTATCCCTAATTTTTTGGATAGCGGTTTCCAATACTTCGCACATGCCGGCATAATCCCAACCTTTCAGTTTATAAATATCAACGCCGTTGCTGCCATTTTCGGGTTGCATACCGGCCAGGGCTTCAGAAATGGAGCCTTTGGTAGTTTGATATTTTTTAGGCACGGAAATCCCATATCCATCATCCCACACAAACACAGCCAATGGCACCTGCAATACACCGGCGGCGTTCATCGTTTCCCAAAACTGACCTTCGCTGGTGGAGGCATCGCCAATGGTGCAGAAGCAAACTTCATCTCCTTTGTGCGATAGGTTTTTGTATTTATGAAGGGTTTCCACCTTCCGAAAAGTTTTAGAGGCAAAAGCAAGCCCCAGCGCCCTTACCATCTGGCCTGCCGTAGGGGCAATATCGGAGGATACATTTTTACGATTCACCAGATCCAGCCAGTTCCCCTCTTCATCGATAAATTTAGTAGCAAAATGGGCATTCATCTGCCGGCCTCCACTGAAAGGATCGTGGCGGGTGTCAGGATCAGCATATAACTGGGCAAAAAACTGTTCCACAGTGGCCAGCCCGCTGGCAAACATAAAAGTCTGGTCGCGGTAGTACCCGGATCGAAAATCGCCGGGTTTAAAAAATTTCGCCATGGCAGCCTGAGCCACCTCTTTACCATCCCCAAAAATGCCAAATTTAGCTTTGCCGGTAAGTACTTCCCTGCGCCCAAGCAGGCTGGTTTCGCGGCTTTCCACGCAAACCCGGTAATCTTTCAATATTTCGTTACGAAAATTATCGAAACTAAGCTTTTCTTCCTGGAGCAAATCCTTATTTTCCATATGGGCAAAATTACGATTTTAACAGGGCTATGTTAAATATTAGCTAACCGTGTAACAATTTGAAAGCGTAAATCTCGTTTTTGTATCTTTGAAATCCTCAATTTCATGTCATTGAAAAAAGTAATTCTCTTTTTTGCCCTTGGCCTGATCGCTTTTGCAAGCAATGCACAGCAACAGAAAACGCCGGAGGCCACAACCCAGGCGCAGGTAGCTGTTGTTACCCCACCCGGCCTTTTGGTGAAAGAGGAAACCTATGATTTTGGAAAAATCCCCCAGGGGAAACCGGTGCATCATAGCTTTACCGTTCAAAATATAGGAAATACCCCATTAAAAATAAGCAATGTAGTAGCCAGTTGTGGCTGTACCACTCCCGAGTGGGAAAAAGATGCCAGCCTGGCCCCGGGCGCCAGCACCCAAATAAATGTGGGTTATAATGCCGCTGCCGAAGGCGCTTTTCATAAAAATATTACAATAACCTATAACGACAACCAGTCGAAGATTATTAATATTATGGGTGAAGTATGGAAAGCGCCTGCTTCCAGCGCCCCCGAAAACCAGGCCTTAAACGATTTAAAAGATTAAACAAAACCTTTAATTAAATATTCGAAAATGAAACAATTCTTATTCTCCGTATTAGCACTTACCTTTTCAGTTGTAGCATTTGCGCAAAAAAAATCGGCTGATGTAGCAAAGTTTACTTCAGAAACCATTGATTTGGGAAAAATCCAACAAGGCAATCCTACTGCTGCAGTTTTTTCGGTTACCAACATTGGAAGCGAACCCCTGATTATTGAAACCGCAAGCCCCACCTGCGGATGCACCATCAGCGATTATACCAAAGAACCGATTGCTGCCGGTAAGCAAGGAACTATCAAGGCTACATATAATGCCGCTAATATCGGTCACTTCGAAAAACACCTTACTGTAAAATTTGCAGGAACCGACGATGTGCGAAGCATCACCATTAAAGGAGACGTATTAAGCAAAGACGATTATGCAAAATTAAAACCGGCAGAAACTCAGAAAGAAGATGCTGCACCGGCTAAGGATGCAAAAAGCAATAAAACAAAGGCTAAGTCAGCAAAAAGCTAATTGAACCCTTTTCAAAATAAAGCCCCGGATTTTCCGGGGTTTTTTATTGCCCTATTTTTGATTGAAAATGCGATAAATTTATAAGATAAGAAAACCGGGATTAAACGATTTTCAAATATTATTTGTTATGGATACGGATAAGGTTGTCAGGGATTCGGAATTGATTCCTGCTATTCCTCCGAATTAAATTTTGTTCCATTAAATGTCAGGCCCTTTGCTTATACCTGGCTATTAAAAAATGTGCAAATGAAAATTGCAGTTGCCTCCGACCATGCCGGATTTGAATACAAAGACCTGCTTATTACCTTTTTGAAACAAAAGGGGTATACTGTGGATGACTTAGGACCCGAAAAGGTGATTCCGGAAGATGATTACCCGGATTACGCTGCGAGGGTGTCGGCAGCTATTCAACAAGGAAACTATGAACGCGGAATATTACTTTGTGGAAGCGGAGTGGGTGTAAGCGTGGCGGCAAATAAATATAAGGGAATTTGTGCTGCTGTATGCCACGATGCCTACTCGGCTCACCAGGGGGTGGAACATGATAACATGAACCTGCTATGCCTGGGTGCAAGGATTATTGGCACTTCCTTAATGTGCGACCTTGCCGAAATATTTCTTAAAGCCCGGTTTTCAAATGAAGAAAGACATATCCGCAGGTTTAATAAAATGAAACATATTGAAGAAGAAAATTTCAGGTAGCAGCAAAAAGACTCCACTTATCCATCCACCTATCCGCACCTTATTGCTCGATATTGGAATGGTAATATTAACCAATGGCTGGGATCGGTACTCCCGCAAACGGGCAGCCCAAATATTTGGGATTAATGAAGAAGAGTTTTCCGACAGGCATAAATTCTTTTTCGACTCCTTCGAAGCGGGGAGGATGACCTTACATGAGTACCTGCAATTTGTAGTTTTTTATGTAGAGCGGGAATTTACAGAGACTGAATTTATCACATTCATGCTTTCCCAATCGAAACCCATCCGGGGTTCCATGGAGTATTTCATGGCGCTCAAAAAGAGGCATAATCTGAAAATAATTTCCCTTAATAACGAAGGAAGAGAGCTAAATGAATATCGGATAAAAACCTTTCACCTCGACAAACTCTTTGACGCCTATCTTTCATCCTGCTATGTGCACCTTCGAAAATCGGACAAAGAGTTTTTTTTGATGGGCTGTGATATTTCAAATACTCCTCCCGAAAACTGCCTGTTTATAGACGACAGGCTCATCCATGTACAAATTGCACGGACAATAGGATTGAATGCTGTTCAGTTTACCGGCCTTTCGGCGGCTAAAAAACAAATTGCCCAATTCGGGCTCGAATTATAAGTCAAATAAAATTTATGGAATCAATATATCAATTCGGAATGGTTGGCCTTGGAACCATGGGTCGTAACCTGGTGTACAATATGGCCGATAATGGATTTTCTGTTTCCGGTTACGACAGGGACCAAAAACAGGTAGACCACCTAAATGAGGAAGCAGGCAAAAAGAACATCAAAGGATTTTCCAACCTGCAGGAATTTATTAACTCGCTAGCCTTACCACGCACTATCCTGCTGCTGGTTCCGGCAGGGAAAATTGTAGACGCAGTAATTGATACCCTCAAACCTTTTATGGGAAAGGACGACCTGATAATAGATTGTGGAAATTCCCATTTCACCGACACGAACCGGAGGATTGAATTATTGGATGGAGAAGGCATTCACTTTATGGGAATGGGGATTTCAGGAGGCGAAACAGGCGCCCGGGAAGGCGCAAGCATTATGCCAGGCGGGGATGAAATAACTTTTAAAAGAGTGGATAAATTATTGGCTGCCGTTTCAGCCAAAGTAAACGGCGACCCTTGTATGGCTTATATGGGAAGAGGTTCGGCCGGTCATTATGTAAAAATGGTTCATAACGGTATAGAATATGCGTTAATGCAACTCATTTCCGAAACCTATCACCTGCTTAAAAATATCGGCGGATTAAGCAATGGAGAATTGCATGAAGTATTCAAAAGTTACAACAACTCGCCGCTTCAAAGTTATCTGCTCGAAATTACTGCCGCAATTTTTACCCAAAAAGATGATGTAACCGGCAACGATCTGGTAGATATGATCCTCGATCGTGCCAGGCAAAAGGGTACCGGGGCATGGACCTCACAGGATGCCATGGCGCTCGAACTACCCATCCCTTCCATTGATGCGGCAGTTGCGCAAAGAGAAATGACCTCCCTAAAGGAAGAAAGAGTAGCAGCACAACCCATACTGCAAAAGAATGGAAACCGGATTGAGGTTGAAAACCCCGGTTTGATTTCACTTTTACAGCATAGCTTTCATTTCTGCATGATCACCACCTATGCTCAGGGGATGGCGTTATTAAAAAAAGCCAGCGCTACCTATAATTATGGTACAGACCTGGGAAAAGTTGCTTCCATTTGGCGTGGGGGGTGCATCATCCGTTCCAACATGCTGGAAGATATTACGAAGGTGTTTCAGAAAAACGAAAACTGCAATAATCTTATGACGGATGAAATATTCTACCCTACCCTGCTGGATACACAACACCAAATCCGGTCTATCATAACCACCGCAGTACAGGCAGGGATACCGGTTCCAGCCATGATGGCCAGTCTGGCTTACTTCGACAGTTACCGAAGCGGATGGCTTCCGGCAAACCTCATCCAGGCACAGCGCGATTTCTTTGGGGCGCATACATACGAACGAACCGACAAACCGGGAATTTTTCACACCGAATGGAATTTTAAAATAAAATAAAATGGCTGATAACAAACACGCAGAAGCTACTATCATCACCATATTTGGAGGATCAGGCGATCTTACCTGGCGCAAACTAATGCCGGCGCTTTTCAACCTTTATCTGGATAATCGCCTGCCCGAGCATTTTCACATCCACGGGCTGGGAAGGCAAAATTATTCTGATACAGAGTATCGGAAACGGCTACATGAAGGTGTAAATAAATTCTCCAGAAGGGGAAAGGCAGATCCCAAAACCTGGGAAAAATTCTCAAGCCATATTAGTTATTGCCCTGCAGATTTTTCAAAACCTGCTTTTTACACAAAATTGAAAAAGGATATTGAGGCGATGGAGAAAGAATGGGAGAAACCCATCACCCGGATTTTCTACTTCGCCATTCCGCCCGGTATTATTGAAATGATTTCTATCAATCTCGGTAAAGCCGGCCTTGCTAAGGATGTTTTAAAAAACAGGGTGGTGGTGGAAAAACCATTTGGCCATGACCTGCAATCGGCTACAACCCTTAATAAAAAGATGCTCAGCATTTTTAAAGAATGTCAGATTTACCGTATAGATCATTACCTGGGGAAGGAAACCGTACAAAATATTATGGCTTTCCGTTTTGCCAATGCGCTTTTTGAACCCTTGTGGAACCGGAATTTTATTGACCATGTTCAAATTACCGTTTCTGAAAAAATTGGCGTGGAAGATAGGGGCGGCTATTACGAAACCGCAGGGGCCCTCCGGGATATGATCCAAAATCACCTGTTACAATTGGCCTGCCTGATCGCTATGGAACCACCCCTTTCCTTTGCGGCAGATGAAGTTCGAAATAAAAAAGTAGATGTATTAAACGCAGTAAGACCTGTTACTCCTCAGGAAGTGCACAACTTTGCGGTACGGGGGCAATATGGAGAAGGTTGGATTGAAGGCAAGAAAGTGAAAGCATACCGCGATGAAAAAAACGTGGATACCCACTCGAATACCGAAACATTTGCCGCCTTTAAGTTTTTTATTGACAACTGGCGTTGGCAAAATGTTCCATTCTACCTGCGTACCGGAAAAAGGTTGCAGGAAACCATAAGTGTTATCACCATCCAGTTCAGGCCTGTTCCACACATGGCTTTCCCTGAAGAGTCAACAGAAAACTGGCAGCCCAATAAACTCATTCTAAACATCCAACCGGATATGGGTATCCGGATACGGTTCCAGGCAAAAAGGCCCGGACTGGATATGCACCTCATCCCGGTAGATATGCTGTTCGATTATTCCAGCACCTATACCGGCGGCACTCCAGAAGCTTACGAAACCCTGTTGCTGGATGTGATGGAAGGCGATGCAACCTTATTTATGCGTGCCGATCAGGTGGAAGCTGCATGGCGCATATTGATGCCCGTTATTAATACATGGGCAGGTAACCCTTCCGTTAATTTCCCCAACTATTCGGCTGGAATGCAGGGCCCTGAAGATGCAGAAGCCCTGATTGCCCGCGATGGGAAGAGTTGGATTGCCCTTCCCTTTGATAAGAAAAAGAAATGACAGAAATTAAAATATATGAGTCTCCGCAGGAAACGATAGATGGTTTGGCCGGATTAATTTCCCAAATTTCCAAACAAGCCATCCTAAAGGATGGAAAATTTACCATCGCACTCTCTGGAGGGAATACTCCTAAAAAGCTATACCGGCTGCTGGCAGGAAAAGAATACCAACAGAAAATAAACTGGCAGAAGTCCTGGATTACCTGGAGCGACGAACGATATGTGGCGCCAACCGACCCCGAAAGCAATGTGGGCATGGCGATGGATGCTTTGATAAACCAAATCTCCATTCCTGTTAACCAGGTATTGAAGCCTGACACGTCTCTAAAGCCCGAATTCGCTGCAAAACAATATGAAAAAATATTGGTGGATTCATTGGGGGCCGATCCTATGTTCGACCTCATTTTGTTGGGATTAGGCGAAGATGGTCATACGGCCTCGCTGTTTCCCGGCACGGATATCCTCCACGAAAAGACGGCAATGATTAAAGAAGTCTTTGTCCCTCAAAAAAAATCCTTCCGGATAAGTTTTACCAGCAAGTTGATTAACCAGGCAAAAAATGTGGCTTTTCTTGTAATTGGAAAGGAAAAAGCAGGTATTATCAACCAGTTGTTGAACCATAGTGAACCCCCTTATCCGGCCAGGCTAATCCACCCAAATCAGGGAGATCTTTATTGGTTTTTGGATACCGGTGCGGCTTCCATTCACAACCATAAAGGTTAACCGGAAGGGAGTATCTTTACAGCATGTTAAACATTAGTAAGCGCGGCATGGAAATGCCTGCCTCTCCGATTCGGAAATTAGTTCCCTTTGCCGATGCGGCAAAGAAAAGGGGAATCAATGTATATCACCTAAATATTGGACAACCTGATATTGAAACACCGCCTTCTATTCTTAAAGCGGTGCGGGATTGCGATATAAAAGTATTGGAATACAGCCATAGTGCCGGTAACGAGAGCTACCGCAAAAAATTAGTGGAGTATTATCAACGAAACGACATCCATGTTAATGCTTCGGAAATTATTATTACCACCGGCGGAAGTGAAGCGATTCTCTTCGGGTTTATGGCCTGCCTCGATGCAGGAGATGAAGTAATTATTCCTGAACCTTTTTATGCAAATTATAACGGATTTGCGATTGAAGCCGGAGTAAAGGTAGTTCCAATTAGCAGCAGCATAGAATCCGGATTTGCATTGCCTCCCATTGCGGATTTTGAAAAAGCAATTACGGTTAAAACTAAGGCAATTGTAGTTTGCAACCCGAATAACCCCACTGGCTATTTATATAGTAAGGAGGAAATGAATACCCTGAAAGAGATTGTGATAAAGCACCAGCTCTTTTTATTTGCGGATGAGGCTTACCGTGAGTTCTGTTATGAAGGGCACCATACCAGCGCCATGCACCTGAAAGGTGCAGAACAGAACGTAGTTTTAATGGATACCATCAGCAAAAGATACAGTGCCTGCGGCGGGCGGATTGGGGCTTTTGTTACTAAAAATAAAACCGTGCTGGATACCGCCATGAAGTTTGCACAAGCCAGGCTGAGTCCACCTTCTTTTTCGCAGATCTTAGGCGAAGCGGCGGTTGATTTACCCGACAATTATTTTGATACCACCAAAGCCGAATACAAACTGAGGAGAGATACGCTCGTAAGCAGGCTGAATGAAATCCACGGCGTGTTTTGTCCGAACCCAGGAGGTGCGTTTTACGCCATGGCTCAATTGCCAATAGATGATTGCGATCAATTTGCCCAATGGTTATTGGAATCATTCAGTTACGAAGGGTCTACCATAATGGTGGCTCCTGCTACTGGATTTTATTCAACACCGGGTTTAGGAAAACAGGAAATAAGAATGGCTTACGTATTGAATGTGGAAGCCATTCATAAAGCCGTTGACTGCCTTAATAAGGCGTTGGAAATTTATCCGGGCAGAAGGCAACCTGCAACAAAAAAATCTGCCGCTTTATCCTGACTTAAAAGGGGGGGGAAGCAATAAGGTTTAACAAAAAATAAAAGTTTATCAACCAGGAATAAGAATTACTTTTTTCCTCACAAATTGTATTCAAAAAGACGGGAGAAAGAATTTTGCATCAATGTACATGCCTCCGTGTCAGAATTCCACCAGATGCATCTTTTATTGTACTGGCAAAAATGAAGGCTTTGGGGTCTATTTCATAAACCAGGTTCTTAAGTTTCCTGATTTCCATTCGGGTGATAATTGTAAAGACAATATCCACCTCCGAACTTTCGGTAAAATTACCCGGTAAAAATCCTCTTACACCCCGATATACCGTTATTCCCCTTCCCATGTTGTTTACAATCTCATACTTAATGGCCTCGCTTTTGGAGGAAACAATTGTTACACCCATATAGGCTCGAATTCCTTCCACCACATAATCGATAGTGCGGGTAGCCGCAAAGTAGGTGAGTATCGAATAAAGGGCAGTTTCTATCCCAAAGGCAAATGCAGCCACACTAAAAATCAGGATATTAAATCCTAAAATGATCTCAGTAATGGTGAAAGCCGTTCTTTTCAGGGTATAAAGAGCCACTACTTCCATCCCATCCAGGGCAGCGCCGGCACGCATAACGAGGCCTACCCCCAGCCCGAGAAAAACACCGCCAAAAGCCGCCGTTAGAAGTTTGTCCTGAGTTACAGCCATCACCGGAATGAAATGAAGGCAAATACCAAATAAGACTACACTGATTAATATACGCAACGAAAAATGCATTCCTAAAATATAATATCCCATAATAATAAGCGGGATATTAAAAGCAATAATCAACAACGAAAGGTTTATATGGTACATTTCATGAACCAGGAGCGACAGTCCGGTAATTCCGCCATCAAAAAACTGATTAGGCACCAGGAAGAACTTCAGAGCAATGGAGGCAATGATTACACCCACCACATTAAATAAAATATCCTCCGTAATTTCTTTTGCACTTACCCTTTTAGATTTAATAAGGAGATTAGAACGCTTCCCCAATAACTGCGACAAATATTCAAGCTTCGTTTTCTGCCTTTCGTGAATGGCTGTTTCGGTAAAAAAGGAATGGGAAGATAAAAAATTAATTTGCAGCAGTTCCCATTCTGCATATGTTTTGATAGTTCCTTCTCGTTTAAATTCCTGGAATAACAACTCCGATCTCTTTCCATACTCATTCCCTCCCAGGTAAAATAAATCGGCATCGCAAAGGACTTCTCCCAGTTTGTCTCTGGGAGTCTGAGGAATACGGGTGGCCATAATGGCATCACAAATCACGGCGATACGCGCATGGGAATAGCCATATTTAGGTAAAATCTCTTTTGCTTTATTGCAGGAACGCTGTTCGTGATTCAGGGGAGATTGCAGGTAACCTATGTCATGAAACAATGCAGCCGTTTTTAAAAGAATCAAATCATCACCGGTTATTCCTTCCTTTTGAGCAATATAGGTAGCAGCCTCCATCACATCAATCGTGTGGGCAGCATTGTGATAGGTCATATAGGAAGGAGATTCATCTTCCAGTTTCTGCAGAATCACCCTTTTTATTTCTTCAAACTGCATGAACAATAATATTAATTGATGACTTCATATAGCATCGTTTCCTGTGATTTGTTTTTCAAAGCCACTTTACCAAAAGGCTTACAATCGAATGATTGTTTCACTTTTTCGTAACAGGCTTCAGGAATCAGGATCTGATTTTTGCCGGAGGCAGATTGCAACCGTTGAGCTGTATTCACGGTATCGCCAATAACGGTATAATCTAGCCTTTTTAGCGTTACAGAACCGATATTTCCAGATATCATTTCTCCGCTGTTAATGCCAATAGAAACCTGGGGTTTAAACCCTTTTACAGATTTGAGCTTACCAATTTCGCGGACGATGGCAAGACTGGCATCGATGGCACGATCCAGGTGATAATCTCCCCTAAATACTGCCATAATACAATCGCCCATAAACTTATCTACGGCCCCACCCTGAGAAATAATTTCTTTAACCATTACCTCAAAAAATTCATTGAGCATCTTTACTACAGTATCCGGAGGCTCTCTTTCACTAACAGCAGTGAAGCCGCAGATATCAATAAAGGCAACGCTTGCTTCGAGGGTTTCGTTTTCAGTAAGGGAGATTGCGAACTCGGGTCTATCCATAAAATTCAAAACATTCTGATCCACGTACATCTTCAGAATGTTATTTTCCTTTATGGCTTTCAAGGTATCTTTCATCAGTTCTGCCTGCCGGATAGCTTTATCGATGGTAATATGGAGGTCTTCAAAATCTACGGGTTTCGTAACAAAATCAAAAGCACCCCGGTTCATTGCAGTCCGGATATTCGTCATATCGCCATAGGCGGAAACAACTACCGATTTAAGCAGCGGATTAGATTCGGCTACCCGGGAAAGGAGGGTAAGTCCATCCATTTCAGGCATATTGATATCTGTAAGCATCACCTCAATATCATTCTCTTCTTTCAATAAACGAATTGCCTCCAGCCCATTTACTGCGAATGAAAAATTAAACTTCTGTTCTCTGATCATTTGCCTGAAACGCTGTCTGATTAACGATTGTAAATCGGGTTCGTCATCAACCACCAAAATCTTAATCATAAATTGAGTTTTCTAAGTTTTTCTTTAAGCTCCGTGAAGTCGACCGGTTTAGTAATGAAATCATCAGCGCCCAATTCGATTGCTTTTTCATAATTCTCTTTGTCGCCATAAGCTGTAATCATCATTACCACAGGAGGTGGGGCGCCAAATTTTTTCTTTATTTGCTCCAACAATTCAAATCCGCTCATGCCGGGCATATTAATATCAGAAAGAATCAATACGGCTTCCTGTTTATGCTCCGCCATATAACGCAGGGCTTCTTCACCAGAAAAAGCAAAGGCAATCTTTATTTCTTCATTCCGGATCTCCTTTCTGAATCGCTGTTCAAAAAGTGTCTTTACGTCGACTTCGTCATCAACTACCAATATATTCATCATTAGACCTGGTTTAAATTTAATAAAAAAAACAATGTGTCTATCCTTATTGAATGGGCAATTCGATTATAAAATCCGTCCCTTCTCCTTCTTCACTATTCACGGATATTTTTCCCCCATGGGCTTTGATGATATCGTAACTTAAACTCAATCCTAATCCAGTCCCTTCTCCAGTAGGCTTGGTAGTAAAAAAAGGTTGAAAAACCTTGTTCATCACCTGCTTTGGGATTCCGGAACCATTATCACTTATTTTGATAATCGCTTTATTATTTTCCTTCCTGGTTGATACTTTCACTACCGGGCGGTATGAAGGGAGTGCTAATTTTTGTTTTTCCCTGACGGCATAAAATGCATTGTTTACAAGATTCAATATCACCCTGCCAATATCCTGTGCCATGATATTAATGTTGCCCAATCTTTCATCTGGATTCAATTTAAAATCAGCATTAAAAGATTTATCTTTCGCCCGAAGGCCATGATAACTCAGCCTGAGGTATTCATCTGCCAACGCATTGATGTCGGTTGGTTCCTTTTGTCCCGCATTCATCCTCGAATGTTGGAGCATTCCTTTTACGATACCATCAGCCCGGCTTCCGTGGTAGTTAATTTTTTCTGAATTCAATTTTATATCATTGATCAATCCCTTTTCCAATTCCAAATCTTTTTCATTAAAGGGTTTCGATTGTTCCAATTCCAACTCATCAATCAATTCTCTATTCAATTCGGAAAAATTATTTACAAAATTGAGGGGGTTTTGAATTTCATGGGCAATACCGGCAGTAAGCTCACCCAGTGAGGCCATCTTTTCTGAATGGACGAGTTGAACCTGTGCGGATTTTAAATCTTCCAGGGTCTGCTCCAACTTGATGCTCAATCTTCTTTTTTCTCTGAATCGCTTAAAAAATATAATCACCCAAATAAAGGCAATGATTAACCCAACAATAATAATATTACGCATTAACTTTTGCCTTCTTATCTCGGCTTGTTGTTCCGAAAGTTTCTTATCCTGACGGGCCTTAAGCAGCGCTTTCTTATTCTGAAATTCCAACTGATTGGTAAGGCTGGCAATCTTGGCGGCTTTCTCTAACACCGAAACGGAATCCCCAAAGCGTTTATACTGTAAACTACTTAGGTAGGCTTGTTTAAATTCCCCTGTTGCATAGTAGCTTTTTGCTAACCGCTCATAAATGCCTTCCAGGTTCCTATAATCACTACTGTCGGTATAATGGATTGCTTTTTGCAGGGTTGCCTGTGCCAGTAATTGCTGATCCTGATGTGCATAAACATCAGCCATACCTTGTAAAGCCAGCGACTGGCGAAACAGATCCTTATACTCCGTACTAACTATCCAAAGGCTATCAAAATACGTAAGGGCATTCTTACCATCCCCGCTTAACAGATAAGTGTTTGCCAGGTCGGAATAGGAGTCTAATAAAAATCTCCCATCTTTTAACAGCTTCGCATACTCCAGGGACTCCAGGCAATAGGAAATTGCCCGACCGTATTTCCCCTGCTTAACTAATATGTTAGAAAGATAAAGCAGGTTACTGCTCAGGTAAGTAGTTAAATTTAACCGCTTCCGAATGCGGAGTGCCATTGAAAAATTTTCGAATGCAGCATCCAATTTCCCTGAACGCATATTGGTATTACCCAAATCGCTATAAACGGTAGCAATATAACTGGAGTCTTTGATGGCACGGGCTAAGCTCAATCCTTCGTACTGAATTTTCAATGCGGAAGGATAATCTTTCGCCAACATGTAAATAAATCCATTTGCCAAAAGACACTCCAGCACTAAGGTGGAATCATTAGTTTCTCTGGCAATAGAAAGAGCCTGAAGGTTGCTTTCCAGTGCATCTCCATACATCGCCATCGATCTTTGGGTTAGAGAAATAGTATAATATAAAAATGCAACTTTCGGCTTATTTCCTAATGATTGATAAAGTCGAAGGCTTTTATCCAGATAATATAATGAGCTGTCAGCAATATTTTGATTTGCATAGGTTTCCCCAAGCCTTTGAAATGTTAAGGCTAATCCTTCCCTGTCCCCAATTTCCAAAAAGAATTTTTCAACAACTAAAAAAGAATCAATAGCTGCTTCGGTCTGGCTCGACATGAATGAAGACGCCAGGCAATTTAAAGACCTGGCTTTGAGTTTCTTCACTTCAAGCAGGTAAGTGGATGACTTAATTACCTCATCACTTTGTAAAAGCCGATTAGAAAGTTGAAAAGCATAATCTGCATATTTCCGGCAAGAATCATACTCATAATTAATAAGGTAAGAATCGGATAATAGATTTGCCACCCGAATCTTACCTGTATCACTGATTGTTTTCTTCAACGTATTTTTCAATTGGCCAAAATCCTGGCCAGCAGCATGAAATCCGTAAAGCAGAAAAGCATAAAGTAGCAGACAAGAAAGTTTCATAAATGAAACCTAAATTTTATTCAGCAATATTACATCCGTTCAACATCTTGCATAAAAGCCTACCACACTTTTAAAATAGCCATTAAGCAACTTACCTTTAACTCCTTACTCAATTATAACTCTAAACCAGGTAATTTACAACCAACTCTCCCAATAAAGAAAGCCATACTTCATCCACCATTCAGACTCAAAATATACAACAAAAGAAAAACAAACAGTCATTATTAATGGAGATTCTATATCAATTCCTGCTCCAGGCAATGCCATTCTTTTCACCCATACCACCCCCATCTCCCTTCCCTACCGTATATTTTTATCTCAAACCATTCCCCGGCACGGTTGGTTTGGCTGTAATGAAAGGCCTAAAAAATAATCAATAATGCTATTGGGATTTCCAATAACCCCAACTCTGCATGGATTCGAATTTTCCGGATGCATTATTGGGCAGCCTTTCCTGGCCTGAGAACAAATCCTACTTTTATACCATTCTTTGATTGCAGCCGGAGCGGGTAATTGCACAAATGCTTTACATTAGTTGAACAATAATTTATGTTTTTCTATTTTGGATATGGTTCTAATATCAACCTTGTTTCTCTGAAAGCAAAGGGAGTGATTCCTCTTTCATCGGAACCTGCAGTTCTTCCAGGCTGGAAGTTGAAGTTTAATGTTCAGCATTGGTTTCAACACGAAGGAGGGATGGCCAATATTGAGCCATCAAAGGATTCGAACGACCTCGTAGAGGGTATGCTGCATTATTGTGCAGATGAACAACTTGCTTCGCTTGATACCATGGAGTCTTATGGCGTAGGATATGGCAGGATAGAAGTAGAAGTAAAAACCAGGAAAGAAAAGATAAAGGCGCAAACCTACATCGGCTTGGCTGATTTCATTAACAATGAGTGCCTGCCTACAAGACGATATCTTAATATCCTTCTTAAGGGCGCCAAAGATGCAGGTCTGAGTCAATCCTACATGGAGAAGCTGAGCCATTTGACTATAATGCCCGAAAAGAAATTGGATGAATTCAAACCACCCCCGGGTAATTGGCCACACTTCACCAGCCATACCCTCTGCGTGCATCCTACCCTTACGGCATTGAGCGGGCATGTGTTTGAAATGCATTTGGCCAGACCAAAACTTCAACATCTTATCGGGCTCCTGGGTGGAAAGGATATGACCCTCTTTTTTGTTAAGCGACATGACTCCAGCTCTGGCAATGAAACAGAAGAGGATATCAGAACCGGAAATATTTCTGTGGAAGCAAAAAACTATATCAATTCTTATTTGCATGAATTTGCCAAAGAATACAACTATGCCGGAGTATTAAATGAGCTATCAGCCAGCGACTGAATATCCTTTCTTAAAAAAAGAGATATTATAAATTTTCTCTACATTTAGGTAAAAAAATATGTCAACATTTCCTGCAGCAATGCCTCATGGTAAAATTCAGGAGGTATTCAAAGATGTTTTTTTTGTTTCTGGCACAATGAAAGGCGAATTCTTTGGTTCGATGTGGCAGTTTAGCAGAAATATGACGATTGTGAGAGACGGAGGTAAGCTGACCATTCTGAATTCTGTACGTTTAAATGATGAGGGCCTGGAAGCGCTGGACAGGTTGGGAAAGGTAGTAAACGTAGTGCGGCTTGGCGATATGCACGGTATAGACGATCCGTTTTATGTAGATAGGTACCAGGCAACTTTTTGGGCCTTGCCGGGGATGAAGGTTAAAGATGGCCTTAAGGTAGATAAAGAATTGGCAGTAGGCGGAGAAATGCCTTTCAGTAATGCAACACTTTTTGTTTTTGAGACGGTGAAACGACCTGAATGCATCATCAGGCTTAACCGGGAAGGAGGAATTATGATTGCTTGCGACTCTTTACAAAACTGGGTAGAGCCCGATGAATTTTTTGATGAAGGCACAATCAACACGATGCAACAAATGAAATTTTTCAGACCTGCCAATCTGGGCCCTGCCTGGATGTATGAAAGCCAGCCCACGGCTCCCGATTTTTTGAGATTAAAAGAGATACCCTTCGAACATGCCTTATGCGGACATGGTTACCCGTTTATCAATAACGGTCAAAAAGAATTTTTAAACACATTCAAAGAATACTTCAACATCTGATATGTGAGCATAAATGGTGAAATCGCTGATCTGGAATTGATTCCAGGCTACCTGATACTCCAAAGCATATCAGCATCCAACCTCCATATCGTTTATAAGGCAATCAGAAAGGAAGACAATTCCGAAGTAGCGATTAAAACTTTGAATACTCCCTTTCCCCGAAAGGAAGATATTGCAAGGATCTGCCGTGAAAACCAGATTCTTTCCAAAATCCAATTTAATGGCATCATAAAAGTTCTCTCCTTTGTTCCATTTGGCAATGGCAACCGCGCCATTGTTATGGAAAAATTTGGAATTACCTTACAAGAATATCTCGCCAGCTTCAAAAGCAATCCTATGCCGTTGAAGCATTTTTTTCTGGTAGCTGTTCCCCTGGTAAAAATTTTAGGACAAATTCATGAAAAAAAGATAATTCACAAGGATATTAACCCTGCCAATATCCTGATAAACCCGGCCGAAAACTCATTGCGACTGATTGATTTCAGCACCTCGGTTGAACTATCAAGAGAGCATCAGGGATTTACAACTGCAAAGCAGATCGAAGGTTCACTACCCTACATTTCGCCCGAGCAAACAGGCCGAATGAATCGCGATGTGGACTACCGGGCAGATTTTTATTCACTCGGAATTGTTTTTTACCAAATGCTCACCGGGCACCTTCCCTTTGTTGCCAATGATGCTTTGGAATGGGTTCATTGCCATATCAGCAGGCAGGCAGACCCGGTAAATAAAGTGAACCGGGCAATTCCAAATGTTTTGTCGGACCTTGTTTTGAAACTCATTTCAAAAAATGCAGAAGACAGGTATCAGAGTAGTTATGGTATTCTGACGGACATAGAAGAATGCAGTAAAAGGATTTTTAATGGTTTTCACGACTTTAATTTCGAATTAGCTACAAGAGATGTATCACCCGAATTTCAGATTCCTCAAAAGCTATATGGTCGCGAAAGGGAGTTGGAATACCTGAAGGCTCAATTTGAAAATGCTTCCCAAGGTTCAGTTCAATTTTGCCTGGTGTCGGGGTATTCCGGTGTTGGTAAATCTGTTTTAGTGTATGAGTTAGGCAGAACGGTCATCAGGAAAAGCGGCTATCTTATTCATGGAAAATTTGAACAGTTTAAACAAAATAATGCCTATATAGCCTTTGCCGGTGCATTTCGCAATCTCTTATATGAATTATTGGGCGAACCCAAGGAAAGGCTTGAAAAATGGAGAACAGATATCCAAAGTGCATTAGGATATAATGCCCAATTGCTCATAGATTTAATTCCAGATCTGGAATTAATTATTGGTAAGCAAGCAGCGGTTCCTGAACTCCCTCCTTCCGAATCGCAAAAGAGATTTTTTATCCTGGTTCAAAATTTTATTGCTGTTTTTGCTACAAAGGAACATCCGCTGGTATTGTTTTTGGATGACCTGCAATGGAGCGATATCCCATCTCTGAATTTAATGCATCATCTCGTCAGCGCTGAAGGATTAGGATATTTTTTTATTATAGGCGCATATCGCGATAATGCTGTGGATGCTTCCCATCCATTGAGTCTTACACTCAGCCAGATTCAAAAAGAAAGATTCGTAGAAAATTTACAACTTGAACCATTGAGCGCCGGGGCCGTAAATCAAATTGTTGCCGACACATTGCATTATGATGAACAGGAAACGATGCCATTGAGCAAGGTGCTTTTTGAAAAGACAGCAGGCAATCCGTTTTTCACCATTGAATTATTCAGAGATCTTTACGAAAGAGCCATTATCAGATTCAATCAACAGGAAGGGAAGTGGAAATGGAATATGGATGAAATCAGGATGTCGGAGAATAGTGATAATGTAATTGAATTTTTGGTAACCAGTCAGTCCCGCTTAAAGGAGTCAACTCAGCAGGTGATTCGTTTGGCTGCGTGCATCGGAGCCATCTTTGACCTCAATACCCTTTCGATCATACATGAAAGCACTATGGAGGCTACCGCAAAGGAATTGGAAGAAGCGTTGCATGCTAATATAATACTTCCACTAAGCGATACTTATAAGTTTGTTGGATTAGATAACACCCCGGGTAGTGAACCTGTTCTTCCTGAAGAAGGAGTATATTTCGAAGAATTGAATCCGACCTACAGGTTTCAACACGACAGGGTGCAGCAGGCAGCCTATTCCATGATAGCTCCTGAAATGCGCCAGGCGCTTCATCTCTCAATTGGCAGGTTGATGCTGTTCCACAAAAGCGTACCACAATTAGAAGATACGCTACTGGAAGTGGTAGGTCATTTAAATGAAGGTAGAGTTTTGATAAGTAGTCAGAAAGAGCGAAACAACCTTGTGGAGCTGAATGTAAGAGCAGGTATCAAGGCAAAACAATCTTCGGCTTATGAAGCAGCGTTGAATTACCTGAAAATAGGGTATGAACTATTGCATCAGGATGCCTGGAATAATAATTACCAGCTTGCCTGGAAATTGAGTGAGGAAATACAACACTGCTCCTATTTAACCGGAGATTGGAAGGGTGCAGACGCCTGGACTGAGACCATGTTGCAATTCGCAAAAACACCCATTGAAAAAGCTTTGGTATTATCTGCCAGGACACGACAATATGCCACCATTGGAAAAATGAAGGAATCCATCAGCGCTGCCTGCGAGGGGCTTTCCTTCCTGGGGTTTGAATTTCTGACAGTACCCACTCCACAAAATATAACGGAAGAAGTACAATTGGTATCTCAGCATTTGAAAGGCAGAGCCATTGCTGATATCATCCATCTTCCGGCTCTTGAGGATCCGAAAGCAAAAATCGCCAGCCAGTTATTGATGGAAATTTTTGCTGCGGCATTTTTATCAGCAAGCGGCGAAATGTTTCCCTACCTCGTTTTGAAGTCGGTAAACCTGGCCCTCCAATATGGCAATAGTCCGGAAACGGCATTCGCTTATGTAGCATACGGAATGATACTTTGCGGGTACTTAAATGACACGGCCCAGGGATATGAGTTTGGTAAATTGGGTGTAAACCTTATTGAAAAACTCCAGGATATTGCACTGCGGTCCCGGATCATTTACGTATACACCATGTTTGTTCACCATTGGTCTACTCATTGGTCAACCATGACCACATGGTTTCGAAAGGGAATTGAGGCGGGGTATCAGTCAGGTGATCTTTTGTACCTGGCCTATAGCGCTCAGGATTGTATCATCTGGGATCCACAACTCGATCTTGAAAGCGCCTCTGATGAGCATCGTAAAATGCTGAAGATTGTAAAGGAATGCGACTACCAGGATTCCTATGATTCAGGAACGTTGTTTTTGCAAATGCAACTCAATTTCCAGGGGCTTACCAAAAGCAAATTCTCTCTTACAGACGATAATTTCAATGAAGAAGCATGCGTGGAAGGCATGTACCGGCGTCACTTCATGACCGGCATTGCAAACTATCATATATATAAGGCAGAAATTTATTTTCTCTACAATGATGCCGCAGGCGCTTTGCCGCATATTCAGCAACAGGAAAAATTGATATCGTCGGTAATGTCGCTACCCCAGTTGGTGCGGTTTCGTTTTATTTCTTTTTTGGTGTATGCCGCATTGCTCAATGATTCGACAAAAGATGAGCAACAACTCATAATCAGCAGGATGAATGAACATCTTCTTGCCATGACTAAGTGGTCTGAGCAGTGCTCCGAAAATTTTGAACATCTCCGGTTGATGATGGAGGCAGAACAGGCATCCACTCAGGGCAATATGGCTCAGGCACTAACCCTCTTTGAGCAGGCTATTTCCGATGCCAGGGAAAATAAATTTATCCGTGATGAGGCAATGGCCAATGAAATGGCGGCAAGATTGTTATTGCGTAACCGGCTTTCAAAGGCAGCAGAAGGATATCTACAGGCTTCACGCTATTTATATTACCGCTGGGGAGCCACGCGAAAGGTAGAAGAAATGGATAAAAACTATTCGTTTCTTTCTGAAATGGCCTCAGGCAGTGCCGTTGCTTCCCTTTCGGGAAAAACTCAATCCACAGTTCATGAATCGACAGAGACGTTCAATCCGGAATTGTTGGATATGCAATCTGTTTTCAAAGCTTCTCAAATGATTTCGGGTGAATTGGTTCCGGAGAAACTTTTTAAATCTACTCTCCAGGTACTGATGGAAAATACCGGCGCACAAAGAGGCTTTCTTTTGGAAGATCAGGAAGGCCAGGTTGCCATACTTGCCCAAAAAGATGAAAGCTACGCTGAATCAAAAGAGAATTTAGTACCACAGAACAGCCCTGATTATCCCGCCTTCCCATTGTCTCTGGTAAACACCGCATGGCGAACCAATGAAGCTATTGTAATTGATAATGCCTCAAAAATAAACCACTTCAGTTCTGATCCGTATATCATCAGAAGTAAACCGCTGTCTGTAATGTGCGTGCCACTTCCTTTGCATGATCAATGGCGTGTGGCTGTTTATTTGGAAAATAATGTGACGCATAGTGCTTTTAGTGAAGAACGTGTCAAGGTTATCAAATTGCTTTCCGGCCAGGCTGCTATTTCTCTGGCCAATGCGAGAATATATGAAGGCCAGGAAAGGTTGCTGAAGGCGCAACAACGTTTTGTGCCCAGTCAGTTTTTAAAAAATCTTGGGCATAATGATATTGCACAGGTTGCCCTTGGCGAATCTGTAATGATGGAAATGAGTGTATTGTTTTCAGACATCCGCGAGTTTACATCCAGGGTGGAATTATTGTCTCCCCATGATGTGATCGAATTGCTGAACGATTATTACAGTGCATTAAGTGATCCCATTGCAAAACTCGGCGGGTTTATAGATTCCTTTGCCGGTGATGAAATTATGGCACTGTTTCCTGTGCCTGCCCAGAAGGCTGTGGAAGCAGGCATAAAGATGTGCGATGCGTTGCGGGACTTTAATCTCCGGCTAACGGCCCAGGGTAAACCTTTTTTAAAGATGGGGCTCGGATTGAACACCGGTCCGATGGTGCTTGGGACAATGGGTGCCAGGGAAAGAATGCAGTGCTCTGTGTTAGGAGATACGGTAAATCTTGCTTCACGGATAGAACAACTCACGAGGGTTTATGAAGCCCAATTCCTGATAGGAGAAAACACATATTCATTGATGTTAGACCCTGGCGCCTATTCAATGAGAATGGTTGACTATGTAGCCGTAAAAGGAAAAGACAAAGCTATCAGAATATATGAAGTGCTGGATGCAGAAGATGACAGCCGCCGCAAAACAAAGGAAGCTTCCAGAGCACAACTTGGAACTGCCATGGATGCTTATTTTCGCCGCGATTTTTCGGAAGCGTTATCTATTTTTGATGACCTCGTAAAAAATGATGCGAACGATCCGGTGCCTTCAATTTTCGCATCTCGTTGCAGGCGGTATATGAAGCAGGGAATTCCTGATGACTGGCAAGGATATGAAAAACTTGCAAGGAAGTAGCCGGGAGAAGCACGGAATTGGCCTGTTATTCAGGAAGGATAAAATGATTTATCGAAAAAGTTACATACGCTGAATTATGAATACAGTAAGCATTGGTGTAGTGATGGACCCCATCAGCACTATTCATCCTGAAAAAGATACTTCCCTGGCATTTATGCTGGAAGCCCAGTCGAGAGGCTGGCAGGTAGAATACCTGGAAATGGCTGATCTTATTTTGAGAGATGGACGACCGGAAGCCCGGATGCGCCGGCTAAGGTTATTTGACAACACAAGCCATTGGTTCGAATTCACCGGCGAACGTTATGGAGCACTTGGCGAATTGGATGTAATACTGATGAGAAAAGATCCTCCTTTTGATATCGAGTATATCATGGCCACCTACATTCTCGAAAAAGCACAAATTGAAGGTGCCCTGGTAGTGAATGATCCCAGGTCTCTCCGCGATGCCAACGAAAAAGTCTTTACATCCTGGTTTCCGCAATGTACTCCTCCATCTTTATTGACCCGTTCTAAAAAAGACATCAAAATTTTTTTAGAAGTACATAAGAAAATAGTGGTGAAGCCGACTAACAAAATGGGAGGACAATCTGTTTTTGTTATTGCACAAGGCGATCCGAACACCAATGTCATCATAGACGAGATAACAGGATTGGGTACACGCTATATTCAAGCCCAGGCTTATATCCATGAAATTGAAACGGTGGGCGATAAGCGGATCATCCTGATAGACGGAGTACCTGTAGATTATGGCATTGCACGCATACCCGCAGGCGACGATCATCGTGGAAACCTGGCTGTAGGTGCCAAGGCAATGGGTTTTGAACTAACGGAAAGAGACCGGTGGATATGCAGGCAGATAGGCCCGGCATTGAAAGAACGCGGGTTGATTTTTACAGGTATTGATGTGATCGGAGATTACCTCACAGAAATAAATGTAACCAGCCCAACCTGTATCCGGGAAATTGATAAACTTTACCACACCCGTATTGCCTCTATATTTTTTGATTCTCTGCAAAAATCTATAAGCCAAAAACGGCCTGCAAAAAAAATGAATTGAAATGTATGCCTACACCCTCTCTTTCTATAGATACTTGCAGAAATTATATTGAAGAATGCTTGTTCGGCCCACCTGTTAAGTCCGGCAGCAGGCAGGGTGGTGAGGTAGGCAGCGTTGGAGTAGAACTGGAATGTTTTCCAGTTGTCTTCCACACAGAAGAAAAAATTTCTCCTGCAAAACTTTATGACAATGAAAATTCTCTGACAGAAATCCTGATCCAATTTTCGGAAAAGAAAGAAGGTAAAGCCCGGTACAGCAATCATAATTTGGAAAGGGAATTACAAAACCTTGTTGTTTGTGCTATTGATTTTCCCGATGGCAGCAGTTTTCAGTTTGAACCGGGAGCACAAGTGGAAATTTCAACAGCGCCTTGTCAAAATATAGAATCGGTTTCGGAAAAAATTAATGCACTCCAGGAGATTTTGCATGAGGTAAGCCGTCAATCGAATTTTCGCTTTGTGCAGGTTGGTTCTCACCCGTGGTTTGGTGCAGATGCCATTGGTATGCAACTGAACAAAAGCAGGTATAATGCCATGGCAAAATATTTCGACCGGATCAATGATTATGGTAGGCAAATGATGGTTCAAACCAGCTCCCTTCAGGTGAATTTAGATACTGGAGGCGATTGGGACACCCGAATCAAAAGATTCGTTGCTGCCAATCTCATCGCCCCTTTTGCAAGTGCCATTTTTGCAAACTCCTCCATGATTGCCGGTAAAGCCAGTGGATATAAATCATGCAGAAGTTACCTCTGGCAACACCTGGATAAAACAAGAACAGGTGTTTTTAATATGGAACAATTATCAAAACAGCTCTGCAAGGAATCTCTCATAGATGCTTATCTTCAATTTGCGTTGAAAGCACCAATAATTTACCTGGAAGAATTTGGAGCAGAAGTTTTTGATAATGACATCACATTCAAATACTGGTTATCACACCCCATCCGGGGAATTGAACCATCGTTAGCCCATTTTAAGAATCACCTTTCTCTTCTTTTTCCCGAAGTAAGGCTCAAAGGATACCTGGAGTTAAGGTCTGTGGATGCCCCTCCTACAGCCTGGCAAATGGTTCCCATATTGTTTTATTGCGGGTTGCTGTATTCAGGAAAACATCTTGATAAGACCCTTGAATTACTGCTTCCCTTTTCTTCCAAACTGCCTTCATTAATGGAAAAGGCAACAAGGGGCCTGGATTCGGATGAAATTTTTGCGACTGGGAAAAAACTAATCTCTCTCTCCATCGAAGGGTTCAGCTCTTTGCCGGAAGCTTTTAAAGGCAACCAATCTCCCAAAAAGGCCGTTTTGTTTGCTGAAAGATTTACGATGCAGAGAAAAACCCTCGCAGATAAATAGTATGGGGTTTCTACCAACTGCAAATTTTTTATTCCACTACCATAAATAATCGTACTTTGAAACGCCTTTTTAAGGAGTTGTTGTATAAAGGAAGATTGCCTGGATAAATTCCAGAATGGTCCGGAAAGATTTGTTTTATTTACCTACACTTATCTTAAACACCTTCCCTGCTGATTAACTAAGGAGAATTTCACCTGCTGCTTCAAAATATAAAAAGAATTTTGAAGCGAAAATATTTCCGTCATCCTGAATTATTGGGATTTCGTACAGGGAGTTTGTGTTTTTATATGAACGGATTTTTTTTCTAAATATAAATAAGCCTATATGCCATCCTGCAACTATGATTTTGGTCCTGCTGAAAAAATTGAACAACTGTTTCCTCCGCCGAAGTACGCAAACCCAAGCCTGGGCTTTCATGATTATAGGGATGTAATCAAACATTACACAATGAATTCTTTGATTGCCGATGGCATTGAAGTTACCAGCCTTGAAGTGACATGTTCGGAAGGAATGTATCATATAATGATTGAAAGCAAGGCAGAACAGGAAACTTTAGAAAAATTTGGTAATCGACACAGCAAAATATTCAGTAAAGATTACGCACAAAAAGCCATCCGAGGAATGGAACTGCTGAAAGAATTGGGCGTGTGGAACCCCATGGAAAATTATCATGTAAACGGAAGCCCAACCGACGGCACTTCCAAATGGCATTTGTTTCCATCATTGGGTTTGAATGTAATGAATCAAAAAGGGATTCTGCTATTGCATTATCCGCCGTGGGCGGTGGTGCAGTTGGGAACTTTTGAAAATGCCATCACTTTCAGGAGATGGGAGCAATTGCTCACCTGTGCAGGGATTGAAAAAGAACAGGCTTCATTTTATAAGACCTTTATGGAAGTAAGCCCTATCGCCGCCCCCGGCTCAGGTGAAAGTGAATATCCGAATGATTATTTCCCCATCATGATGGCTTCCGGTTTTTTTGATGGAGGCCCCGATCGTGATTATATCCGTTCGATGTTAGAACTATTTCTGAATCCTCCCGGTTGGCCGGATGATAGAAAATATACATTGCCGTTGCTCATCTGTGGTTCGCCGCTCTATGATCCGCAGTCGCCCGGTTGGTTTCGTACAGCCTATACCGATATACTGCCACAAGATAAAAATGGTGTGCCACAGGTGAACGTACTGCAAACAGGAACCTTTAAAGTTTACCCTCATTCAAAAAGAGAAACACCTTACCTGATTTCAAACCACATGATTGCTGCGGGTGTTACAGGGGAGTGTACAAATGATCCATCCAAAATTCCCGACATCCGGCAATATGAAGCGCAGGACATGGTGTCTGCCACATTTTTAAAATTGTATGCAAACAATCCTGATATCAACCCGTCAGAAGCAAAAGCACAAGCCTGCACGCGCTGGTTTGGAAATCCCGATGGAACTGGAGCACCTCAGCCAGCGGACGTGAATGATCAGCTCACTCTGTGTGCCCTTGCACAAATGGATCTATTTTTTGTACCCAATCCGCCAAGCCCGAAATATACATTTGAGGAAGCTTTTCAACGATGCAAAACAGCCACGAATCCGGGCAATCCCTGTTTCGGAAATATCAAACCAAATGGTAATTGAATGAATTGAACGGTTCTGTTTAAAAAAATAAAGAAGAATATTTATGAGCAATCCTAACAATCAATTTTTCATAAGTTGTGATGAAGAGAGCGGCAACTATCTGCTGTGGTCCATGGATATGGAAAGTCCTTCCCTTTTTAAAAAGATAGAAACTGCAAGTGGTAATTCTATTCCAAAGGGATCGCATTTAATCCAGGTCGGCAATTATATCCTGCAGTGGAGCGAATTAAATAAGGACAATCAATATTCCTACCGGTTGTTACAATTTAATCCCGGGGGATCGAATCCATTGGGAAGCTATATAGCAGATCCGTCTCAGCATGGAAAAACTATTTGGTCTGAAGCCGCTGTACAGGCAGGAACCTGGACGAAGAGTAAATTTTTCAGCTCTCGCCAGGATTTTGCCAATCCGGGCGGGGCAAAGAAAGGATTTGAATCAGGTTCAGAACTTATCTTGATTTCCGCCCACAATTTTGTGTTGAATTTTATTCCGACAGAAGGGAGAGGCACCAATCAGCTTTTCAATTTCGATCCCGGAAGCAGCGATCCGTTACCTGCACCCTATTCTCCACAGGGAGCATGGGCCAGCATTGAACTTGGCCATCAACTGATGTATGTGAATGGCTATGTATTGGATTGGAATACGGGAACAGGGGATTATGTGGTGTGGCAATTTGACCCGCAGGCAGAGGGCTCGTTAAGTTATCCCCCGGTTAACAAAGGGAGTTTGAAGAAACTTTCCATTGACAGCGATCATCGTCTATGCATATCTGGCAGTTTTGTTCTCGATTGGGAGCCTGCAAATAATCATTACCGTCTTTGGCAATTTGATCACACTGCCGAAGATGTTTTACAAGGCCCCGTTAAGGAGGGCACGCTACCAAAGGAAATTACAACAGGGATGTCGCTTACTTCCATAGAAACTTTAGTTTCATTAGATATTAAATTTTCTGAAACTCCCGGCACGCTGGATTTCATGCGGGATAAAATAGAGCATGTGATTTATTACATGATTGAAAACCGTTCTTTCGATCATATTTGCGGATGGTTGTATGAAAAAGACGAACCCTTTCATTTAATCGGTCCGGAAGGCCCATTCCGCGGTGTGGACGATAACTTCAAAAATGTTTTTCGTGGTAAAGAATATCCGATTTCAAAATATAACGGCGGTAAACTGAGCGATAAAATTAATCTTGACCTGGATCAGCAGGATCCTTATCATGATAATTCGGATGTATTGCGACAGATGTTTTATGAAAATATCCACGATTATTTCAGCAAGAAAAAACCAGACATGGGCGGATTTGCATGGAACAACGGAACGGCAGAAGTAATGCAGGGATATACTCCCGAACAGTTGCCCGTACTCAACGGCCTTGCGAAAAATTATGCCATATCCGACGACTGGTTTAGCTCCATGCCCAGTGGTACTACCGTGAACAGGGCCTTTGCACTTACAGGTTCTTCCCTGGGTAAACTTAATAATTTTCAAAACGGGCAGGAATACTTAGAATGGTCGCAGTATCCACACCGGCCTTCTATCTGGAAAGTAATGTGGGCAAACGGAATCAGGGATTTTAAGATATACAATTCTGTAGAGTGGATAGAATGCCAATACACCTACAACCTCTTTTTAAAAGGTCAGATTCCAAGTATAGACAGTCCGTTTGTTGTAGGAAATTATGTACCACAACTCAACCAATTTTTTGATGACCTGAAGTACGGGACGCTTCCAAAATTTTCTTTCTTAGAACCCAAATGGGTAACCTTTACCGGTTCCACATCCTATCATCCGGGCAATGACCTCATTCCCGGTGAACATGAGTTGAATGATATCTTCACGGCAATTCAGAGCAGTCCGGCATGGGAGAAAACTCTGTTGGTGATCACCTTCGATGAACATGGCGGATTGGCAGATCATGTGCCCCCTCCCTACGCAGCTAAGCCGTGGGCAAATGATTCATTCGATGGATTCGAATCAGATATCATGGGGGTCAGGATACCCACTGTACTTGTGTCTCCGTACATCACACAAAAAACGGTATTCCGCTCCGGCACAGGGATCTCCTATGATGCCACATCAATACTCAGTACATTACTCAATTGGATGGGAATTCCAAAATCGAGGTGGGGATTGGGAGAGCGAACCTTTAATGCACCAACCTTTGAGGCAGTGTTTGGTGAGAAGCAGCCCCGCACAGATAAGGTTGTGCTTGACCTTCCTTACGATAAAAATTTTCCGCAGCAATCTGTTACTACAAATGCTGGTTCCAAGCCGCCGGTATTACCAATCCATGATCTGCACCGGCTGATTGTTCCCGGGATGATTGCCGACATGACACCGAATTTGAATGCTGCCGAACGAACCAAACTCACAAACGAGATATTGGATAATGCCGGCAGCCTTCAGGACCTGCACAAGCGATTGGAAGAAGTACATCGCAAGCATAGTTCATAATGTACTTTTTGAAAAAGTAATGGCTTCATTCTATATTTCATTTGCTGCTATTGGGAGATAGGTAGCTGAATAATGAGATATGTGCCACCTCCATCTCTTGTCTCCACTTTCAAAAATCCACCATGTGCTTTTACTATATCATACATTGTCTGAATCACTGATTGTCACTGATGATTGGATTCCACAGATTTCTTCAAGTTATTCATCTGTGCAATCTGTTAATCCTACTCATCCCTGCCTACCGGCAGGCAGGCGTGATTCAGACAACAGGCAATTGAATCATAAACCCTGTCCCCTCTCCCTCTTTCGTCTCAACCTTTATTTCCCCTCCATGCGCCTTTACAATATCATAGCTCAAACTCAATCCCAACCCCGTTCCCTGTCCTGTTGGTTTTGTTGTGAAAAATGGTTGAAAGATTTTATCAACAATATTTTTAGGAATACCATTACCATTATCACTGATTATTATTTCAACCCTGCCATTTAAATCTTTTGTACTTATTGTAACTGTTGGCTCGTATTTTTTAGTTCCTACATTTTGCATTTCGCTTTCAGCTTTCTGCTTTTCATTCACGGCATAAAAAGCATTATTTATTAAATTCAAAATCACTCTTCCAATATCCTGCGGCACCACATTTATTTTTGGAAGTGATTCATCAAATTCAGTTTCAAATTTTGCGTTGAATGTTTTGTCTTTTGCTCTCAACCCATGGTATGCCAATCTCAAATATTCATCACATAACGCATTGATATCTGTAGGTTCTTTTTTGCCTTCGCTTTTTCTTGAATGTTGCAACATGCCTTTTACAATATCACCTGCTCTTTTGCCATGATGATTAATTTTTTCTAAGTTTTGTTTTAAATCATCTGCAATGGTATTGGCATCTTCAAAATTTGATTTCGATAATTCTTCTTTCATTTCATCAACGAGTTCTGCGCTTACTTCCGAAAAATTATTTACAAAATTCAATGGATTCTGAATTTCGTGAGCAATTCCTGCAGTAAGTTCTCCAAGGGATGCCATCTTCTCTGCATGGATAAGTTGCGCCTGGGTAGCCTGCAATTCTTTATAGGCTTGTTGAATTTCCGTTTTTGCCTTTTGTTTTTGACGAATACTCCTTACTAAACCGATAGCGGATATGAATAACAGACCAAGTACAATAGATACACTAAACAAGATGATTCGTTGTTCTTTCTTTTGCTGGGTGAGTTGTGTTATTTCGGTTTCCTTTTTTGACAGATCACTGTTGTGTTTAAGCATCGCAGCCCTGTTTCGGGACTCGGTGTTGAGAATACTGTCTTTAACCGTATTGTATAGAAGATTATATTGATAGGCATTGGTATAATCTTGAATGGAGGCATACGCCTCAGACAAGGCCCCGGCATTATCTCTTACGTACTCTGGCAAATTATTCTGCTGAGCAATAAAAAGTCCCATCCGGGCATAGTAGATGGCACTGTCGGGCATCTTCTGTTTAAGATAAGCGCGGGATAGAATACCATCAATCCAGGATATCCCAACCGTATCTTTGTAAAGCCTGGCGGTATCCAACGAGCGAAATGCATAATAAAATGCCAACTTCAAACTATCCATTCTTGTGTACACATCCGCGAGGTTGCTCTCGTACATGGAAATAGAGGCATTCGATATACTCTTTTCAATGGCAAGCCGGTAAGCCCGGATGGCCTCCGGATAATTTCCCATGAAGCGATACATTTCCCCCATCCCATTCAGTATAGGCTCCTGGGCATAAGATTTATTTTCCATTATGGCGAAATGATTTGCTTTTGTATAAGCCTTTAAAGCATTTTCATAATCGCCGATAGCCGCGTAAATAAATCCAATATTGGCCCAATTGCGTCGTTGGAAATATGGACTCTTCTCTTTCTCGGCAATTTGTAAACTCTTAAGGGCATAATCCATTGCCAACGGGTAATTTGTACTCACAAACAAATAATAATCGGAAATGGCCCCATAAGCCGCCGAAATCCCCTGGTTATACCCTACATCTCCAAATAGGTTCACCGCTTTCAACAATTCACCCACTCCCGATTCTTTACCCTGATTGGTATGAACTATCCCCAGGTTCGTTAGCAAGCGGCCCGTAAATTTTTTATCATTTACGACCTGGTCTATACTTTTAAGTAATTTCAGAATGGAGTCTGCCTCCGGCGATCCGGTTTCCGGTGATGCCTGGATATAATAAAAAAGGAGGGCATTCCCTTCACCGAGTTTATATCCATTCTTTTGAGCGATGGATAATGCTTCCTCTGCCCATGGTTCTTTTACTTTGGATGGAAATTGAGGCGAATTGATCATTTCAATCAGAATGTCCACCCTGCTCCTATCCTGTTTAGGATTATTCTTTAGTTCATGCAGCAACTCATCTTTGGACTTCTCCTGTGTCCAACTCGGGATGTAGGCAACGAGAAAAGCAAACAATATTAGTGCATATTTCATGTGACTTTCATTTGCTTTTGGGAACAAACTGAATTCATTAGAAAAATGATTTCAATTGTTGGCAAAATTTATGGAGGCTCAATTCATGGTGATTAAAGAATTTGAACAACAATAACCCTATCTCCTACTCTTTGTTTAGCTATACGAAAGAGGCGGAATATTGGGTCTGTAATTTCCAATGACTTATCCCAGTATTCAATGGATTCCTTAATCTCATCCCAGGGACTTAAGTTCTTAGTTTGAGAAACCGGGATCGGAATACATATTTCCTCATGAACCGACCTCTGCTTAAGGAAATTTTCCATTGTACAATAAAGCAAATTAAAAATCGGTCTTCCTAATAACTTAGCTACGACTTTAAGATGTAACCATGCCGGAATTAACCCTATCCCAAAACTCAGCATGAAATACCTTATCCACCACACCTTAAAACAATATACGATAAACACAGACATCCGGTAAAAATATTTCAATAGCTTTTCGTTCCTATTGCCTGTTAATTCCGGGTCTTGCTGTTAGATTTCCCGCCAAATTGGCTAAACTCCATCCGGCCATTTCCCGGTGTAGAATTTTGTCGGTAATAAATTCCAATACCCTGGACCCGCTCCAGGAAATGCCTCTTAAAGTTCAACTCTTTGCATAATAAAAAACACAACAGATACAATAACAATAAAAACAAGGGTAAACAGAATCTCCTTTCCACTTAAACTGGATAATACCCATAAAATGGAACCTATACCCACTGTTGGGAAAAATAATCCGCCCGGCATTCTAAAGTTATTTCCCCTTGACTCCATCTTCATCCACCTTAATTTTATGGTTGCAAAAATTACAGAAAGATAAATAAGCAAGATAGCCGTACTGGCAAGCGTTGCCAATTGTTTAAAGCCTCCAAAAGCAGAGAAAGTAAAAATGAGTAACGCATAGGTAAATATTGCCAGATACGGAGTGGCAAACCTGGAATGTAATTTGCCAAGGAACTTTGGAAACACCCCATCAATAGCCCCGGCAAATAAAACCCGCGGTGTATTTAGCACATCGCCGAAAACAGCACCAAAACAGGAAAAGGCAGCCGTAACCAGTAATAAAATACCGCCCGCAGATCCCACTACTTTAAAAGCTACTGCAGCAAGTGGTGCATCCTTAACCGAGGCCATTTGATTTCCCAATACTCCCTGGGTGACCGTTTGTAAACACAGGTACATAATAATTATAACCAGCGCTCCCCAAAAAATTCCTATCGGAATGGTGCGGCTTGGATTTTTAATTTCACCACTCATCCCTAGTGCCGTTTCAAACCCGGCAAAGGCAAAAAATAAAATCAACAGCGTACTCGAAAAGCCGGAAAATGAAGGGGGCTGATGTAAATGCAGGTTACCCATGTTTATTTGGGGTATCCCTAAAACGATAATTCCGATCAGGGGCAAAATTTTGATGATCGTAATCCACTTTATAAAAGAAACACCCAATTTAGAACCCCTGATATTTATCAATACCATAAAAAGAATAAGAACAAAAAACAGGGAAGCCCGTAAATAGGGATTTGAAAATGCAGGGAACAGGGGTTCCAGAGAATCTGCCACTACATTCATTAAAGCTGCATCAGCAACAATTCCCCATAGCACAAAAAATAACCAGTTAATGATAAATCCGGCAAATTTCCCAAAAGCTGCTTCTACATATGCATAACTACCACCCGAACTGGTAACCTTACTTCCGATTTCGGCATAACAGAGCATAATACTTGCCAGCATCAATCCACAGAAAATATAAGCGAAGATGGCGTATGCGCCCAACGCAACACCTACAATCGCCGGCAATGCAAAAATCCCGGCTCCAATCGTGAAGTTGATGATATTCGACGAAAAGCCGGAAATTCCAACAACCCGTTTTAAGCCTTCCTCCGTTATTTTATCTGAACCCATAAACCAAACCTATGGTTGAATAAAAAATTAAAATCAAGGTTAAACCAACCCATTTTCAAATTGCTTTCAGGAAATGAAAGCCGCTTTTATTATATCCGGGAATTAATTCGGAAAACCATTAGGAATCCAGCATTTTGAGATTGACTTAGATAAATATTTTGCCTTATAAATTTCTGTACATGGAAGAAACCGCTGCAGGCACCTTGGGTGCGGATTCAGGCAAAAAGAATCTGAATGGGGTTTGAACGGAAAGGAGGCTTCGCTGTTACGGATGCAGGAAGCGGATAAAAAACAATGAATACTGTATTGTGCTACGATATGAATGAACTTCATCATGGCAGCATCTTTGGATTGCTTTAATGAAAAAACGAAACCTTACTCAACACCATGTTGGTATTGAAAAAATGGTTCCTCTCTAAAATTAGAGCATTTTCATATATATAGGAAAAATTAAATTATTCGGGAGATGACAAGCATCCCTGCTTACCTCCCACCGGGTGGGCAATGCTGCCGTAGAAAATTGCTGTACAATGTTTTTAAATGGGAAAAAGTCCCCTTCCCTTCACTGATCCCATGCGTTCGGTTGGGATAGGGCATAAAAGAAAATTGTTTACCATTAACCACCAAGGCATTGATGAGTTGTTCGGCATTATCATAATGTACATTATCATCGCCCGTGCCATGTATGTACAATAAATTCCCTTGCAGGCCCTGCGCTCTCGATACAGGCGAATTGCGCACATAATCGTCCATATTTTCCTGCGGGAGTCCCATGTACCTTTCCTGGTATATGTTATCATAATTCACGAGGTTCGTAATGGCGGCAATGGCGATCCCGGTTTTAAATAAATCGGGATACATGAACATTAAATTAAGCGTGGATGCTCCGCCACCACTCCATCCCCAAACAGCGGTACGGCTTCTATCAATATAAGGAAGTTCCAATATTTTTTTAAACCCATTGGCCATATCGCGGATATTGATATCTCCAATTTTACGGTAAATGGCTTTACGCCAGCCAGCGCCTTTTAACACGGGAGTTCCGCGGTTATCAATCCCCACCTGCACATAGCCATCCACAGCCATATCTCCATCATACAAAAAATTGTCCTGCTCTCCATATTCATCTTCTGTAACCGATTTGGCAGGTTCGCCATATACATACATCACTACCGGGTATTTCTTAGAAGGATCAAAATTATCAGGCTTGTGAACCCAGGCGTCCAATAATATATTATCCTCAGTCTTTATTTGGAAAAACTCCACCTGGCTATTGGCTTCCCTTC
The DNA here is from genome assembly GCA_964647915.1 of uncultured Ferruginibacter sp. Classification (GTDB taxonomy): domain Bacteria; phylum Bacteroidota; class Bacteroidia; order Chitinophagales; family Chitinophagaceae; genus Ferruginibacter. Next base: position 13,588 of record CAZYKA010000010.1, on the reverse strand, counting down.
GTATGTTGTTAGCAATTGATTTTGATTTATTAACCGGCCGGTTATCCGGAAGGGTTATCCATTCAGAAACCCGGGGTGTATTATGACTACTAAAAGCATGGTAAGCCATTTTTGCGGTTGGAGATATAAGGTAAGTATGAGTGCCGTCCAGTTTCTTATCACTCACCAATTCTGCCTCTTCCTTATTTGATTTTCCATCATACTTTATTCGGTATAAATACAATTGGGTGGCATTATTAGGAGAAGCGGAAAAATAAACATATCCGTTGGCTTCATCAATCCCTTTTATCTCCCCAATATCATAATTCCCTTTGGTGATTAATGAAGTGGTTTTTCCATCCCGGCTAATCTTATAAATATGGCGCCATCCGTCTTTTTCACTAATCCATAAAAAATCCTGTCCGTTATTGATGAAAATCCAGGGACTGTTGTCATCAGGCACATCCACCCAGGATGGATCACTCTCGGCCCAGAATGTACGTGCCGACCCATCGTTGGCATTACAATATATCAGCCTGCTTTCCTGTTGCCTGCGGTTAAGTTGTTGAACGATTATTTCTCCTTTGCTCACCCAATCCATTCGCGGGATATAATGCTCAGAAGGATCCCCCTCAATATTCATCCATTTAATGCCGCCACCACTTACCGATATAACACCAATTCTGGCAGGTGAAGGAGACTGGCCGGCCTTGGGATATTCAATCGGAATAATACGCGAATACGGGCTATCTGTAGTATTGATCATGTAATAATCTCTGATCTTATTGGCATCCAGGTGCCAAAAGGCAATTTTTGTCCCATCGGGGCTCCAGCGGAATCCATCCTGACACTTAAATTCTTCCTCATATACCCAGTCGAACGTGCCGTTAATCATTTTCCGGGTTCCATCATTTGTTAACTTTTTGGAAAAACCCGAAGAAGCATCTTCCACAAAAATATTATGTTCACTTACATAAGCCACCTGGTTTCCATCCGGAGATAACTTGGCAAACATCAGCGATTGTGAAGGCCTGTCTTTCCCCACCTGGCGAAGCCGTTTGCTGGCAATATCCAATAACCAGTAATCGCCGCGGGTGCGGTCTCGCCATACTTTAACCGTGTTGGTAAAGAATAAAACTTTTCGTCCATCATTAGAAAAAGCAAAGGACTGTGGGCGGAGGGTTTCCATTCCGGAAGGCGTTAACTGTTCCCTGGAAACCAAAACAGATTCTCCTTCTGTCCGGGGATCTATTCGAACCAAACTCCCCTCTTTAAATTTCGTATATGCAAGACCGTCAGGCGTCCAGTTAATTTTTTGCGACCAGGAAGGGGCATAGCTGATAACTAAAAAAAGGAAAATGATATAGGATTTAAGCATTATGATGATTTTTGATCGCGATAAAATTAGCCAAAAGCCCCTATCAAAAACCTTTGTTGATATAAAAACATCTTAATTTTGAAAATACGGTTAGCCATGGAGAGAGAAAAACCCAGGTTGGATAAATATTTGTGGGCCATCCGGATTTTTAAAACCCGGAGTTTGGCGGCAGAGGCCTGTAATGCCAATAAGGTTAAATTAAACGGACAACCGGTTAAACCTGCTAAATCCGTATCGGTGGGCGATGACTATGAGGTAAAAACCGAGTCCAGGAAATGGGTGATCAAAGTAACCGGCCTGCTACAGCAAAGAGTTTCCTTTACCGAGGCGGTAAAATTTTACCTGGATCTTACTCCGGAAGAAGAATTAAACAAACCACGGATTCAGGTTGCTTCCTTCCATACCGGTAAACGACTGAGCAAAATAGGCAGGCCCACCAAAAAACAAAAAAGAGATCTCGACGAATTTTTATCGGACGATTAACCATGCGAATAGACATTATTTCCGTTGTACCCGATTTACTTTCGGGCCCTTTCTCCCACTCCATCCTCAAACGAGCCAGGGAAAGGGGCCTACTCGAAGTCAACGTCATCAACCTCCGCGATTATACCACCTATGCCCGGGCCCAGGTAGATGATTATCCCTTTGGCGGTGGAGCCGGCATGGTATTGATGATTGAACCCCTGGTTAATGCCATTGAAGCCCTGCAGAAGGAAACGCAATACGATGAAATAATTTTTCTTACCCCCGATGGCCAAACCCTAAACCAGCAAATGGCGAACCAGCTTTCGCTGAAGCAAAACCTGCTCCTGTTTTGCGGCCACTATAAAGGCATTGATCAACGCTTCCGCGATCATTTCATTACCCGCGAAATTTCAATCGGCGATTATGTGCTTAGCGGTGGCGAACTCGCTGCCGCCGTACTTACCGATGCTATCGGCAGGCTCATCCCCGGCGTACTCAACGATGAGCGTTCTGCGCTTACCGATTCCTTCCAGGATCAGCTCCTGGCCCCACCCGTATATACCCGCCCCGAAACCTTCCGGGGATGGCAGGTACCCGAAGTGCTTATGAGCGGGAACCATAAACGGATTGAAGACTGGCGTTATGAGGAAGCAGTTAGGCGTACCCGTGAGCGAAGACCCGATTTACTCGAAGGCAACAGCTAAGTTTCCCCATCTCTTTCCCAGCCTCCAACCGGGAATTCAGTATTACCTTGAACTATTTCTGCATTTACCATTTAAGCAGAGCCAAATCCCAAGCCCCGTTTTAAATGGAAGCGGCGTATTTTTGCAGCTACACAAAAAAACCATCATGGTATCCTTTTTCGAATCAGGAAATATTATTGACATCTTCCAAAAATCCATTTTTTACGGCCAGGTAGAGGTAGGAAATGGGAAAATTGTTTCTATCCAAAACCTGGGCGAAGAAAAAGAAAATGAAAAGTTTATTTTACCCGGCTTTATCGACAGCCATGTGCATGTGGAGAGTTCGATGCTCATCCCCTCTGCCTTTGCCCGCATGGCCGTAGTGCATGGCACCGTGGGCACCATCAGCGATCCGCACGAGATTGCCAACGTATGCGGTATGGATGGAGTAAGGTATATGATTGAGAATGGGAAAAAAGTTCCCTTTAAATTCAACTTTGGAGCGCCAAGCTGTGTACCCGCCACCCACTTCGAAACCGCAGGTGCAACCCTTACGGTAACAGATGTGGAAGAATTATTGGCCGACCCACAAATTTTATACCTCAGCGAAATGATGAATTTCCCCGGGGTGTTAAATAAAGACCCGGAAGTGCTGGCAAAAATTGCCGCAGCAAAAAAAGCAGGAAAGCCGGTAGATGGCCATGCTCCCGGACTGCGGGGAGAGACCGCCAAACAATATATTGACGCCGGAATTTCTACCGACCACGAATGCTTTACTGCGGAAGAAGCAGCCGATAAATTGAAATACGGAATGAAAATCCTCATCCGCGAAGGGAGTGCTGCAAAAAATTTTGAAGCCCTCATCGGCCTCTTACACAACCATCCGGATGATATCATGTTTTGCAGCGATGACAAGCACCCCGACAGCCTGGAAATGGGTCACATCAACAGCCTTTGCGCACGCGCTATTGCTTATGGCATCCCCCTGTTTCATGTTTTGAAAGCCGCCTGTATTAATCCGGTTGAACATTACAAAATGGACGTCGGCCTATTACGCAATGGCGACCCGGCAGATTTTATCATGATTGAAAACCTCGAAAATTTTGAAGTATTCAAAACCTTCATCAACGGCCTACTGGTAGCCGAAAAAGGTAAAACCCATATCCCCATTATTTCCGATAAAGCCATCAACCAATTTCATTGTAACCCCATTTCTACAAACTCCTTACAAGTTCCCTTCCACGGGCAAACAGAAATCGATGTGATTGAAGCACTCGATGGACAACTCATTACCAACAGCCTCCAATTTGCACCCCGGATTTTACAAAATCAGATTATCACCTGCCCGGAAAAGGATATTCTCAAAATTGCCGTAATCAACCGCTATAAACCCGCCAGGCCTGCCGTAGCCTTTATCAAAAACTTTGGAATAAAAAAAGGCGCTATTGCATCTTCCGTTGCGCACGACAGCCACAATATTGTAGCCGTAGGGATAGACGACGAATCCCTCACCCGGGCCATCAACCTGATCATAAAAGAAAACGGTGGCATTTGCGCTATTTGCGATCAAACAGAAAAAATTATTGAACTTCCTGTTGCCGGATTAATGAGCCTGCATGATGGATATGACGTATCGAAGGCCTACACCCAACTGGATAATTTTGTAAAAACCAGCATGGGCTCTACCCTGGCCTCTCCCTTTATGACCCTTTCGTTTATGGCCCTCCTGGTAATTCCGCACATAAAGCTTAGCGATATGGGGTTGTTTGATGGAGATCGTTTCCGATTTATTCATCAGGTAAGCTAAGAAGGCATCCTGTTCCTGCATTCGTGGCTACCGCATTTTTGCATGGGCACAGGCACACTAACGCACCTCGCTAACGCCGCAAATCTGCGCCAGGTGGAGGGTTTCAAGCCATGAACGAATATGTGACTTATGAATTCCATTCGTGCATTCGTGGCAATTTGTATATCGAAAAATTTTCACCGTTTACACAAAGGTAAATTTAGATTGCTCCTGAATTTTCCAGTTTTAAAAACCCATTTTTAACGACCCGTTGTTTTCCTATTCATAAAATTCCACCCCATTGGCCACTAACTCATTTTTTAGCATTTTTCGAAACGCATTCAAGGCTGTTTGAATTTGGGCCTTCGTTGCGGTAACCTCCACTTTCAATTCATCCATAATGCTAAAACTGAAGGCATTACTCCCCAATTTATTCCAATCACTTTGCAAATCCATATTTCGATGAAGCCCGGCGTTTAACTGGAATTTATCAGCATTAAATGCCCTGTCTAAATCAGAACTTATACCTAAATAAATTTTATTGGAGCGCTGATTCTTAATTTGAAAAATACCTACTTTAAATTTCATTTGCTTGTAGGCGTTTATACTTTCCTTTTTTGTACTCATATTTCTAATCCGTCATATTTGTGGCACAGATGAATTACAATTAAAAAGGAAATGGAAATTACGTTAGTAACAAAACGGGAGGGCGCTTGCCAGAATACCCTCCAAAAAGGACCACTTCCTATTTCACAGCCGTCGCCTTTACAACAGAAATGGCCACACTGTCGGTTCCTTTTGCTGCAAAATATTTGGTTTTAAAAGAAGTGGTTTGGCCGGGAGCAATAACCTCAAAAACCGTTTCATGATCTTCCTCCAACAACACGCCGGTTTTGCTGAAAAAGCGGAGCCGCAATTCAACATCCTTATAAGAGACCATCTTCGCTTTGTTTTCAATTTCCCCCTTCACTACGGTTTGGCCAACCAGGTTCTTTTTATCCTTTCCGTTCACGGCAAGGAATTTTTCAGGTGCTTTAGTCTCAATTTCCACAAGGGTTAATTTTCCTTTTTCATAACGATCAGCCTGTTTATCCCCTCCTTTTTCATTTCCACAGGAAACAAGAACCAGGGTTCCAAAAATGGCAAAAAATATTCTTTTCATGGTTTGAAGGCAAATGCCTTTTCAAATTAAAGGCTTTACACCGATTTCTTTCCCAATTTGTTTGTTAATGGTTAGAAAAATGATATTATTGCGTGTTTGCCACCCAACATCCCGGCATCACCCCCTTAATAATTGTTTTATGGTCAGGAATCTAAGCGCCGAACATTCGCTAATCAGTAACTGGGTTTCCGAATTGAGGGATATTAATATCCAGCAGGATCGCATGCGTTTTCGCCGAAATTTAGAACGGATTGCCGAAGTGATAGGTTACGAAATCAGCAAACAACTGCCCTCCACCCAAATTGAAGTTACCACACCCATGGGCGCCGCCGATTGCCAGGTACTGGCACAACAACCCGTTCTGGCAACCATCCTGCGGGCCGGGCTCGCCATGCACAACGGCCTGCTTAATTATTTCGACCGGGCCGATAATGCCTTTCTTAGCGCCTACCGCAAACACAACCCAGATGGTAGTTTCGATATCAGCCTCGAGTACATGAGCTGCCCCGATCTGGAAGGCCGGATCATTATCATCAGCGATCCCATGCTGGCCACCGGGTCCTCCCTCGTAAAATGCATCCAGCAGCTTAAAAATGAAGGGGATATTCGGGAATTACATATCGTTTGTGCCATTGCCTGCACCGTGGGTATCGAATATGTGCTACGGGAAGTCCCCAAAGCCATTGTATGGTGCGGTGCCATCGACGATGAACTCACCGCTAAAGGATACATTGTACCCGGATTGGGGGATGCAGGCGACCTGGCCTATGGTGCCAAAACCCAGAACTAATTGAAAAATAAACCCTGTGAAACTTTGTTAAAGAAGATAACCGGATTCTGCTTTTTAGCACAATTGTTTATCTTTATTTTTTGAATATAATAAGATAATGAGAAAAATTCTCTTTTACCTGGTTGCTATCCTTTTCACCCTTTCTGCGAGCGCACAAGACCCGCATTTTTCGCAATTCTTTGCTTCTCCACTTACCCTTAATCCTGCCTTTACCGGAAAATTTGATGGCAAATGGCGTATTGCAGCTAACCATCGCGATCAATGGCCATCCATTCCAAAAGCCTATGTTACCACCAGCGCTTCGGTCGACTTTCCCATCCTGGCCAGCAAAATACCGGAAGGAGATGTGTTTGGTATAGGAATTTCAGGAGTGAGTGACGCCAGTGCCGATAACGCCCTGAAATTAAATTACGGCTCCCTTTCCCTTTCCTATCACCGCGCTTTAGATGAAGAAGGGTACAATACCATTGGCGCCGGATTCCAGGGAACTTACAGCAGCATGACCATCGATCCCAACAAACTCACCTTCGAGGATCAATTAACTCAAAATGGTTTCACCCGCCCCACTAACGATATTCTTGTAAATGGTAATAACCAAAACTATTTAGATTTAAATGCCGGCTTATTGTATTCCGGTTCCACCAACGGCGAAAACAATTATTATCTCGGCGTATCCATGTACCACATCAACCGCCCCAAGGTTAGTTTTAAAGACAAAAACTGGTACCTCAGCGGAAGGGTTACGATTCATGGCGGTGGGTATTTTCCCGTTTCAGATGTAGTTGGAGTAAACACCTCTTTAATTTACCAGGTACAAAACAAAGCCAGCGAAACCATCCTTGGCGCTGCGTTATCCTTAAATGCTAACCCGGGCGAAATTAATCCCACCAGCATTTATGTAGGATCCTGGTACCGGTTTAACGATGCCATTATTCCCTACCTCGGTATTGAATTTGCCGGGCTTCGGATTGGCGCCAGTTACGACATCAACACCAGTTCGTTAAAAGCTGCCACCTCCAGCCGGGGCGGTTCCGAGTTCTCCATTATTTATGTGCGCAGAAAAGCAGAATCAAAAGGCATCCCCTGTCCGCGATTCTAAATAAATTAATTGTAACACAAGAATCCTGCATCCACATACGGTGCGGGATTTTTTTTGTACGTCATGCACCTGCCCTATTCAACATCCGTCCCGCTTTCCGCTGCAATCGGGCGTAGGGTTGGCGGTTATCCCCTTTTTGAGCCGGGGCCACTCACATAGCGGTTCCCCTTAATAAAATAGCGATAAGGTTTTAGTGCATCCTCTCCACTCGATGATACACCAATCCTGGGGCTAATACCAATCTCCTCTACCGCAATGCAGAAATCAGGATCAAACAGCAACCTTACAGGAAGCTGCTGCAAAGATTTCCCACTGTGGATCTTTTCAATACCCAAAGCCTTTCCGGTATTTCCAGGCCCCCGGGTAAGCGAAGCATCTGCAAACTTCTTCCTGCTTCGTTTAAGCATAACCGGTATTCCTTCAAGAGGTTCAACAGCCCTTATTAATACGGCATCAGGAATTTCTGCTTTATTCGTAACCACATTAAACATTCGGTGGAGTCCGTAACAGATATACACATAGGAGGTACCGGGCGGGCCGTACATATCTTCATTGCGAGGAGTGCGCCTGCCCTGGTAAGCATGGGAGGCTTTGTCGGTAAAAGCTACATAGGCTTCCGTTTCCACAATACGGCCGCGGGTAACTCTTCCATCAATCCGGGTTTCGATTATTTTCCCGAGGAGGTTACGGGCAATAAAAGTTACATCTTCAGATTCGTAAAATGATATGGGAAGGGTGGTGGGCATCTTAAAAAAGTAAAAAAAAGTTACAGTACAATAAGGTATTGAATTTGCAATTTAGGTGATGAAAAAAGAAAAACAGATTTACCGGAGATAAACAAAACAGGTTTTGAATTGCCCGGTATATTTTAGTGATTAATAATACTGGCAATTATCATAGTAACGAAAATCATGCAGCATTCTATAATATAAATTTGTTATATTGTACGAAGCAAATAATACCACGCTGGAAGCAAATTGGGAGCACGGCAACCTGGTTCAGTTTTTTATTTTAATTATAAAATAAGGAGAAATAAAAATGCCTCCTGATTATGGACAAGAGGCAACCCAAATGTTTTCACAACGGAATAATCCTTATTGTGATTTGCTTTCAAACTGATACTAAATTAATATTTTTTTGATATAACCATATAAAAATGAAAAAAATTCTGGGTCTCGACCTTGGCAGCAATTCCATTGGATGGGCACTGATTCAACATGATTTTTCAAATAAGGAAGGTGAAATATTGGGTATGGGAAGCCGGATTATTCCCATGTCGCAGGATATTCTAGGAGAATTTTACAAAGGGAATTCAGTGTCACAAACAGCTGAGCGCACCAGTTACAGAAGTATCAGGAGGCTAAGGGAAAGGAATTTATTACGAAGGGAAAGACTACACCAGGTATTGAATTTATTAAACTTTTTACCTAACCATTATGCAGAAGCTATTGATTTTGAAACAAGATTTGGTAAGTTTAAGGAAGGGACTGAACCGAAGTTGGCATACAATAATAATTCATTCATCTTCAAAAGCTCATTTGAAGAAATGATGGCTGAATTCAAACTAAACCAACCACAAATTCTAATAAATAAAAAAGGGGCACCTGCTTTAGTACCTTATGATTGGACGATTTACTATCTCCGAAAAAAAGCATTAAAGGAAAAAATAGAAAAAGAGGAACTCGCCTGGATAATTCTCAACTTTAATCAAAAACGAGGATACTACCAGCTTCGTGGTGAAGAGGAAGAAGAAAATCCCAATAAACTGGTAGAGTTTCACTCGCTAAAGATTGTTGATGTAAAAGAAGATGAGCCACAAAAAGGGAAGCAGGATATATGGTATTCGTTAATCCTTGAAAACGGTTGGATTTACAGGCGCTCAAGTAAAACCCCACTATTTGACTGGAAAGATAAAATTCGGGATTTCATTGTAACTACCGATTTAAATGATGACGGCACTGTTAAAAAGGATAAAGAAGGAAAAGAAAAAAGAAGCTTTCGGACACCGGGTGAAGACGACTGGACACTTTTGAAAAAAAAGACGGAAAAGGAAATAGAAAAATCGGGCAAAACTATTGGAACATTTATTTATGACACCCTACTACAAAACCCAAAACAAAAAATAAGGGGCGGACTTATCAGGACTATTGAACGAAAATACTATAAAGATGAACTAAGGCAGATACTTAATACACAAATAAAATTTCATCCTGAGCTTAAGAATAAAGATTTGTACAACGATTGCGTAAGAGGATTATATCGAAACAATGACGCCCATCAGTTGCAACTAAGCAGGAAAGACATTGTGCATTTATTTATAAATGATATTATTTTTTACCAACGACCACTTCGCAGCCAAAAGTCAACTATCAGTAATTGCACCCTGGAATATAGAACATACAAAGATAAAGATGGCAATGAACAAAGGAATTATCTGAAAGCCATATCAAAATCAAACCCCAATTACCAGGAATTCCGAATCTGGCAATGGATGTATAATCTATCTATTTATAATAAGGAGAACGACCAAAATGTTACAACAGATTTTTTGAACTCCATCAAAGATTGGGAAAACCTATTCGCATTCCTGGATGAAAGGAAAGAGATTGAACAAAAGGCCTTAATCAAATTCTTTTTGGAACAAACAGGCCTAAAAGGCAAAGTACTCAACACAGAATGTGAAAAGTATTATTGGAACTATGTATCGGACAGGGCCTATCCATGCAATGAAACAAAAACACAGATCTGCACCCGTTTAAGGAAAGCAGGAATAGACGCAACAAATTTTTTAACAAAGGAAAAAGAGCATCAGCTTTGGCACATCATCTATTCTGTTACAGATAAAACAGAATTTGTGAAGGCTCTGGGTTCTTTCGCTAAAAAGCACCAATTTAACGAAGGTGAATTTGTAGATGCCTTTAAAAATTTTCCGCCATTTCAAAATGAATATGGATCGTTTTCGGAGAAGGCAATTAAAAAACTACTTCCTTTATTACGCCTTGGGAAATACTGGAGTTGGGAGGCAATTGATAATTCTTCAAAAAATAGGATTGATAAAATATTGACCGGAGAATTTGATGAGGAAATTAAAGAACGGGTACGAGAGAAAACTATCCATTTAACCAGGGAAAATGATTTTCAGGGCTTGCAATTATGGCTTGCACAATATATAGTTTATGGAAGGCATGCTGAGGCTGCGGTTATAGGGAAATGGAACTCCGTAAACGACCTGGAAGAATACATACAAAATTTCAGGCAACATTCCTTACGCAATCCCATTGTAGAACAGGTAGTTACAGAAACCCTCCGCGTAGTAAAGGATATTTGGCAAAAATATGGTAACGGCACCAAAGATTTTTTTGATGAAATCCATATTGAATTAGGAAGGGAAATGAAAAAGACCGCAAAGGAAAGAGAACTAGCTACCAGCAAAAACATCGTAAATGAAAATACCAATCTCCGTATTAAAGCATTACTGGCAGAATTAATGAATGATACATCTGTGGAAAATGTTCGCCCTTATTCACCCAGCCAACAAGAGATATTGAAAATATATGAAGATGGCGTTTTAAATTCCGGCATACTTATTGAAGACGACATCCTTAAAATCAGTAAGGCCCCGCAACCTACCATATCAGAATTGAAACGATATAAACTTTGGCTGGAACAAAAATATCGATCTCCCTATACTGGCGAAATTATTCCCCTGAACAGGTTATTCACACCAGATTACGAGGTAGAACACATCATCCCACAGAGCCGTTATTTTGATGACAGTTTTACCAATAAGGTGATTTGCGAATCGGAGGTAAATAAACTAAAGGACAATCAATTAGGATTCGAATTTATTAAAAACCATCACGGCACCACTTTAGAAACAGGTATAAATAAAAAAATAATTCACATTTCGGAAATAGAGGTTTATGAGGATTTTGTTAAAACACATTATGCAAAAAACCGCACCAAAAGAAACAAGCTACTTCTTGAAGATATTCCCGAAAAAATGATTGAGCGGCAATTAAATGACACCCGATATATCAGTAAATTCATCTCAGGTGTCCTTTCAAATATCGTCCGTTCAGATAAAAGTGACGATGGCATAAACTCAAAAAATATCATACCCGGTAATGGCATAATAACAGGAGAATTAAGGCAGGACTGGGGATTAAATGATGTTTGGAACGACCTGATATTACCACGGTTTGAAAGGATGCAGAAATTAAGAACAGAGAAAGATATAGCAAATGGGATCAGTTTTTTAGCCCTAAATAAAAACAATAAACCTATTCCCGAACTCTTACCAACTGCACTTCAAAGGGGATTCTCAAAAAAGAGGATCGACCATCGCCATCATGCATTGGATGCCCTTGTAATAGCCTGCGCAACAAAGGATCACGTAAACCTCCTCAATAACCAATATGCAAACTCCCCAAAACGTTATGATTTAAATAGAAAATTGAGGATATTCAAAAAGGTTGCCTATAACCACCCGCAAACCGGCGAAAGAATTGAGAGAGAGGTACCTAAAGAATTTATTAAGCCCTGGAATAATTTTACAATTACTGCAAAAGAAGCTTTAGAAAGCATTATTGTTAGTTTTAAACAAAATTTACGGGTAATTAATAAAGCAACCAATCATTACGAAAAATGGGTGGTTAAGAACAATAAGAAAACCAAAGAACGCCAATTACAAACAGGAACAAACTGGGCTATCCGTAAATCAATGCATAAAGACACTGTTTCTGGAAAAGTAATCCTGGAAAGAATAAAAGTACCTAAAGGAAAAATATTAACGGCCACCCGCAAACCTATTGATACCAGTTTTGATGAAAAAGCTATTGAATCTATAACGGATACCGGCATCCAAAAAATTCTAACGAATTATTTAAAGGTAAAAAACAACAACCCGGAATTAGCCTTTTCACCAGAGGGCCTGGAAGATTTAAATAAAAGCATCGAAAAGTACAATGACGGCAAACAACATCAGCCGGTATTTAAAGCAAGAATATTTGAAGTTGGCAGCAAATTTCCTATAGGCCATACCGGAAATAAAAAGACAAAGTTTGTGGAAGCCGCCAAAGGTACAAACCTGTTTTTTGCCGTATATGGAAGAGAAAACGGGCAGCGGAATTATGAAACAATCCCATTGAATGTAGTCATTGAAAGGCAGAAACAAGGATTACCTTCAGCCCCCTTAGAAAATGAAGAAGGCGACAAGCTCTTATTCTGCCTTTCTCCTAATGATCTGGTTTATGTGCCGTCAGATGAAGAACAACTGGATGGAAAGGAAGTGGATTTTACTAATCTGACAAAGGAACAACTTACCAGGATTTACAAAGTAGTGAGCTTTACAGGTAACCGCCTGTTTTTAGTTCAACAGTATGTAGCTACTACCATTGTAAACAAGGCTGAATTTTCTTCACTCAACAAAATGGAAAGATCGATAGATGGGGCCATGATCAAAGAATGCTGTGAAAAGTTGCTTATTGACAGGTTAGGAAATATTTCTATCAAAAAAAAAACTTAAATAACCCTAACCACCAATTATCCATCTTGTTGGAGCAGAAAACCATATACCAAAGCCCGTCTTTAAAGCAATTTTCATCCTTTGAAGAGATGGATGAGGATACTGCTATGAAAATGGCCTCCATTTCGCCGATCGAACATTTAAAGAATGCTTCAGAATTGATAATTGGAGTTTATAAAGAAATTCTTAAACAGCCAATGAGTAAACGAATAAAATTTAAAGAATAATGAATATCCTCATAAAAGAACACGAGGAACTGTTATTATGCCTGGTGAAACATCAGGTTGAATTTATGTTAGTTGGGGGATACGCTGTTATACATTACGGATATGAACGTACAACCGGGGATATGGATATTTGGTTAAAACTGAGCAACAACAACAAAGAAAAATTAACCAATGCGTTAATTGATTTTGGCATTGAAGAAACTGATATTGCCCTTCTCCGGAATATGGATTTCAACAACCCATTACCTGTATTTTTTATTGGCGAAAAACCCCGGAGTATTGATTTTATTACTCTAATCAGTAACCTGCGTTTTGAGGATGCAATAAAAGCAGTGAACTATTTCCCCTTGGGCGAAAAGAAAATACCGGTAATAAATTATAACCATTTAATCCTTTCAAAACTAACCTCCAACAGGATGAAAGATAAAGCCGACATTGAAGAATTGGAACGAATCAATAAATACAGAAAAAAACAATAATTTAGAGAATGGA
>CAZYKA010000009.1:40585-98946 GCA_964647915.1 uncultured Ferruginibacter sp. | reverse complement strand
CTGATAATAATATTTTCCACTGTATTTTAATGAAACTCCACTGGGATAGGAAAGGTTGCAATCATATTCGGCTGAAATCCCCTGAGAAGACCCATAATGGGTGGATAAAATAAAAATGGTAACAAGAAAATATCTACTCATTTCACATATTTTCAAAGGTTAAAATTTGCATTCCCCTTCTTTTATATAAATGGCTCTTTTCCAAACCACCACAAAGGCTATACTAATATAAAAAAATCCGCTTTGATAGAACGGGCTTTGTAGTACGTACGGGAATCCCCGCCTGCTGACGCAGTTGGGCAGGGAACCCGTGAAAAATTAAAAATCCCCATCGTAAAGATGAGGAATTTTGTAGCACGTACGGGAATCCCCGCCTGCTGGCACAGTCGGGCAGGGAACCCGTGAAAAATTAAAAATCCCCATCGTAAAGATGAGGAATTTTGTAGCACGTACGGGAATCGAACCCGTGATTCCTCCGTGAAAGGGAGGCGTCTTAACCCCTTGACCAACGCGCCATTTTGATTTTGGGAGGGCAAAGATAAAACCTGCCCGGATGGTTTCCAAATTTTTGTATCCAAGGCATATTTTCGTCAATTTTGGCTATGGAAAGCCATCATTCACCCATCAACCTCCTGCTCGAAAAATCGGCAGAAGCCTTTAGGAGTTATAAAAAAACAACCCCCAATCAACGGAAGGAACTACTTTACCTGATTGCCCAAAAACTGGAAGCCTCTTCTAAAGAATTGGTATCCATAGCCGGTAGGGAAACCCATCTATCCAATACCCGGTTAGAGGGAGAGATTAAACGCACTGCCTTCCAGCTGAGGTCCTATGCAGATTATATGGCAAACGGATTGGCACTCGATATTCGCATTCAGCCCGAAACCCAGGAAAAAACATTCCTGGGCAAAATGAATGTGGCTATGGGCCCGGTGGCGGTTTTTGGCGCCAGCAACTTTCCCTTTGCCTATTCTACTGCGGGTGGAGATACCGCCTGTGCCCTTGCCGCAGGTTGCACCGTTATCGAAAAAGGCCATCCGGCACATATCAAAACCAGCAGGGCGGTAAGCAAGATCATTTCCCAATGCATTGCTGAACTCAAATTACCAGAAGCCAGTTTTCAGCATATAGAAGGCGGGTTCGAAACCGGCGAAGCCCTGGTAAAACATCCCCTACTCGCTGCCGTTGGGTTTACCGGTTCCCATAAAGGAGGCAAACAACTTTTCGATTGGGGTAACCAACGTGAAATACCTATCCCCGTTTTTGCCGAAATGGGAAGCATTAATCCGGTTTTTTTATTACCCCAAATACTTTCAGAAGATTATGAAATACTCGCCCAAAAATTAGCAATTTCCATTTCACAGGATGCAGGGCAATTTTGTACAAAGCCTGGTATTCTGGTGGCCATTGTCTCAGAAGGATTAGAAAAATTTAAGCTGGCACTCGCATCGCATATTCAAAAACAGGCTTCTCAGAAAATGCTGCATGAAGGTATATTTGAGAATTTTGAAAGAAATAAATCAAATGCTATTACCCATAAAGGTATTAAACAAATTGCCTGTACTAAAGCGAACCACTCCGAAATAGAAGCGGAAATATTGGCAGTAGAAACCTCTGCTTCCTACTTTATTCTTCACCCCGAACTGCGGGTGGAAGTGTTTGGCCCCTATTCATTGCTGGTCGTATGTCAAAATATGAAGGACATTCAATCCGTTGCTCAAATCTTTGATGGCCAGCTCACCACTTCCGTATTTGGAACCCATGCAGATCTTACTGCTGCAGCTTCCTTATTAGATACCCTTAAAGAAAAGTGTGGCCGAATGATTTTAAATGGCGTACCTACCGGTGTAAGGGTAGCCACTGCCATGCAGCACGGAGGACCCTATCCCGCTTGTACCGATTCCCGTTTTAGTTCTGTTGGCGCCGATGGAATCCGCAGGTTTATGCGCCCTGTTTGTTTTCAAAACTGGCCCGATGAACTCTTACCTCCCGAACTTCAGGAAGCAAACCCGCTTAAACTTTGGCGACTTGTTGATGAAATTTGGGTGAGGCCGGACAAAAAATAATCATGATAGAAATGGATCCAGTGCTTAACAGGAAAAATCGAAGATAAAACTCAATGCACCGGAAACCTCACGAGCAATGAACTTCCTTCCTGCTTTAAAATTTGCAATTGTTTTTGAGCATCTTTAATTATCCAATAACAAAAAACTGGAGAGATTAAAAAATACCCATAGAGCAGGAAAATCACATCCGGCGCAAATTGCCTTATCTCAAACCAATCTCCGGTGTAGGTGAGAATACCTAACCCAAAAACAGATTTGGTAATCTCCCACCATAAGGCATATCTGCCTTTATCCATCAGATCGGTCATGGCATACACAAACAAAAAAACAAAAGCGCCGTAAACAAAAATTCCGGGTTGTCCAATGATTGCTATATTTCCAAATAAATAACTGATGAATCCCAATAAAAAAATCAATTGTACCCACGACCAGATAAGCAGCATCCTGCTAAAAGAAGGGTTGTATTTTTCAAATGAATATGGATCCAGGATTTTATCAATATGAAATTTCTCTGCCACATCGGAAGGCCTCCATCCGGTAGGCATAAACCAGATCCGGAGTTTATCCTTCCAGCTTTTTGCATACCATGCATCTTTTATCAGTAAACTAAGGTGTTGAAAATTGATGCGGATGGGATTCCAGGTCCGTACCGGCCGCGTGAGGCCATAAACAGGGGGAACTTCCGATAATTCAGGTTGAAAGGTTCCAAAAATTTTATCCCAGAAAATAAAAATCTGACCGAAATTTTTATCGATATAAATTTCATTCAATGCATGATGAACCCGGTGATGTGACGGAGTTACAATAATTTTCTCGAGAAACCCCATCTTCCCAATATGCCGGGTATGGTACCAGAATTGAGCAAACAAATGCAAGGGAGCCACAATGGCAATCACTTTAGGATCTATCCCCAATAAGGCAGCCGGAAGCAAAAGGACAACAAACAGTTTGACAAAAACCGAGATACTTTGCCTCAAGGCACATCCCAAATTAAACTCCTCGCTGCTGTGATGTACTAAATGGCTGTTCCAGAAAAAATTTACTTTATGATCAATGGCATGTACCACATATCCCGCAAAATCCAACACCACAAAAACGATGAGATAGGTAAGCCAATTTGTTGGAAGGTGGGTAATTGCAAGTTTAGAAACTAACCATTCATAGCTGATAATGGCTATTGCTAATCCCAAAACATCTTTGGTTACATTGGTAACTCCCGAAGTAAGACTGGAAATTAAGTCCATATTCCTCACGGTATCAAAACCCTTTCGCCAACCCCACCACTTTTCAAACAGAACAAGCAATAAGAAAACGGGCATAGCTACCAGAAGGATTTTCCCATATTGTTCCATACCCTAAATTTACAAATTCCTGCGGTTAATCAGAGAGGTGAATTCGGCATTTACCCCAAACCAATTACCTGGTGTAATGAGGGTATCTCTACATCCGTAAACCCTTTATTTAACAGCCTTTTCCGGAAATCCTGCTGCACTTCATACTCTCCATGCACCAGGAAAAGTTTCTTCACCTGTTTAGGGTCCTGGCACGCTAAAAACTGGCAGAGGTCATCGTAATCGCCATGAGCGCTCATACTCCGCATCTCCCCTATTTCCGCATTCACCTGGTGTTCCTGGCCAAAAATCCGGACTTCCTTAGGATGATGTTTCAATCTCCCCCCCAGCGAATTAGGCTCACAATAACCTGTCAGTAATATACTATTTCGGCTGTTTTCAATATTATTACTGATATGGTGCTTCACCCTTCCTGCTTCGGCCATACCGCTGGCAGAGATAATTACAATCGGGGAGTTCACATAATTCAAAAGTTTAGATTCATCTACCGATTTAATAAACTTTAACCCCCTGAACCCAAACGGGTCTTTATCGCTCTGCATAATCTTTTGAATCCGGTTATTGAAATACTGCGGATAATGTTTTACAATACCGGTTGCTTTTACACTTAAAGGACTGTCTACATAATACGGAAGATCAGGTAATTTATTTTCCAGTTCAAGTTGATTCAATGAAAACAGGATTTCCTGGGTACGGCCAACACTAAATGCGGGTATGATCAATTTTCCCTTTTTTTCAAGGCATGTGTGATTGATCCATTGAAGCAACATTTCGGGAGTGGAATTCCCTGGTTCATGGAGTGAATTCCCATAAGTAGATTCAATGATGATATAATCTGCCTGATCAAATACTTCAGGGGAGCGCAGGATGATATCACGGTATCGTCCTACATCGCCACTAAAAGTAATATGGAAGGTTTTTCCATTTTCGGTAATTCGAATACTTACTACCGCACTGCCAATAATATGTCCGGCATCAGTATAACAAAATTCAACCCCATCATCAATGGTTGTCCATTTATGATAATCCACTTCTACAAAATTTTCAAGGCAATCCAGTGCGTCCTGGGTAGTGTATAAAGGATGCACATAGGGTAATCCCTGCAGGCCCCTTCTTTTATTTTCAAATTTCACATCTGATTCCTGGATTCCCGCCGAGTCTTCCATTAATGCGGCAGAAAGTTCGCGGGTGGCGGGAGTGGCGTAAATTTTTCCCTTATAACCCTCTTTAACTAATTTAGGAATAAGTCCGCAATGATCTACATGGGCATGTGAAAGGATCATCAGGTTAACCTCCCCCGGATCAAACCCAAAATCCCGGTTTAGGTCGTCTGTTTGATCGCCCATTCCCTGATACATTCCGCAATCAAGCAATAGCTTTTTTCCATTCCCATAATGAATCAGGTGCTTAGATCCTGTTACCGTTCTGGCAGCTCCGTGAAATGCTATTTTCATATTTATGCTTTTTTAACAACTAATGGCGAGCCAGGCCATCATGGCCATGCCCTTTTCAATTGCCGATTCATCAATATTAAAGGTAGGGGTATGCACATTGCTGGTGATCCCCATTTCCTTATTTCCAACACCCAATCTGAAAAAGCAACCGGGAATTTTATGAGAGTAAAAGGCAAAATCTTCAGCTCCCATGCGTAATTCGGTTTCTTCCACATTTATACCGCCGGCAAATTCTTTGGCTTTTTCCATCGCAAGAATGCTTAACTCCGGATCATTATACACAAAAGGGTAGCCCACATCTATGTTCACCTCACAAGTTGCACCCATACTTTCCACAAGGCCCACAGTTTGTTTTTTGATAAGATCATGTGCGGCAAAGCGCCATTCTTCATTCATCGCCCGCAGGGTTCCCATCAGTTTTACTTCCGAGGGGATGATGTTGGTGGCGTTTCCTCCCTGAATGGATGTAATGGATAAAACAGTTGGATTGAACGGATTGTTGTTACGGCTCACAATTTGTTGGAGGCTCACCACCAATTGAGCAGCAATAAGAATGGTATCGGCCGTGAGTTGAGGGGCTGCCGCATGGCCACCTTTTGCGCGTATGGTTATATAAATTTCATCGGCACTTGCCATTACCATTCCTCCCCGGAAACTAAATTTACCTACCGGAAGGCCGGGATGAACGTGCATACCAAAAATTTTCTGAGGTGCCGGATTTTCCAGTACACCTTCCTTTATCATCAGACTTGCGCCGCCCGGGTTTTTTTCTTCCCCGGGTTGAAAAATAAGTTTAACCGTACCCTCCCATTCTTTCCTGGTTTCCTGCAATATTTTTGCAGCTCCAATTAAACAACTGGTATGCACATCGTGGCCACAAGCGTGCATTATTCCTTTGTTTAACGATCGGTAACGGACTTCATTCTCCTCCTCAATGGGCAGTGCATCCATATCGGCACGCAAGGCCACAATTTTGGATGTTGGGTTTTTCCCTTCAATAATTCCCACCACTCCGGTATTTGCCAATGTAGAACACGGGATTCCGAAAGAGGTAAGTTTTTCACGAATTAAAGCGGCAGTTTTAAATTCCTGGTAGCTTAGTTCAGGATTGGCGTGTATATGATGCCGTATCTCAATTATTTCATCCTTATAGTTGGCGGCAAGGGATTTTATCTTTTGAAGCATTCATCTTCTTTCCTGTGAAGTTAATTATTATTACAGGCAAAAAAATAATGAAATATAGGCCCTGAAGATTTTTAGAAAATTTTATGGCTCAACAGCCTGTGCCTGATTGAGTTTATCGGCACGAATTTCAATCATTTCGGGAACGATATAAATATTTCCGTTAACCAATTGAGCTGCAGAGATAATTTTTCGATAATCTTCTGCTTCGCTCTTCTCTAAAAAATTTCCAAATTTTAGTTTCATATAGGGAGATTGGAAAACAATATAAACACTTTGCTCAGGAAACATCTGCAACAATTGTTGCCTCACTTTCATCACCTCGCTCCTGTTGCTCGAATTCATAACCATCAACCGGTACCCCTTGGTACTGCGCATTTTCTCGGCCAGGCTTTCATTGTATTTAGCCATTTGCATGCCCAACAAATCAATGCGGGGATCTTTGTTAATAGTAATATTCCGGCTGCTGTCTATGGGCAAATCTTTATTCTGACAGAAAACATTATTCTCTAAAAAAAGCGAGAAAACAAGCAGTATACAGATTCCTTTCATAAAATTTAAGATAGGCCTTTATTCTTTATCCCGAATGTCGGCAATTGTACAGCACAAAGAAAGAAGATCTGCGTGAAGATTTTCAATATCCGGCTGATTATTAACAATCCCCGTTCTTACCCGGATAGCATCTGGCAACAGCACCCTTGCCTGCGCCAGTTTTCCTGGAAGGGAGGCTGTGTCATCCGAAAACAGATGTACGGCAAAAACGGAGGATGGCCCTATAATGTTGCATATTGCGTTTATAGCTTCCTTATCGAGAAAGGTAACATCCAGACCCAGACTGCCACGCTTTCCCATTTTTGAAAGCACCGGTAAAAAGGTAGAAATTTCCTTTGCCATATACTGATAATCCCCACTTCGGATGGCTGGCATGTTTAATATCCACTCTATTTCATCAGCCCCGTCTACCAGAGCCAGGACGGTTTCGGAAAGTTTAGCTTCGATGGCCTGGTGCCCAAAAGGGAAGCCAACCGGTGAGGCTAATTTCAATTGAGGTGCTTTTTGTTTTACTGGTTTTAAAAAAAGGGGAAGCACATCCAATTCCGAAACGGAATGAGTTAAGGCAAAATGCACTAACCTGTCAATATCTGCAAAGATAAAGGCAGGGTCTCGCATTGATACTTGTTGAAGCTTCAGGTTTGTCATAATAAAAAAGGCACCGTTATGGTGCCTGAAAAGATTTAACGGCCATGACAGTGTTTATACTTCTTTCCGCTCCCACAGGGGCAAAGGTCGTTTCGTCCAATTTTGGGTTCTACTCTAACCGGCTCTTGTTTTACCGGACCGGAGGGATCAAAATAATCGTTCTCATTAGCGCCATAATCACTTCCTGCCGCATCCACCTCCATTTTATTGGAAGCCATTTTACTCATATCGGTTTTTTGTTCGTGGCCTTCCCGAATCTTTGCGGGGCTTCTTTGCTCAATTGGAATTTGGGCATGAGAAAGAAAACTTACGATATCCTTGTTCACCTGGTCGTCCATTTGTTTGAAGGCATTAAAGGCCTCAATCTTATAAATTACAAGGGGATCTTTTTGTTCATAGCCTGCCGTTTGCACACTTTGTCGAAGGTCATCCATTGCCCGAAGGTGTTCTTTCCATGCATCATCAATCATGGCAAGTGCAATATTTCTTTCGAGGGCCAAACCAATTTCCCTTCCTTCATTTGCCAGGTATTTATCAAGATTAGTTAGCACCTGCATCGATTTCTTACCATCTGTAAAAGGTACCACCACATTTTCAATATGGTTGCCCTGTTGGCGTCGGATATCGGAAATGATGGGCCAGGTTTGGGTTTGCAGCCCTTTCTTCTTTTCGGTATACCGGGCTATTACTTCATCATATAATTTATCAACCAACACATTTTCTTCTGATTTCGAAAACTCTTCGGCAGAAATGGCAGTATCCACTCCGAAATTTACAATCACATTCAGTTTGAAGTTTTCAAAATTATCTTCATCCCTGGCGGAAAACACCAGCCCTTCAACTACGGAATAAAATGCATTATCCAGGTCGAGGGCAAGCCTTTCTCCAAACAGGGCATGGTTTCTTTTTCCATACACCACATTTCGTTGCTTGTTCATTACATCATCATATTCAAGCAGACGTTTCCGAATTCCGAAGTTATTTTCTTCTACTTTCTTTTGTGCCCTTTCAATACTCTTGGTAATCATGCTGTGCTGGATCACCTCGCCTTCTTTATATCCCATCCTGTCCATCATACCCGCAATCCGTTCACTACCGAACATACGCATCAGGTCGTCTTCAAGGGATACAAAAAAGTTGGAAGAACCGGGATCTCCCTGGCGGCCGGCACGGCCACGGAGCTGCCGGTCTACACGCCGGCTTTCATGCCTTTCCGTACCAATAATTGCGAGTCCGCCGGCCTCTTTAACCCCAGGCCCCAGTTTGATATCGGTACCACGGCCGGCCATATTGGTGGCGATGGTAACTGCCCCGGCCAATCCGGCCTCGGCAACAATCTGAGCTTCTCTTGAGTGCTGTTTGGCGTTCAATACATTATGGGGAATATTTTTCTGCTTAAGCATCCTTCCCAGCAGTTCACTTACCTCCACTGAGGTAGTACCTACCAGGCAGGGACGGCCTTCACTTCGCAGTTTTTCAATTTCTTCAATTACCGCTTTATATTTTTCGCGCTTGGTTTTATACACAAGATCCTGGAGGTCTTTTCTGATTACCTGCACATTCGTGGGAATACTCACCACATCCAGTTTATAAATACTCCACAGTTCGGCCGCTTCTGTTTCAGCAGTACCCGTCATACCAGCCAGTTTATGATACATCCTGAAATAATTCTGCAGGGTAACAGTGGCATAGGTTTGGGTGGAGGCTTCGATTTTTACATTTTCCTTTGCTTCAATTGCCTGGTGGAGGCCATCAGAATAACGGCGGCCATCCAGGATACGGCCTGTTTGTTCATCCACAATTTTCACCTCCCCATCCAACACAACATATTCTACATCCTTCTCAAATAAAGAATAGGCCTTCAGTAATTGTTGGGCGGTATGTATTCTTTCTGCTTTGGCAGAATATTCTCCAAGTAGGTTTTCGCGGCGTTGTAGTTTCTCTTCGGCGGTAAGGTCTGTTTTTTCAATTTCTGCAATCTTGGTGGCAATATCCGGAAGGATAAAGAATTCAGGGTCTTCGCCGCTTCGGGTTATTAGATTGATGCCCTTATCCGTAAGTTCTACCTGGTTATTCTTTTCATCGATGTGAAAGTATAACTCCTCATCCACCTTATGCATTTCCTTTTGCTGATCTGCGAGGTAATAGTTTTCGCTTTTCTGCATTTTTACCCGCATCCCGGGTTCACTTAAAAACTTTATCAGGGCACTGTTCTTTGGCATCCCGCGGTGGGCACGGAAAAGTGCCAGTCCACCATCTTTGGGATCATCGTTACCTTCAGCAATTTTCTTTTTCGCCTCGATGAGATATTGGTTAGTAACCTTCCGTTGTATCTCCACCAGTTTTTCGATCCGGGGTTTAAGATCAAAGAACAACTGGGTATTATCGCTATGGCCAATTGGACCACTAATAATTAATGGAGTTCGGGCATCATCAATCAAAACGCTATCCACTTCATCCACCATGGCAAAATGATGTTTGCGTTGAACCATTTCTTCGGGGTTGTGCACCATATTATCGCGGAGATAATCGAAGCCAAATTCGTTGTTGGTACCATAGGTGATATCCGCATTATAGGCATTGCGGCGAGCATCGCTATTGGGTTGATGTTTATCTATGCAATCTACCCTTAAACCGAGCCATTCAAAGATGGGGCCGTTCCATTCGGAGTCGCGTTTTGCGAGATAATCGTTCACGGTTACTATATGAACGCCTTCGCCGGCAAGGGCGTTAAGATAAGCCGGAAGCGTACTCACCAGGGTTTTCCCTTCTCCGGTTGCCATTTCAGCAATTTTACCCTGGTGCAATACGGTGCCACCAATAAGCTGCACATCATAATGCACCATGTTCCACTTAATCACATTCCCGCCTGCCGTCCAGGAATTTTTATATATACAGGTATTGCCCTCAATAGTAATATGATTCCGTTTATGCTCCAACTCCCGATCCAGTTCAATGGCGGTGGACTCCAACGTATCATTTTCTGTAAACCTTCTTGCTGTTTCCTTTACAACGGCAAACGCTTCAGGGAGAATTTTCTCGAGAATCTCTTCAATCTTTTTATCGCGCTGCTTTTTAAGTTCATCAACTTCTTTATAAATAGCATCCCTTTCGGTAATGTTTTCGAAAGGCAATTCATCTACGGATGCATTTTTAGCGGCAATGGCTGAATCCGTTTCGGCTAAATATTCCTTAATCCGGCTTCGGAATTCACCTGTCTTATTTCTGAGTTCATCATTACTCAGCGATTGAAACTGCTGAAAATGATCGTTCATGTTTTTAATAAGGGGGACAATCTGCTTTACGTCTTTCTCGCTTTTGTTACCACCAAAAATTTTAGAAATTATACCTAACATATGTATTCTTATCGATAAGGTTCACTGCCCAATGGTCAAATAATATGCTATCTGAAAATTTTAGCCAATTTGGCAGGGATGCAAAGGTACGGTAGTTTTATACCAGCCCCTTATAAAATGCAGAATTATAATTGATTTTAACATCAGAAGGCCCAAAATAGCCGGGAAAACAGGTGGACAATAAATGCCCCCGGGCTGTGAATTTTGGATACATTATCCTAAATTTGCCGCTCAAAATTTGGGGTGAAGCCCCGGTTTGCAAAAAAATACATTATGAGTGGTGCATTAAAGGAAGTACGTAATCGGATTAAAAGTGTACAAAGCACGCAACAGATCACCAAAGCCATGAAAATGGTAAGTGCTGCCAAATTGCGTCGTGCACAGGATGCCATTACCCAAATGCGCCCCTATGCCCGCAAATTGCAGGAAATGCTGGGCAATATTGTCAGCAATGCCGATAGCAGCGTTTCCATTAACCTGGCAGTTGAAAGGCCGGTTGAAAAGGTGTTGATTATGGTGGTTACCAGCGACCGCGGCCTTTGCGGGGGGTACAACAGCAACCTCATCAAACTGGCAAAACAACAGATCCGGGAAAAATATGCTTCCCAACATGCCAAAGGCAATGTAAAGATCCTCCCAATTGGGAAAAAAGGCTATGAACATTTCCAAAAAAATGGTTACCCGGTAATCGAAAAATACTGGGATATATTTACAGGCCTTAGTTTCGAAAAGGTGCAAACCGCCGCCAAATTTGCCATGGACGCCTTTGCCAACAAGGAGTTTGACGCGGTAGATGTAATATACAGTGAATTTAAAAATGCCGCCTCCCAGGCTTTCATAGCAGAACAATTCCTGCCCGTTAGTAAGGTGGCGCCGGGCGCATCCAAGAAAAAGGCAGATTTTATTTTCGAGCCCGACCGCGAAACGCTGGTCCGGGAACTGATGCCGAAAATCCTGAATACCCAGCTATATAAGGCCGTATTAGATGGTAATGCCAGCGAACATGGGGCCCGGATGACCGCAATGGATAAGGCCACTGATAATGCCAATGAACTCCTGAAA
Source organism: uncultured Ferruginibacter sp. (assembly GCA_964647915.1). Lineage (GTDB taxonomy): Bacteria > Bacteroidota > Bacteroidia > Chitinophagales > Chitinophagaceae > Ferruginibacter. The sequence continues at coordinate 87,274 of CAZYKA010000009.1, read as the reverse complement.
TCTTTAAAGATCTCCTATAACAGGGCAAGGCAGGCCGCCATCACCACCGAACTTACCGAAATTGTGAGTGGTGCAGCAGCACTTCAGGGATAATTTAATACATTTAACACCCGCCTTTAGGCACGTATAATCCGAATGGAACTCTCGCAGATCATTCCCCATATTGAAGCGCTCATTTTTGCCAGTGATAAACCACTCGGTACTGCCGAATTAGTTGAACTGATTAATACGGCACTGGGTTTTATTGAAGACCGTGCCACCGAAGACCAGGTTAATGCCGCCATTGAAGCCATAAACGAAAAATATCAATTAGAATTTTACGCCTTCGAACTAAGACAAACGGGCGGGGGATGGCAATTCCTGACCAAACCTGAATACCACAAAACGGTGGCATTGCTCAATGGCACTAAATTTATTAAACGCCTTTCCGCTGCCTCTCTCGAAACCCTGGCCATCATTGCTTATAAACAACCAATCAGCAAAGGGGAAATTGAAGCCATTCGCGGAGTGAATTGCGACTATGCCGTATCTAAACTCCTCGAAAAAGAACTGGTAGAAATAAGCGGCCGTAATGAAAATGCCGTAGGTCACCCACTTTTATATTCTACCTCAAAATCCTTCATGGATTATTTCGGCATCAATGACGCGGCCGATCTTCCCAAAATTAATGAGGTTTTGTTGGAAGAAGCGATGAAAGCTACTGTACTTAATCCCGACAGAATTTCGGAATTTGAAGAAACAGTTGAAACGGTAATTCTTTCTTCTGAAGAAGAAGTTTCTCCTCCCCCGCCATCCGAAAATTTCGGCGAACCCATTCAGGATGAAGAAGACGATTCACATGCCTGAACTTTTTAATTATTTTCTGAGGTTGAATCATCTCTTCCCGCTAAAATAAACTGCCTCTCCATTTTCCGCCTTCTGCATATTTCCTTTCATTAAATTTCACTTTCTACCAATACGGGCTATATCTGCCATATATCTCCCGAACAGGATAACCCCGAATTTTTATTTAACTTACCTTAAAGGATAAGGTTTTGGTTATATGTAGAAACCTTTCAACATTTATAGAACGAAACTCCCATAAACTTAACCCCATGACCTACTTCACCCGCGCCGGCATACCCGTTAAACACATTAGCTGGTTATTCGTTATTTTTTTCATTTTCAATTCGGGATGTAAAAAAAATCTGAAATGGTTAACCGTTGATCCTGCCTTTTCAAAATATGTAGAATCCTATACTACCGGCACTGTTTCAAAAACCAGCCCTATTCGAATAAGGCTTTCAGAAAACGTAAAAACCACGCATACGATCGGAGAACCGGTGAAAGAGTCGTTATTTGAATTTTCGCCTTCCGTAAATGGAAAAGCTACCTGGCTGGATGCCCGCACCATCGAGTTTAAGCCGGAAAAAATGTTGGCACCCGGCGAACAATATAATGTGAGTTTTAAATTGGGAAAAGTTACCCAGGTTCCATCCGGATTTGAAACCATGCGATTTAGCCTTCAGACCCTTAAACCCGCATTTGAGGTTACGGAAACCGGGTTAAGGAGCCCGGGATCAAAGCAGGAAATGTTCTTGAACGGTACCCTGGAAACATCCGATTATGAAGACCCTGCCCAGGTAGAAAAAATCCTTTCTGCCTATTCAGAAAATGACGGATTAAAAATTCTCTGGCAGCACAGTAACAATAACAGGACACATAACTTTTCCATCAATAAAATTCCACGACAAACGAAGGAAAGCAAGCTGGAACTACGATGGGATGGTACTCCGCTTAAAATAGAAACAACGGGCGCACAAGAACTTCCCATTCCTTCCCAGTCTTCATTTAAAGTTTTAGATGTAAGAGCCGTTAACAACAATCAACAATATGCTTCCGTATTATTCAGTAATCCGATTGCGATAGGACAAGACCTCAACGGACTCATTACCGTTAGCAATCAGCAGGACCTTACCTTCACAATAAATGGGAGCGAAATACGGGTTTATATTGCGGGCAAAGCAGATGGGAATTATTCTGTAAATGTAAACCCGGGAATTAAAGACAATTGGGGAGGAAACCTCGAAACTACCTATTCGGCTAATATTTTTTTTGAAACCCGCTACCCTTCTGTTAAAATAATCGGCAAAGGAAATATTCTTCCCTCCTCAGGAAAGCTTGTATTACCCTTTGATGCCGTAAACCTGAGTGCAGTAGATATCAGTATCATTAAGATCTACGAAAAGAATGTACCCCAGTTCCTCCAACAAAATGATATGGGGAGTGATAATGAATTGCGTAGGGTTGCCCGGCCGATAGTACAGAAAACATTGCGGCTTGATGATGACAAGACCCTCGATCTGCACCAACCTCGCCGATTCTCGCTGGATATTGATCAATTTTTAAAAACCGAACCCGGAGCCATTTACCGGATAACCATTGGCTTCCGTCCAGAGTACTCGCTTTATACCGGAGGAAGCCCCGATACAACCCAAACCACCGATAGCGGAGAAGGAGAAGATTATGATGAGGATTACCCTTATTATAGCGCTTCAGGGAAGGATGAGGAGGATGAATTCTGGGACCGGTATGATACCTATTTCCCTTATGGATATAACTGGCAAAGAAAAGATGACCCTACCAGCAAATCGTATTACAACAAAGACCGCTGGGCCATACGAAACATTATGGCAAGCAACCTTGGAATTACCGCAAAAAAGGGTGAAACCGGTGAACTAACGGTTGCGGTTACCAGCTTGCAGACTACGGAACCGTTGGAAGGAGTGGGACTGGAAATACTCGACTACCAGTTACAAATTTTACAGAAAGCGGCAACCGGGACGGATGGGTTTGCAAAATTGAACCTCACCCGTAAACCTTATCTTATCATTGCAAAAAATGGAAAGGAAAGGGGCTATTTAAAAGTGGATGATGCCAGCGCTTTAGCCCTGAGCCGGTTTGATGTGGGTGGAGAAATAATCAGCAACGGCATTAAAGGATTCATTTTTGGAGAAAGAGGGGTATGGCGCCCAGGAGACAGTATGTACATTAACTGCATCCTGGAAGACAAGGCAGGAAAACTTCCTCCCGATTTACCGGTTGAATTCAGCCTCATAACACCCCGGGGGCAACTGTATCGCCAAACGGTACTGTCTGCGGCTCCCGACCAGTTTTATGTTTTCAAAACAGCCACAGAATCTTCATCGCCAACCGGAAACTGGCTGGTTAAGGTAAAAGCTGGTGGGGCCGTCTTTGAAAAAAGAATTAAAGTAGAAACCGTGATGCCCAACCGGTTAAAAATAAACCTTGATTTTGGAAAGGATCCGCAATTGGGTATGGGTAGTACCAATGAGGGCTCGCTTGATGCAGCCTGGCTTTTTGGTACTCCTGCCAGGAGCCTGAAAGCCAGAGTAGAAGCGACTCTTTCCAAACGCAAAACAAGTTTTCCAAAATATAAGGGATATATTTTCGACAGTCCGGCGAGTAATTTTGAAACCCAATCCCAATCCGTTTTTGATGGCACATTAAACGAAAATGGCCATGCCCTGATAAAACCCGACTTCCATGTAGAAGGAAATGCTCCCGGTACACTCACTGCAAATCTGCTCGTAAAAGTATTTGAACCCGGAGGTGCATTCAGCATCAATAACCTGAGCTTACCATATAGCCCCTATAAAAGTTATGCAGGCCTTAAACTCCCCGAAGGGCAAAAGCCTTTTGATTACCTGCTGGCTGGTAAAACTCAAACTGTTGAACTGGCAGATGTAGATAAAATGGGGCAACCCCTTCCCGGGACCCAGGACCTGGAAATACAGTACTACAAACTCGAATGGAGGTGGTGGTGGGATGATGGGGGTGATAACCTTTCAAATTTTACCCAGGATACATACAACAAGTTGTTGAGTAAAACCGACGTATCTATACAAAATGGGAAAGGCAAATGGGAATTCACCCCTTCGGAAGATGAATGGGGCAGGTACCTGATTCTGGTGAAAGATAAGGCCAGTGGGCATGTAACAGGTTCTGTTTTTTATATAGACGGGCCGGGCTGGCAAACCCGTGGAAATGAAGAAGGCCAATCGGCAGCAACCATGTTATCCTTCACAAGCGACAAAGAAAAATATTATGTGGGAGATAATATATCCCTTTCGGTGCCCACTGCTAAAGGTGGGAGGATGCTCATCAGCCTCGAAAGCGGCAGCCGGGTAATAAAAACAATCTGGAAGGAAACCGAAGCAGGGCAAACCAAAATAAGCTTTTCTGCAGAAAAAGAAATGGCGCCTAATATTTACGCCACCGTAAGTCTTTTGCAACCTCATGCCCAAACCATAAACGATTTACCCATTCGCATGTATGGTTCCATACCCCTGTTTATTGAAGATAAAAACACCGTCCTTAAACCGCAGATCAATATGCCGGCTACAGTACGGCCCGAAAAACAGGTGAGCCTTACCGTTAGCGAGGCCTCCGGTAAAGAAATGACATACTGTATCGCAGTGGTGGATGAAGGGTTACTGGATCTCACTAATTTTAAAACCCCAGACCCTCATAAAGCATTTTATGCCCGCGAAGCATTGGGAGTCAGAAGTTTTGATATGTTCGACTATGTGATTGGCGCCTGGGGTGGCAACCTGGAAAGAATCCTCACTATTGGTGGTGACGAAGATGCCGGGCCTGCAAAACAAAAATCAGCTAACCGGTTCAAACCCGTAGTAAAATTCCTGGGGCCATTTCAATTAAAAGCAGGCCAGAAACAAACCCAAAGTTTTATGATGCCGGCCTACGTTGGCTCCGTTCGCACGATGGTAGTGGCGGCCCACAAAGGCAGCTACGGATCTGCCGAAAAAGCAGTTGCCGTAAAGAAACCGGTGATGGTGCTTACGACCTTACCCAGGACACTCAGCCCCGGGGAAAACATTCGGGTACCCGTTACCGTTTTCGCAATGGAGAACCAGATAAAAACCGTTTCAGTTAAACTTCAACCCAATCAATATTTCGGTTTAACGGGGTCAACTTCACAGCAGGTTAATTTCTTAAAACCAGGCGAACAGGTTGTTTACTTTGACGTAAAGGTTAAGGATGCCACCGGAATCGGAAAGATTAAAGTAATAGCCAGTGCCGGTGCAGAAATTGCCACTGATGAAACAACACTGGATATAAGAAACCCCAATCCCATCATAAATAATGTACAGCAAATTGCCCTTGCACCGGGCCAAACCTGGAATAGTACTGCGAATGCGATCGGTATCCCCTCCCTCAGCTCCGGGTCATTGGAAATATCGTCCATCCCGGCAGTGGGTTTACAGAAAAGGTTAAAATATCTGATTGAATATCCGCATGGTTGTGTAGAACAAATTACCTCCGGCCTATTCCCACAAATTGTTTTAAAGCAACTCATTGAATTAAACGAACAGCAAAAGGCAGATGTTGATAAAAATGTGAAAGCCGGAATTATGAAGTTGCAAAATTACCAACGCCCCGAAGGAGGTTTTAGTTACTGGCCTTCCGGTTTCGAAAGCGACGACTGGAGCTCCTCTTATGTTGGCCACTTCCTCCTGGAAGCTATGGCAAACGGATATTTCGTACCGGATAATATGTTTCAGAACTGGAAAAATTTCCAACGGGCCAAAGCCTCCACCTGGGCACCCAGTACTACTAATTTTTACGGAGGCGACCTGGCCCAGGCTTACCGCTTGTACACCCTGGCACTTGCCAAAGCACCGGAAACAGGTGCCATGAACCGGTTGCGGGAATTCAAATATATTTCGCCCGAAGCCAAATGGCGATTAGCAGCCGCTTACCAACTGATTGGACAATCCAATACCGCATTGGACCTCACCAGTGGTACCCCGCAGGATTTTAGCAATCGGCTAAACCCCGGTTTCACTTTTGGTTCTGCCCTACGCGACCAGGCTATGGTATTAGAAGCTTTAACGTTAATGGGTAAACGCGACCGGGCGGGAGCCATGGTATTGGAAGTTGCCAATAAATTATCAGAAGACAGTTGGTACAGCACCCAAACAACGGCCTATGCCCTCATTGCGATTGCCAAATTCTGCGGGAAAAACCCATCCGGCGAAAAAATTCTGGCAGCCATCTCAACCGGTAAAGGAATAAGCCAAATTAGTTCTTCTTCTTATATGCGGGAATATCCGGTAGATATGAAAAATGGAAATGTTCCCGTATCGGTTACTAACAACGGGAAAAATACATTGTACCTTAAACTCATTACCCGTGGGCAACCCTTAACCGGCGACAGCCTTCGCCAACCCAACAATCCGGGTCTGCTTGCGATGAGTATCAGCTACTTCAACCAGGATGGCAGCCCTGCAAATTTCAAAAATCTTAGACAGGGTACCGACTTTATTGCCAAAATAACGGTAACGAATACAGGAAAACGAGGTACCTACGAACAAATGGCGCTCTCACAGGTATTTCCTGCCGGATGGGAAATCTTAAACCCCAGGTTAAACGATGCTGAATCGGCATACAAATCTTCTCCCGCAACTTATCAGGATATGAGGGACGATAGGGTTTATACCTACTTTAACATCAAACAGGGGGAAACCCTAACCTATTTCGTTCAACTAAATGCCGCTTACCTGGGCAGGTACTACCTGCCTTCCAATTTTTGCCAGGCTATGTACGACAACAGCATTTCTGCCTCTATGCCGGGAAACTGGGTTGAAGTAATAAATTGACAAATAGGATTATTGGAGTAATGAAAGGTTGGCTAAACCATAAAAAGACAGTCATACTGGTAATTTTCATATCCGGTATCCTGGCTTTTTGGCTCCTGCTGCCCCATCGGTTGTTTAACGACCCCTACAGTTATGTATTAGAGGATAGCGATGGCAATTTGCTTTGTGCTTCCATTGCTGCAGACGGCCAATGGCGTTTTCCGGGAAATCCGGCAGTGCCAAAAAGGTTTGCATCCTGTATTACCCAGTTTGAAGACCACCGGTTTTTTTCCCATCCGGGAGTTGATATGAAAGCTATTGCTCGGGCTGCTTATGCAAATTTGAAAGGCACCCGAAATACGCAGGGGGGAAGCACCATCACTATGCAGGTTATCCGACTATCGGAAAGGAACACACGAAGAACAATCTGGAATAAAATTTCGGAGGCCATCTTAGCCCTCCGGTTGGAGTTTTCATCAACTAAAAATGAAATACTTTCAATTTATGCCGCCCATGCCCCTTTTGGCAGTAATGTAGTTGGTTTAGAGGCAGCATCCTGGCGTTATTTTGGCAGGCCAGCTTCCCAACTTAGTTGGGCAGAATCGGCCACCCTGGCTGTATTACCCAACTCACCCTCCCTCATCCACCCGGGAAAAAACAGGGAGCAGTTGCTGGCAAAAAGAAACCGGCTCCTTACGAGTCTTTTCCTCAGCAAAATAATTTCTTCAAGCGACCTGGCTCTTGCAAAAGCAGAGCCCCTTCCCAGCCAGCCTTTACACCTGCCACAAAATGCCACCCACCTTCTCACCCGAATCCGGAAAGAAAATAGCCGAAATGGAATCCGGATTCGTTCCACCATTTCCGGTAGCTTACAAAAAAATGTCGCTGATCTCGTTTCCATTCATCATGATATATTAATGGCATCCGGAATTAATAACCTTTGCGCCCTGGTGCTGGATGTGGAAACCGGGCATACCCTGGCTTATGTGGGAAATGTAACATCCTCCTCGCCATCCGTTCAAGACCAGGTAGATATAATTGATGCGGCAAGAAGCCCGGGCAGTGCATTAAAACCCTTTTTATACGCAGGAATGCTGACGGACGGAAAAATAATGCCTGCGGCGCTGATACCAGACATCCCAACGGCAATTGCTGGATACAGTCCTAAAAATTTCGACCTAAATTATGATGGAGTGGTACCTGCAAACCAGGCACTTTCCCGAAGCCTGAATATCCCGGCAGTCCGTTGTCTTCGCGATTATAAATATCAACGATTTTACGACCTGTTACTAAGTCTGGGAATCACTACGCTTAATCAGCCCGCAGATTATTATGGGTTAAGTCTGGTATTGGGGGGATGTGAAGTTAAGCCATGGGACCTCGCCGGAGCCTATGCTTCAATGGCCCGTTCGTTAAATCATGCCAACAAAAACCAGGGAGATATTTTAAGGGAAGATTTTCATCCCGCAACCTATCAAACCGGAGTTAAATTCCAATCTCCAAAAGAACCCATAAACCTGGACGCCACTTCCATATATTTTGCCTTCCAGGCAATGCAGGATGTAATGCGACCCGGTGAAGAAGGGTTGTGGCAACAATTTAATTCGGCACAAAGAATTGCCTGGAAAACAGGAACCAGTTTCGGATTCCGGGATGGCTGGGCTGTTGGCGTAACGCCCAAATATGCTGTGGCTGTTTGGGCAGGAAATGCAAATGGCGAAGGAAACCCGGGATTAATTGGCGTGCAGGCGGCTGCACCGCTTCTCTTCGATATATTTCGACTATTGCCAACCGTTAGTTGGTTCAAAAAACCGGAATTCAATTATTCCCGAATTGCAGTTTGCCACGAAACCGGGTTCAGAGCAGGTTTAGACTGTCCGGTAATCGACACGATATTCTCTCCCCCATCGGCTGAAAAATCCCCTCTTTGCCCTTTCCATAAACTCATCCACCTTGATGCCTCCGGCACATACCAGGTTAACTCGGCCTGTGCCGATGTTGCCGCCATGATTCATAAAAGCTGGATGGTTTTACCGCCCACTATGGAATATTATTATCGCCAACAGCATGCGAACTATAAACCTCTGCCTCCGTTTAAGCCTGGTTGTTTGCCAGATGGAAACAACAAATTATTAGATATTATTTACCCCGAGCCTCAATCCCGTATTTTTGTACCTATTGAAATCAGCGGAAACGAAGGGAAAACCGTATTTTCTGCCACCCACAAAGACAAGGAAGCTAAACTCTTTTGGAGTATTGACGACGAAGTGGTGGGAGAAACCAGCCACTTCCACCAACTGGCAGTAAATCCAACTCCAGGAAAACATATCCTTACCATTACAGATAATCAGGGTAATTCAATCTCCAGAAATTTTGAGATTATAACAAAAGAGCGATAGTTTTATACATTTACAGCTCAAATCCAAATGATATACTATGCCTTTACATATGGTTGATGATCCACAGGGACAGGATGAAAATGTAAATGATAATGGCGGAGCCGGAGGAGGCGGAAATCCCAATCTTCCGGGAGGAGGCGGCGGATTGCTAGGCCTGTTACCCCTGCTTCTTACTTTGTTCAGGGGAAAAAAGGGAATATTTTTTATCCTGATCCTGGCAGTGGGGGGATACCTCCTGTTTAGCAAGGGCGGATGTAATATGCTTACCGATAATGGTGGGGTAATTCAGAAATTATTTTCCCAAAGTGGATATAATTTCAACCCGGATGAATTTAAAAAGGCCAGTGTTTATGAGGGCCTGGAAGATGACAATAGCAAGAACCCCCTGCCCGAAGCAGTATCGCTTGCAAAATTTGCACCTCAGCGAATGAACCAGGGGCAACAGGGAAGTTGTGTGGCATGGAGCAGCGCATATGGAGCCAGGACTATTTTGGAAGCCGCCAGCACCAACCAGGATCCCAACCAGGTAGCATTTAGTCCATCGTTCGTTTATAATAATATCGCACTCGAAGATTGCCAGGGATCCTACATCCAAAGGGCTATGGAATTTATGCAAAACCGGGGAGCCGTTCCCTTTACCGATTTTGCCTATGATGAAACGGATTGTTCAAAGCAGGGTGGTCCCGATCTGATTCAGGAAGCCTCGCAAAATAAAATCCATGGTTTTACTAGGCTAACAGAGTCGGCAGATGTAAATGGAATTAATATCCGTGCGGTAAAAGAACACCTCGCTAAAGACGCCCCGGTAGTAATTGGCATGATGGTGGGTGGCTCTTTTATGCAGGAAATGATGGGTCAGAAAGTGTGGCATCCTTCCGATATGGACCGGCAACAAATGGGTTTTGGCGGCCATGCCATGTGTGTAGTTGGCTACGACGACCGGGTAGAAGGCGGGGCCTTTCAAATCATGAACAGTTGGGGCCCCGAATGGGGGCAAAACGGATTTGCGTATATCCGTTATGGTGATTTCAGGGATTTCGTTAAAGAAGCATACGGCCTGGATCCACTCCCCAAAAGGGGCGCTGCGCTGAATATCGCTTTTGAATGCAACATCGGACTGATGGATAATGCAACCAAATCATCCATTCCCATCCGGGTGAAATCGGGTAATATATTTGAAACCATTAAACCGATTGCAAAAGGTTCCACATTCAAAATCGAACTACGTAATGCCGTTGAATGTTATGCGTATATTTTTACACCCGATTCAACCGGTACCAGTTTTGTGCTGTTTCCATATAAACCCATTCATTCACCCTATTTTGGCATAACCGGTTACCGGTTGTTCCCCAGGAAAGAGTCCATTCAGGCAGATGCCATCGGGAATAAAGATTTTATGGCAATCGTAGTGAGCAAGCAACCCCTGGATTATCAATCCATCAACAACCAGATTAACCAGGCTCAGGGAAATGACTATACAGAGAAGTTTAACCGTGTATTGGCATCAATGGCAGAGCGAAATGTGAATTTCAGCAGTGGCCAAAACAACAGTGTGTATTTTAAAACGCAGGCAGCCGAAAAAGATCAGGTGGTTGCATGTATTGTGGAGATTGACAAGCAATAACTTCTCTCCGCATGAAGAACGCCCAAAAATTTTTAGACCTTGTTCAGCACCCCATTAGGTTCAGGATTTTTTTACTTACCAAATTACCATCTGCATTTTTAAGTGGTTTGCGTATTAACTATGTAGACCATAACCAGGCAAGGGTAAAAATCAAATATGGATGGTTTACTAAAAACCCATTCCGCAGTACCTATTTTGCTTGCTTAAGCATGGCTGCTGAAATGAGTACCGGGATACTTGCCTGGATGAATGTATATGGCAAAAAACCGCCTGTTTCAATGCTGGTGATTAGAACCGAAGCAAATTTTTTAAAAAAGGCAACCACTTCTACCCTATTTAGCTGTGAAGACGGACCTGCCATTTCGCAGGCCGTGAACGAAGCCTTTGCCTCCGGAAAAACAGTAAATTTTGCCGCTCGCAGTACCGGTCGAAACGAATCCGGAGAAATTGTTGCCGAATTTATTATCACCTGGTCATTTAAAGCAAAACCAATTGAAAGGATGGAAAGTTACGATAGCCAAAAAATCCTAAATAACTAACTTGCACCCTTAAACAGTTATTATACTAAAATACCATGGCTAAAGAGTTGCGAAGGTTGGAAGCGTTAGAATATCATGCCAAAGGGCGGCCAGGGAAAATTGAGGTTGTTCCAAGTAAAGACGCAAAGACTCAGCGGGATCTTTCTCTTGCCTATTCCCCGGGGGTGGCTGAACCTTGTAAAGAAATTGCATCTAATCCGGATGACGTTTATAAATATACGGCAAAAGGGAACCTGGTGGCCGTTGTGAGCAACGGAACTGCAGTATTGGGGCTGGGCAATATCGGACCTGCTGCCAGTAAACCCGTTATGGAAGGCAAGGGCGTCCTTTTTAAGATATTCGCCGATATTGATGTTTTCGATATTGAGATAAATGAAACCGACCCACAAAAAATTGTAGATATTGTGGCAGCCCTTGAACCTACATTTGGCGGCATCAACCTCGAAGATATCAAAGCCCCTGAGTGCTTCTTTATTGAGCAGGAATTAAAAAAGCGTTGCTCCATTCCCGTTATGCACGACGATCAGCATGGAACTGCCATCATTTCTTCTGCTGCATTGTTGAATGCGCTCGAAATTCAAAAGAAGAAAATCGACAAAGTAAACTTTGTGATAAATGGTGCAGGTGCTGCAGCAATGGCTTGCATCCAATTGTATGTTTCCCTGGGTGCCAAACATGCAAATTTTACTGTTTTTGATAAGGATGGCGTATTGCATAAAGGGCGCACCGATATAGATGAACTCAAAAAACCATTTTGTAAAGAAGAAAAATACAAAGACCTGAACCTCGAAAAAGCGATGAAAGGAGCCGATGTGTTTGTAGGGCTTAGCGTGGGGAACGTGGTAACACCCGAAATGGTGAAATCAATGGCGAAAAACCCGATCGTATTTGCCATGGCCAACCCCGATCCCGAAATTTCGTACCGGCTTGCCAGCGAAACCAGAAAGGACCTGATAATGGCTACCGGTCGAAGTGACTTTCCGAACCAGGTGAATAATGTTTTGGGATTTCCCTATATTTTCCGGGGGGCGCTGGATGTTCGGGCAAGGCAAATTAATGAACCCATGAAACTGGCTGCCGTTCATGCTCTTTGCGCCCTCGCCAAATCCCCCGTTCCGGATATTGTAAACCTGGCATATAACCAGAAAAATATGGGGTTCGGTCCCGATTATATCATCCCCAAACCGGTTGACCCCAGGCTGCTTAGCACCGTTGCTCCTGCTGTGGCTAAAGCCGCAATGGAGAGTGGAGTGGCCCGGGTGCAAATTGAAGATTGGGATGCCTATGTAATTGAAATGAATAAGCGGCTGGGACTCGATAACCAGTTGAGCCGGGTATTAGGAAACAAAGCCAAAAGCGATCCAAAACGGGTTGTATTTGCAGATGCGGAAAACATAAAAATTTTAAAAACGGCGCAATTGGCCAAGGAAGAGAAAATTGGGTTCCCCATTCTTTTAGGCGATCCAAAGGCCATTGATAAAATTGCCACCGTTAATTCCATTGATATTGAGGGGATGCCTATCATTAATCCCAAAGACCCCGATACCGAAGATGTTAGAAGGCAATTTGGAGATTTATTTTTTGCCAAACGGCAGAGAAAAGGAGTAAACCGGTACGAGGCATTTAAAGCCATGAAAGACCGCAACCATTTTGGTTGTATGATGGTTGAAACAGGAGAAGCTGATTGCATGATTAGCGGGTTAAGCAGAAACTACCCCGATACAATTCGTCCTGCTATCGAAATAATTGGCACTGAGCCCGGGGTTAAAAAAATTGCCGGTATGTACCTGCTTTTTACAAAACGCGGACCTTTGTTTCTGGCCGATACCACAGTAAACTTTAATCCTACCGCAGAAGAGCTTGCCGAAATAACACTCCTTGTAGCAAAGGAAGTAAAGCACTTTAATATTGTACCCAAAATTGCCATGCTTTCCTATTCCAATTTTGGAAGCAGCAATTCCCAGGAAGCCAGCCTGGTATCAAAAGCCAGAACCATCGTTAAAGAAAAATCACCCGAATTAATTTGCGATGGGGAAATGCAAGGGATCCTTGCCTTCAATAAAGAACTGTTGAAAGAAAATTATCCATTTTCCGAATTAGCAAGTTCCGATGTGAATACGCTAATTTTCCCTAACCTTTCTGCAGGAAATATCGCCTATAACCTCCTCCAGGAAGTGGGGGGCTCTGATAGCATTGGTCCTATCCTTCTGGGATTAAACAAGCCGGTGCATGTGCTACAATTGGGCAGCTCGGTCCGGTCAATTTATAACATGGTGGTAATAGCGGTGGTAGATGCACAGGCAAAATCAAAAACCAATGCCAGCGAAGAAATAAAAAAGAGCAGGTGGTGGAAAAGATCCGGCAGAGCAGGAGATTAACATCCCTTCAAATGACCGATCAATAAAAACAGAACAGGGCTATAACGTTACCAAATGAAACTAATCAGCCATTTTGGAAAATATATTTTAATGCTGAAAGGGATGTTCAGCAAACCGGAAAATGGAAAATTGTACTGGAAAGAATTTATGCACCAGTGCAATGAAATTGGAATTGGATCACTCGGAATTGTTACCATTATTTCTGTTTTTATGGGAGCAGTGAGCGCTGTTCAAACTTCCTACCAATTGGTAAGCCCTGTTATACCCCGAAGTACCATTGCCCAGATAGTACGCGATACCGTTATCCTGGAATTTGCACCAACGCTGGTTTGTATTGTACTGGCTGGTGTTATTGGAAGTAAAATTGCCAGTGAATTAGGGAACATGCGGGTAAGTGAACAAATTGATGCATTGGAAATAATGGGAATTAATACCAAGACCTACCTCATAATGCCCAAAGTGGCTGCTGCCTTAATAACCCTTCCCTTGCTGATAATTATTGCCATGGTATTAGGAATTTGGGGTGGTCGGTTCGCAGGATCTATGTCTGGTATCCTTTCCCCCTATATTTTTGATACCGGGCTGATGAAAGACTTTGTTCCATATAATGTGCTGTTCGCCCTGATTAAAGGATACACTTTTTCATTTCTGATCAGCACCATTTCTGCCTATTTCGGATATTATGTCTCAGGGGGCTCCCTCGAAATTGGCCGAAGCGCCACCCGGTCGGTAGTGGTAAGTTGTATCATGATCCTGCTTGCAGACTATATACTTGCGGCCATCCTCCTATAATTTTTTGCATGATCGAATTAATAAATATACACAAGAGCTTTAACGGGAAAATGGTGTTGGATGGCATCAGCCATGTGATGCAGCCCGGAAAGGCAAACCTGATTATTGGGAGCAGCGGTAGCGGAAAAACGGTATTGCAAAAGTGCCTGGTTGGTTTAATTACTCCCAATGAAGGCGAAATTCTTTATAATGGAAAAGACCTGCTGAAAATGTCAGATGAAGAAAAAAAGGAATTACGACAACAAATTGGAATGCTCTTTCAGGGCTCGGCATTATTTGACAGTATGACGGTGGAGCAAAATGTAAAATTCCCGTTGGATATGTTTACTAAAGACGGGATCCATAAAAAACAAGAAAGGGTGAACCAGGTATTAGAAAGGGTAAACCTGGTGGGAAGCAATAAAAAATATCCCTCCGAGATTAGCGGCGGAATGAAAAAAAGAGTGGCAATTGCTCGAGCCATTGTGCTGAACCCAAAATACCTTTTTTGCGACGAACCCAACTCTGGCCTGGATCCGCAAACTTCAATGCTCATCGATCAACTGATTCATGAAATAACAGTGGAGTACAATATGACCACCGTAATCAATACGCATGACATGAATAGTGTAATTGATATTGGCGATAACATTATGTACATAGCAAAAGGAAAAAAAGAATGGTCGGGAACCAATAAGGAAATTATTTACTCCAAGAATGAAATGCTGAATGAGTTCATTTTTGCTTCAAAATTTATGCAACTGGCAAAAAATTTACGCATCATGCAGGATAAGGGGCTCATTGACCCCGATGGCAATATAATGGCCTAACGCCCCGGAAGTTTTGGTTTTACCCCCTATCTTTGCGCCACATTTTTCTATAATAAAACAGAAATCCCATGTCTGTATTGGTAAATAAAGGATCCAAAATCATTGTTCAGGGTTTTACCGGAACCGAAGGCACTTTTCATGCCACCCAAATGCTGGAGTACGGAACCAATGTAGTAGGAGGGGTTACACCCGGCAAAGGAGGGACATTGCATCTTGAAAAGCCTGTATTCAACACCGTTTCCGACGCAGTGAAATCAACCGGTGCCGATGTAAGCATCATTTTTGTTCCACCAGCCTTCGCAGCCGATGCCATCCTCGAAGCAGCCGAAGCCGGCATCGGTTTAGTAGTATGCATTACCGAAGGGATACCTGTACAGGATATGGTAAAAGTTAAACATGTTCTCCAGGGGTCAAATACCCGGCTTATCGGACCAAATTGCCCTGGGGTAATTACAGCCGAAGAATGTAAAGTAGGCATCATGCCTGGTTTTATTTTTAAGAAAGGAAGGATAGGAATTGTTTCCAAATCTGGAACCCTTACTTATGAAGCTGCCGACCAGGTTGCCAAAGCCGGACTTGGAATTTCGACGGCTATTGGAATTGGGGGTGATCCGATTATTGGAACTACAACCAAAGAAGCCATCGAACTGTTTATGAACGATAAAGAAACCGATGCCATTGTAATGATAGGTGAAATTGGCGGAGGAATGGAAGCGGAAGCAGCCCAATATATCAAATCGGTGAACAATAAAAAACCGGTTGTTGGTTTCATTGCAGGGCAAACCGCGCCTCCAGGAAGAAGGATGGGTCATGCCGGTGCTATTGTGGGTGGTGCAGATGATACTGCTGCTGCGAAAATGAAAATTATGGCGGAATGTGGAATCCATGTTGTGGCAAGCCCTGCAGATATTGGCAAAACCATGGCTGAAGCACTCAAAAAATAAAGGGACCGGCCCAATGCCGATCCCCATCCAGTAGTTTTCAGTAGGTTAATCTTTATAACTCATTAAGAACCGGTTCAGTTCCTCTTTAGAACTGCTATAGGTCAGTTCATCGTTTATCTTGAAATAATTTTCCCTGTCTACGGTTTTAGGATACGCTGTTTTTGCGATATCCAGTTTGCTTTCATCAAAACTGAATAAAGCCATCATTTCCCTCACCTGGTTAACATTGAAATAATTTACTCCAATAACTTGTTTTGCAATCAATAACCTTTCGTTATCAAACCCCTGATTTTTCAGGGTTTGAATTACCCCATTAAAATCCGTTGCACTCATGGGTTGCTTGTAATCGGGCCTTCCGGGATAATCAGGGTAATTGGGATTACTGGGATAATTTTGGTAATCCGGATCATAATCGTCGTACCGCACGGCAAATTCATCTTTAAATACCCGGCCGTTTCGGTTTATCATGAAATCCATTTGCGATTGATACCTTACATTAATTCGGGCACTATATATCTGGCGGCCTATCTGCGACCTTACATATCTTCCTTGTTGCATGATCCGGAGGTTGTGGTTTCCGGGCCTTACATTGATGTATATTTCATTGTTCCTGTCGGGCCTGTATTCCCGCCCATCTAAATACACCGTGTACGGCTGGTTGAATGAACCGCTGATGGATATCACAGAAGATCCATAGTTGTTGCTCCTGTGGCGTGCATCATCCTGTGAGTATCCGTAAAAAAAAGATAGCAATAACAATAGTGTAAATAATCGTCTCATAGCTTAATGTTTTAATTGAAAATTCCTCGTTCAGAATTAAAATTCAAATCAAGGTTAAATATAAATTAGATAATATAATGTTAAGACAGCATACGAAGAGGCAGATCAAAAAAATCATTTAACATAATTGTACCATTCAACTAACAAAAAAAAGCAAAAATTTAAACATTGTATTATGCGAAAAATAATTGTTAACAAAAAAGATGAAGACCTCATATGCATTTATGATAGTTATCACATCAATCATCTAATTAATATCTTCTAAGTAAATTGTAACAAATTCCCCTGCCATGCGAAATTTAATCCCCTACCTGGCCAGCATCCTTCTTTTCATAAATACTCCACAACTGCTTATGGCACAGAAGTACCCTGACTACAATAACGAATGGCAACAGGTAAACGCATTATTGAAAAAAGGTTTACCCCAGTCTGCAATAGAAAAAGTTACCCATATTCTCAATAATGCAGTATCTGCAAACAACCCTCCTCAACAGGTAAAAGCCGTGCTATATCTGATACGATTAAACGGAAGCAGGAACGATTTTCCTGTAAATTATACCCTTAATTATACCGACAGCCTTTACCAGAAAAGCAAAGAGCCGGTAAAGTCTATGCTACTTAGTTTAAAGGCTGATTTATTGAATGCCTATCTTTTACAAAACCAATATCGCATTAAAACAATTACCCAACAGGCAAATGAATCGGGGAATAATATTGATTTATGGTCCGAAGAAAAATTCAAAAAGGAAATCATTGAAAATTATCAGCTTTCAATATATCCGGAAAAGGAACTGGGTAAGGTAGCTTTAAATACCTTCAGTCCCATTCTTCAAAAAGAAAAAAATACGGAAGGTTTATGGCCCACACTATATGATTTTCTTGCCCATCGCGCCATTGGAGGCCTTAGTAGCCTGTTAAATACCGGAGTAAGGCCCATTAATGCATTTTCCCTTAATAACAAAGCATTTTTTGGTCCCGCAGAACAATTCATTTCAATTCCTGTTCCCGGTGTAGAAAGTACGGATGTTTTAGCCGGGATTGTATCCATTTATCAAAGGTTGCTGAAATTTCATATTAATGATAAGACCCCTTCAGCATATATAGATGCCGATCTGAAGCGCCTGAAATTTGTACAGCAATTCAGTACCCTACCCTCCAAGGACGAACTTTTCGAAACAGCACTGTTAACCCTCGAAAACAATTTCAGCAACAATCCTTCACTCGCTGAAATTATGGCCAACAGAGCAGAAATATATTATAACCAGGGGCTGAAATATGAATACCCGGCAAAAACAAAATTCAAAAATGAAATAAAAAGGTGCTATGATTTGTGCAAGGCAATCATAAAGAAATATCCAGGTAGTTATGGTGCCCAGACGGCTCAGAATTTAATGAAGAACATTGAAAGGCCCAACCTTCAATTTAAATCAGAGACCGTTGTAATACCCAATCAACCCTTTAAAGCATTGGTCAACTATAATAATATTAAAACAATTTACAGCAGGTTATACAAACTCTCCACCCAGGAAATGAGAGATTTCGGTAACAGGTACTACAATCAGGAAAATTTAGAAGCATTTCTTTCAAAAAAAATATTCCGAACTGCCACAAATAAATTACCCGATCCCGGGGATTATCAGGAACACAAAACAGAAATAGCTTTAGAGCCATTACCCACAGGGAATTACGTGATAGTCATTTCTAACGATTCCTCTTTCTCTCTTAAAACAAGCCTTATTATTGCAACACCCGTTTACTCCAGTAATTTGGCCATTCTTTACGACCATAAAATGGATATTTCGGTAGTTAACCGGGATGATGGCCAACCCGTACCTTATGCAAGACTGCAATTCTGGGTAAAAAAATACAACAACAGGCAGGATGGATACCAGTGGGTAAGAGAAGGAAATTCAATGATCACGGATAAAGATGGCCACGCTGATGTATTGAATATAAGTGAAGATTATTATTATGGAAAGTATATAGAAGTAAAAACAAATAACGACCAACTGGCCGTACAGGAAGCTTTTTATATATACCGGGACCCTCAATACAACAACAGGGAAAAAGCAGGTTTTATATTTACAGATCGTGCTATTTATCGCCCCGGACAAAAAGTTTTTGCAAAAGGTATTCTGTACAACATATCCACCGATCAAAATAAAGAAGTTGCCACAAACACCAAAAGTAAAATCAGTTTATTGGATGCGAATGGGAAAAAAGTAAAGGAAATTTCCGTTTTAACCAATGAATTTGGCTCTTATGCGGTTGAATTTGACCTTCCCAATTCAGGGCTTACCGGGAACTTCACACTTTCCGACAGCTATTCAGAGGCCTGGAATAACATACGCGTAGAAGAATATAAGCGACCAAAATTTAAAGTTCAGTTAGATAATCCAAAAGATAATTTCCGGGTAAACGATACCGTTAAGATCAGGGGCAATGCAATAGCTTACGCCGGAAATAATATTTCGGGAGCCAATGTAACATTTCATGTAACCCGTGAACCCCGCTTTCCGGATTGGGGATTTTACTACCGGTATTTCAGGCCAACTGGAACAAAAGCGGAAATTGCCAGTGGACAAACAACCACCGATGATGCCGGAAATTTTTCATTGAGTTTTAATGCCCTGCCCGATGAAAGTATTGATCCTTCTTCCCAACCCAGATTTAACTATCAAATAACTGTTGATGTAACGGATATAAATGGAGAAACAAGATCCTCATCTCTCCAAATTGTTGCAGCATACCAATCTATGCAACTGGAAATCGTATCACCCGATAAAATAACGGAAGACAGTCTGAATACTATCAGAATATTCAGCCGGAATTTATCTGGAAATACCGTTCCGGCAACCATCAGCACACAACTGTTTTATTTAAAGGATCCCCATAAAATTTATAAGACCAGGTACTGGGACCAGCCGGATGTTTTTTCCATGACGAAAGAGGAACACGATAAACTATTTCCTTTCGACCCTTATAAAGATGAGGATAATACGGCGAATTGGGAGATGCAACGAAAAATGTTAGACCGAACAGATACTACCAGCGAATCCGGAAAATATACCCTGGGCTTTAGCCAACTGCCATCTGGCTGGTATAAATTAATTGCCTTCACAAAAGACATTTCAGGCGATACCATTAGGGCAGAAAAAATTCTGATGATCGCCGATGGCAACGGAAGTTTTGGGGGCACCCAACCGGCAATCACCCTCACTTCGGGCAATAAATCTCTGGAAACCGGTGAAAATGGAATGGTCACAATCCAATCTGGCTTTGAAAAAATTTATGCCATTACCACCCAATCCATTGTTGGTGGAAGGACGATTGATTATTACAATATTAAACGTGATGCCCCGTTAAAAATTAGTGTAAAGGCCGACTCATCCTGCCTTGGCGGCATTGGATACGCAACTGCAACGGTAATGCACAACCGATATTACAATTCCAATACTTTAATTCAGGTACCCTATTCCGGAAAGGAACTGGAGATTCGTTATGAAAGTTTTCGGGATAAACTGGAGCCGGGGGCAAAGGAAACCTGGGCGGTAAAAGTTACCGGAAAGAAAATCGAAAACCGGATTATTGAGGTCCTGGCCAGCATGTATGATGCGTCACTGGATCAAATTATTGCCCATAAATGGCAAAATTTATCCTCTTTATGGCCCAATAACCTTTCGGTAGCCGGTTTTGACGGAATGGCATTTAAAGAAAATATGAGTTCCATTCTTTCCAGCCCAAAGCAGGAGAATCTTATCAATACCGACAAAATTTATCCGGATCTGATGCGAGATATTTGGTTTGGGTTCAGGGTAACTCAACCAATATATAGCAATGCCTTTTCTCCGAAAGCCATGGAAGGAAGGGCTGAAGGACTCATGCTAAGAGGTGACCGCACACTTGAAGAAACAGTTAATAAATCTGCAGGTATAAATATTGCTCAGGATGGGAACCCTCCTGCTCCCCCTGAATCTCAGGTAACCAGCCAGGGAGACAATATCCCAGTGCGCAGCAATTTTAATGAAACCGCATTCTTTTTCCCCCAGTTAAAGACTGATTCAAAGGGCAATACCAGTTTCAGTTTCACCCTGCCCGATGCCCTCACTCAATGGAAGTTGATGACCATGGCCCAAACCCCCGATCTGGCATCGGGTTATGATGAACGATTTGTGGTTACCCAAAAGAAACTAATGGTGCAACCCAACCTTCCCCGGTTTATAACCGAAGGCGATCGAATTGAAATTCCGGTAAAGATTGTTAACCTCTCCGATAAAGAATTGGCCGGAACCGCCAGTTTGGAATTATTTGACCTGGTTACGGATAAACCGGTAGATGGATGGCTGCAAAATCAATTCCCTAATCAACACTTTAGTGTGGAAGCCGGTAACTCAGAAGTACTCTATTTCCCCGCATCCATACCTGTAAATTTTAATTCGGCATTAAAATGGAAAATAAAAGCTATTACTGCCGATAAAAGTTTTTCAGACGGAGAAACCGATGCTATTCCTGTGCTGTCAAACAGGGTATTGGTTACTGAAACCCTGTCCATGTATAGTTCAGTACCGGGAACAAAGGAATACCAGTTCAAAAAATTCCTGAACCCAACAGAAAGCAGCATAAGCAATTATAAATATACGCTTGAGTACAGTTCAAACCCCGCATGGTATGCAGTACAGGCACTACCCTACCTGATGGAATTCCCTTATGAATGTGTGGAACAAACTTTTAACCGTTTTTATTCAAACAGTATTGCTGCCGGGATCATCAATAAGTATCCTAAAATAAAATCCATTTTTGAACAATGGGAAACAAAGGACAGCAGCGCCTTGCTTAGTAACCTGGAAAAGAACCAGGAACTAAAAAATGCCCTGTTGGAAGAAACGCCCTGGGTAATGCAGGCAAAAAATGAAACAGAAAGAAAGAGGCGCATTGCCAATCTCTTTAATCTGGAAAAATTGGGCGCAGAACAATCGAAAGCTTTAGACAAGGTAATTGACGCCCAGCAACCCAATGGGGGATTTAGCTGGTTCAAGGGTGGCGAACCCAACCGGTATATGTCGCAATATATTTTAACAGGCATTGGCCATTTGAAAAAACTGGATGTATTGGATGACGCTACAAAAGAGAAAATTAATGAAGTAGTTTATAACGGAATTGGCTACGCAGATAAAGAAATAGAAAAAGAATACCAGGCCCTGGTAAGATCGAAGGCAAACCTGGCAAACAACCACTTATCCAATGATGCCATCCAGTATTTGTATTTACGGTCGCTTTTTTTGGAAATAGATATTACCGAAAATTTAAAACCAGTAATGAATTTTTATAAAGGACAGGCTGCAAAATATTGGTTAAGCGAATCAAAATATATGCAGGCAATGTCTGCTTTGGCATTGGAAAGAACGGGAGATCATAAAACTGCAACCGGAATCATTAAATCGCTAAAAGAAAACGCATTGTTCAGTGATGAGATGGGAATGTATTGGGCAGATTTTAACAGGGGAGGATATTATTGGTACGAGGCTCCCATCGAGAGTCATTCCATGATGATTGAAGCATTCACAGAAATTGAAAAAGATCCTAAAACGATCAATGCTTTAAAAATCTGGCTTCTTCGCCAAAAGCAAACACAGGACTGGGGCACCACCAAGGCTACTGCCGAAGCATGTTATGCCTTATTAGCCGGCGGAGACGACTGGCTGGTAAATTCAAAATCAGTAACAATCCGTTTTAATGGAGCTACCGTAGATATGCCGCCTACAGAAGCGGGTACCGGTTATCAGAAAAAAACTTTTGAAGAAAAAGAGATTAACCCCTCGATGGGAAAAATAACCGTGGAGACTCCTGAACAGGGAAAGCATGGGGTAGCCGTAACCTGGGGAGCAGCTTATTGGCAATATTTTGAAGACCAGGATAAAATAAGTGCAGCAACTTCCGGCATATCTGTAAAAAAGAAAATTTTAATTGAAAAGAATTCTGATAAGGGGCCGGTTCTGGTTGAACTTAAAGATGGTGAAGAATACCATGTAGGTGATAAGGTGAAAATCAGGCTGGAGGTTACCGCCGACCGGAACCTGGAATATGTTCACTTAAAAGATACACGGCCAGCCACCTTAGAACCAGGAAATATACTGAGTGGCTATCAATGGCAAAACGGGCTGGGGTATTACCAAAGCACCCGCGATGCCAGCACCAATTATTTCTTTCAATGGCTTCCAAAAGGAACCTATGTTTTCGAATACCCGGCGTTTATATCCCATCGGGGTGATTTTAGCAGTGGCATCGCTATATTGCAATGTATGTACGCCCCGGAATTCAGTGGCCACAGCAGTGGTCAGCGATTGGAAGTGGGCAACTAATTCACAGCCGCCGGTTCTGGCTTATATTTGCATCCCTGCTGAACAAATTATCCGTTTAGCAGGGATTTTTAATAAGAACTGAAGTATATGTTTAGAACAGCAACCTGTGGTGAATTACGGGTAACCGACGTAAATAGAGAGGTAACACTGGCCGGATGGGTGCAAACCATCCGGAAATTCGGAAGTATAAGTTTCGTGGACCTCCGCGACCGGTATGGCATTACGCAACTTTTGTTCTCGGAAGCCCTGAATAAACAACTGGAAGAAAATCCATTAGGGCGGGAATATGTATTACAGGTAACCGGTACCGTTAGCGAGCGTTCAAATAAAAATTTGCAACTCCCAACCGGTGAGGTTGAAATTAATGTAAAAAGTTTTCAAATATTAAATAAATCGAACACACCTCCCTTTACTATCCAGGATGATACGGATGGAGGAGATGACCTTCGGATGAAATACCGCTTCCTCGACCTTCGGCGTCCCCAAATTTTAAAAAATCTGGAGTTAAGGTATGCCGTTGGCAGAAGCGCCAGGAACTATCTACATGAAAATCAGTTTATGGATATTGAGACGCCATTCCTGATTAAATCTACTCCGGAAGGCGCCAGGGATTTTGTAGTGCCCAGCCGGATGAACCCCGGCCAGTTTTATGCACTCCCTCAATCGCCGCAGACCTTTAAACAATTACTGATGGTAAGTGGGTACGACCGGTATTATCAGATAGTGAAATGTTTTAGGGATGAAGACCTGCGTGCCGACCGGCAGCCGGAGTTTACACAAATTGATTGCGAAATGGCTTTTGTGGGACAGGAGGATATCCTGGCTATGTTTGAAGGAATGATTAAAAGAATATTTAAGGATGTAAAAAATATTGATTATTCAGAAAGAGTGGAGCGAATAACATGGGAAGATGCCATGTGGCAATACGGAAATGATAAACCGGATATCCGTTTTGAAATGAAATTGGCCAACCTTAAAAAGCCACCCACTGTATTTCATCAAAAAGAAGACAACAGGCAATTAATTTCGGGAGCAGATTTTAAGGTTTTTGATGATGCTGAAACCGTTATCGCCATTTCTGTTCCCGGTTGTTCAGAATACAGCAGAAAACAAACCGATGAACTAACGGAATGGGTAAAACGCCCGCAGGTGGGCATGAAGGGACTGGTCTTCATCAAGTGCAATCTGGATGGCAGCTTTAAGAGTAGCGTAGATAAATTCTATTCCGAGGAACGATTAAAACAAATAGCCATGGCGGCCGCTGCCAAACCAGGCGATCTGGTATTGATACTGGCCGGCCCCGAAGAAAGAACCCGAAAAGCCAGCAGCGACCTCAGAATGTTTATTGCCGAAAGGTTGGGATTGAGAAAACCCGAAAAGTTCAAATTACTTTGGGTAATTGACTTCCCTTTGTTTGAATATGCAGAAGAGGAAAACCGCTGGGTGGCCAGGCATCACCCGTTTACAGCCCCCAAACCGGATCAAATTTCTGATATGATTAATAATGATCCATATATTAATGATTCTTCCAATTACCTGGCACATCCTTATGCTTCAATAAAAGCCAATGCGTACGACCTCACTTTAAATGGAAATGAAATTGGAGGAGGTTCCATCCGAATTTACCAACGCGAGCTTCAGGAAAAAATGTTTGAAGCGCTCGGTATGAACCAGGAAGAACAACAGCACAAATTCGGGTTCCTGCTAGGAGCCTTTGAATATGGCGCTCCGCCCCATGGTGGTCTTGCCTTTGGATTCGACCGGCTGTGTGCCATCATTGGAGGAAGCGAAGGTATCCGTGATTTTATCGCTTTCCCCAAAAACAACAGTGGAAGAGACGTAATGCTGGATGCTCCCGGAACAATTGATCAAAAACAATTTGACGAGCTTCAGATCAAATTAAATCTCCAGGAAAAACAATAAGCTTAAAACGCTTCATTACTGCAACCACCAATACCCACCATAATTAAGTAAATTGCAGCATGCGGAAATTGTTGCTGGCAGGATTATTCATCTTCCTGGGAAATGTTGCTTTTGCCCAGCTTGCATTCAAGGACACTAAAAAAGAAAATCGCGACAGGCTTTACAGGAATATCGTCCGGAATTCCATCAACGGCAATCTTTCAAAACCCTTAACTGACTCTACCGAAGAATACTGGCAGGATGCATTTTGGTCGATGTTGGTTATTAACTACACTTCTCCCTGGGTTACCAACAAAATTCAATATGCCTTCCAGGGCATTCATGAAAGAAGCATGGATTTCAAGCGTTCTCTTTTAGAAATGGTATACAACCTGTATCCCGGAAAATATTCGGAGGAAATTAATTCCATTGCCAATACAGATACTGTGCTTTCCGTTTTCGCCATGGCAGTGGCATCCTCCTTGCAAAATACCCAAAGAGATCACGAAACAATTAGCAGGTTAGTACTTGAAAAAATAAAAAAAAATCCAGACAATATTTTATTAAAGCAATTGGAAGACTACTTTTTTAATAAAACAGAATATCCGGATAATGACCAACTCCAAATGTTGCTCAGTAAGAACTTTTTACCAGGCAATGAATTATTAATCAGTATTCAGCGGCACAATCGAAACTATCCCGGGTTGATGATTTTCAGAAATGCAAATGGCGATTTCCTCAAAGACAGCAACAGCATAATAGTACATTATCCGCAACTGGCAAGAAGTCTGACGAATCTTCCCTGGTTTTTTAAAAACGGGAACACTCCACAGGGAATATATCAGATGGCAGGGTTTAGCGTTTCCAGTTCTGCCTTTATTGGTCCTACCCCCAATTTACAAATGCGTATGCCTTTCGAAATATGGCCATCTACTTTTTTGCAAACTCAAAATATCGATAGTGTCTGGCAATTAGAAAAATACAGGGACCTATTCCCTGGGCTGTTGAGAAATTTCACCCCTTTATTTCAAAGTTATTATGCCGGAAATTTAGGGCGTACAGAGATCATTGCACATGGTACTACGGTTGATCCCAAATACTATCAATCGATGCCCTTTTATCCCCTAACCCCTACCCAGGGTTGCCTTGCAACTAAAGAGATCTGGGATGAAGAAACAGGAATTATTAAAATAAGTGATCAGCGAAAAATGGTGGACGCTTTACTTGCATCTGGAGGTTCGAAGGGATATGTGCTGGTCTTTGAAATAAATGACCTACCCATGCCGGTTGAACTATCAGAAATTCTCCCCTTCCTGGATAATCAATAACCAATTGTGGTTTGAATTGTTAATTTAAATTACCTGACCGAACTTTATATATTCAAAATTTTTCCTCATGGCTGTAACCCCGCTCGCCGAAAGGATGCGCCCTAAAACCCTGGATTCCTTAATAGGGCAGGAACACCTTACCGGAGAGGATAGTATTTTGAGAAAGGCCATCCGGCAGGGAAAGGTCCCATCCATGATTCTTTGGGGGCCTCCGGGTGTGGGTAAGACCACTATCGCCAGCATTATTGCCAACGAAACGGATGTTCCATTTTTTTCATTAAGTGCCATTTCATCCGGAGTTAAAGATATCAGGGAGGTAATTGAGCTCTCTTCAAAAAAGCCGGGTTGTATTTTATTCATTGATGAAATCCACCGGTTCAACAAAGGGCAACAGGATGCGTTGTTGGGTGCAGTAGAAAAAGGAATTATTACCCTCATTGGTGCCACCACTGAAAATCCTTCGTTTGAAGTAAACGCTGCCCTACTCAGCAGGTGCCAGGTTTATATTTTAAAGGCACTCAACAATAAAGATCTGGAAAAGCTGCTCCATCTGGCCATCTCCCAAGATGAGACCCTCCAAAATTTACATATTGATTTAAAGGAAACGGAAGCATTATTGAATTTTGCGGGAGGTGATGCCAGGAAATTATTAAACCTTTTTGAACTGGTTGCCAACACCCTTGGAAAGAATGCCATTATTACAGATTCCGCCGTTATGGAAATTGCCCAGCAAAAAATTGCGCTGTACGACAAGCAGGGCGAGCAACATTATGATATCATTTCCGCCTTTATCAAGAGCATGCGTGGAAGTGATCCTAACGGCGCCGTGTATTGGCTCTCAAGGATGATTGCAGGGGGTGAAGATGTGAAATTTATTGCCCGGCGCATGTTAATCTTTGCCAGTGAAGATATAGGCAATGCAAACCCAAATGCGTTATTACTGGCGAATAACTGTTTCCAGGCAGTAAATGTGATTGGGCACCCCGAAGCCCGGATTATCCTTTCGCAATGCGCTATTTACCTGTCCAGTTCGGTAAAAAGCAATGCTTCCTATATGGCCATTGAGGAAGCCCTCGCCACTGTTTCAAAAACCGGAGACCTCCCGGTACCTCTCCATTTGCGAAATGCTGTTTCCAAACTAATGAAAGATTTAAACTACGGAAAGGATTACCAATATGCCCACCATTTTGAAAATAATTTCGTAGAACTTGAATTTTTGCCAAATGAAATTTCGGGAAAGGTATTTTATTCCCCACAGAAAAATGCAAGAGAAGAAGAGATCAGGCGCTTTCTAAAAGAAAGATGGAAGAATAAATACGGATATTAATGAATGATTGGAAATTATACCGTTTTGAAGAATTGACTGCAGAAATTCTGTACAATATTCTGGCTTTACGAGCAGAGGTATTTATAGTAGAACAAGAGTGTGCCTATTTGGATCCCGATGGGAAAGATAAATCCAGCCTACATTTATGCGGGTTCAGCGAAAATTACCTCATTGCCTACGCCCGCATAATACCTCCGGGTATAATATATAAAGAAACCAGCATCGGAAGAGTACTAAGTAAACTTACGGTAAGAGGTAAAGGTCTTGGCAGATTGCTGATGAAAAAAGCTATTGAAGCTGGTTTTTCGGAGTTTCCAAAAAGCAATATCCGCATTAGCGCCCAGCTCTATCTCCAAAAATTTTACGAAGAATTGGGCTTTAAAAAAGTGACCGACCCATACCTGGAGGATAATATCCCTCACGTTGGAATGCTTTTAATAAATTCCTGATCCCACTTACAATATTCAGCTACTGTAGCCGTTTTACTACTGATTTCCTGCATGAAGCAGGGGATTTAAATATCCATATCCGAAGAAAGACAAAACAGGTTGCAGATGAAAAAACACTACATCGCTGCGCGTAAGGCGCTGCTCCTCATCGCGGCTGCATATTTCTTTCACACAAAGGCAGACGCCCAACATATAAGTTTCGGAGGCGAAAAAGCATATGTGGAGGCGGGTATCAATTTTGGACCCACTTTCTTCTTAGGCGACCTCGGCGGAAATGCAGGCTATGGAACCTATTGGCTAAAAGATGTAAACCTTGAGCTCACTAAAATGATGAAGGGAGCTTTTGTTTCGGTTTATCCCAATTCATGGATGGGGATCAGGCTGGCCGGACAGATTACCTATGTTTCGGGCGAGGATAATATCATCAATACAGACGGAGTAAATGAACTTTGGAGAAAACAAAGAAATCTCGATTTTAAGAGTACGGTTTATGAAGGATACACCGCCCTGGAATTATTTCCCATCTCCTTTTTCCATGCCAGCAACCCCGATTATTCACCCACATTCAAGCCTTATGGGTTTGTAGGAATTGGCGTGTTTCATTTTGATCCAAAAGGCTCCCTTACGGATGCCGCAGGAAATAAAACCTGGTACAGGTTAAAGCCGCTTAGCACCGAAGGCGAAGGATTTCCTGAATACCCCGATAAAAAACCTTACAGCCTTACCCAAATCAATATTCCCATGGGTTTTGGAGTGAAAGTAAATATAACCGAACGCATTAATATTGCCCCGGAACTTTTATATCGAAAAACATTTACCGATTATATGGACGACGTAAGCACCACGTACATCGATCCCATGTATTTTGATATGCACTTAAGTCCACAGGATGCAGTTATTGCCCGTGCCATCAGCGACAAAACTTTTGGCATAGTAACTCCAGGGGTTAACCGCTATGCACCGGGAACCATGCGGGGAAATTCAAAAAATAATGATGCGTACTTTTCTATTGTTTTAAAACTGGGAGTGCGGCTTGGAAAGTTGGATGAAGAAGCCAGGTGGGATAAAAGAGCCAAAAGACAAACCCGATGCCCGCATTTTTATTAAGCCTCCAGCTTATAACAGCAATTCAATAAAAAGGCTTTTCTTAAATAGAAGTATACAACCAACCAGGAGGGGGCATCCTTTTTCAAAAATTTCATTCCCCTACAAAAAGATTCTCCACCATCCATTGCTTCGAGTCTCTTAGTGTTAATACCGGCAATTTCTCTTTTCGAACCAACCAGATTAGAAAAATTAACGGTTACCCATAAATTAAAATATCCCTTCTGGAAAATAACCAGTTCTGCTTCTTAAAAGTTCAACCCTGGGCAAGTTCATCCAACACATATTTTGCGGTAAACCCGCGTTTTTCTGATTTCATGCCTTCGGGCGTGCCCTCATACAAAATCTCTCCTCCTCCGCTTCCACCCTCTGGCCCAATATCAATTATATGATCGGCAGTTTTTATCACGTCCATATTATGTTCAATCACTAAGACCGTATTACCTCTATCCACCAGTTTATTCAACACATCCAATAAATGCTGTATGTCCTGAAAGTGTAACCCGGTGGTGGGCTCATCCAGAATATAAAATGTTTTTCCAGTATCCTTTTTACTAAGTTCAGTAGACAGTTTCACCCTTTGCGCTTCCCCGCCGCTTAGGGTGGTAGCACTTTGCCCTAAAGTAATATATCCCAATCCCACCTCTTTCAACACTTTTATTTTTCGATATATTGCGGGGACGGGCTGGAAAAATTCCACCGCTTCATCCACCGTCATGTCCAGTACATCACTTATGGATTTCCCTTTGTAATGAATTTCAAGCGTTTCGCGATTATACCTCCTGCCATTACATTTCTCGCAGGGTACATGCACATCGGGTAAAAAATTCATTTCAATCACCCGCATTCCTCCTCCTTCGCAGACTTCACATCGCCCACTCTTTACATTGAATGAAAACCTGCCTGCATTGTATCCCCGGATCTTTGCTTCGGGTACGGCAGCAAACAGGGTTCGTATATCGGTAAAAAAGCCACAATAAGTAGCCGGGTTGCTTCTTGGCGTGCGTCCTATAGGGCTTTGGTCAATTTCAATCACCTTATCAATATGTTCGAGCCCCTTTACAGATTTATAAGGCAAGGGTTCAATTTTAGAATGATAACAATGCCTGCTTAAAATGGGATAAAGCGTTTCATTGATGAGGGTTGATTTTCCACTACCGCTAACGCCCGTAACCAGAATTAATTTACCCAACGGAAATTTCGCATCCACCCGTTTAAGATTATTTCCTGTTGCAGATTTTAGTTCAATAAATTTTCCATTTCCATTTCGCCTTTCTTTTGGAATGGCAATTGCTTTCTTTCCCGTAAGGTATTGAGCGGTTTCGGACTTAGATTTTAGTGCATCCGCTGGTGTGCCTTCAAAAACAATATGACCGCCAAATCTTCCTGCCCGTGGACCAATATCTACCAAATAATCGGCGGCCAGCATAATATCTTTATCATGCTCCACCACCAGGATAGAGTTTCCAATATCCCTTAGATGCTGCATTGCCCCGATCAGCCTGTGGTTATCGCGTTGATGCAAACCAATGCTGGGTTCATCCAGAATGTAAGTAATACCCTGCAATTGTGATCCTATTTGGGTTGCCAAACGGATCCGTTGGTACTCTCCGCCACTCAAACTTTTCGAAGGGCGAATAAGGGTAAGATAGGTTAAGCCTACATTCAATAAAAATTGAAGCCGCTCCCTGATTTCTTTCAATACATCCCGCGCAATTTTATTTTGTTTTTCGGTAAGTCTTTCTTCAATATTTGCAAACCATTCGGCGAGTTTATCCAGATCCATATCACTAAGCTCTGCAATATTTTTTCCATTAATCCGGAACCAAAGGCTTTCTTTTCTCAATCTGGATCCATGGCAGGCATCACATGGCCTGAGTTGGAGGTATTTTTCTGCCCACTCCCGGATACCTTCCGTGGAGGATGAAGAGGCATACCAGCGTTTCAACATATTTACCACTCCCTCAAATTCATTAGGATAATTGGTGGTCTCACTAATCTCTACATCACCAAGATCCAGGGAATTTTCCATTTCGTTTGGATCTTCATTACCAAACAGCAGAATATTCAATGCTTTTTCGGAAAGATCTTTTACCGGTTTATCGAGGTTGATCTTATTCTTAGCGGCTAATTCTTTAACTTTTTGAAACATATAAGCCTGTCGTTCTTCACCCAAAGGGGCAATTCCACCTTCCCTGATGCTACGTGAAGAATCCGGAATTACTGCTTCCATATTTACCTGGTGGATGGTTCCTAACCCCCGGCAGGTAGGACATGCACCGTAAGGAGAATTAAAAGAAAATGCATTGGGCGAAGGTTCTTCATAACTTATTCCTGTATCTAAACACATTAATTGCCGACTATACTGGAAGGCCTTCTTCTCGTCATTAACCAGAATAAACAGCAATCCGTTTCCAAGCGATAAGGTCCTTTGCACAGCCTGACTCAGACGCAATCGCATATCGTCGGTTACCGGCAACCGGTCAACCACCACTTCAATATCGTGGATCTTGTACCGATCTACCTGCATTTTGGGTATCAGATCCATCACTTCTCCATCTACCCTAACCTTAAGAAAGCCCTTTTTTCGGATATCTTCAAAAAGCTCCCGGTAATGCCCTTTACGGCCGCGGACTAACGGAGCAAGCACAGAAATTTTCTTTCCATTAAACTTTTCAAACACCGACTCTACAATTTCTTCTTCGCTAAATTTCACCATCTTCTTTCCGGTGTTAAAACTGTAGGCATCGCTGGCTCTGGCAAAGAGAAGTCTCAGAAAATCATAAATTTCAGTAATGGTACCCACCGTACTTCGGGGGTTCTTATTGGTGGTTTTTTGTTCAATGGATATTACAGGGGAAAGCCCGGTGATGCGATCAACATCCGGTCTTTCCATATCACCTACAAACTGTCGGGCATAGGCAGAAAAACACTCCATATACCTTCGCTGGCCTTCATTATAAATTGTATCAAATGCAAGAGAAGATTTTCCTGAGCCGCTAACCCCGGTAAAAACTACCAGTTTATTAGCCGGTAACCGAATATCAAAATTTTTCAGATTATGTTCCCTTGCACCAAATATTTCAATTTCCGAGCCCGGGAGCGCCTCCGCTTTATCCTTCATCATGTGAACTCCTTAATGCAAAGATACGACCATTATTAGGGGAAGGAGGCATGCCCATGCAGATTTGTATTTGCTTCCTTATTTTTGACGGAAATAATTGAACGTATGTTTGGAAATCTGTTTGGAAACTCTGAAGAAAAAGATTACCTGTTTAGCCATAAGGTTTACATGACCAGCGAAGGGAAAAAATTGGCTTGCCTTAAATTGGCAAGGGAGAATGAAAAAAGTATTTTTATTGCCTGGTTTAGAGATACAGCTGAAGAATTCAGAACATTTTTTAAAGGAAACGGGATTGAAGAAACCAGGGTAAAACTTGCCACAGAGGTTTCACGAATTGATTCCCATAAACAACAGCCAGTCTTTCTTGAACATTATCCTTTGCATGAAAAAGAAAAAGCCCTGGCAGAAAATTGGGGAATAATGAATATTCCGGTATTTAGCGCCATGGATGAACCGCTGTTTAAACACCTGGGTGCAGAAAAAATGATACCAATGATGAAGCTTTTGGGAATGAAAGAATCGGAGGCCATTCAACATCCAATGGTCAGCAAATCCATTATTAAGGGGCAAAAAAGCATTGCTGAAAAAGTTGAATTGGAGCAGGCCGCAAACTCCCAAACGGAATGGATGCAGAAGAATCTTCTGCAAAGTGACAAATAAACAAATACTTCCCTGACTTTTCTTCTGATTTAGGTAAACCGGCCCGGAAATTGAGGAACATGAAAAAACCGGGATATGAAAACCTTAAACACAATGGGAAAAAGGATTATATCTGCGATAATCTTTTCATTTTTGCTATTGCCTCATTACGTACATGCAGCCGGAACAATTTATGATGTAAATGAAAGTGGTGAAATGACTTTTTTCTTACGAGAAATAACTGGCATGGCTTCCTTCCTTGCATTTTTAATCTTTCTTTACTGGAAGAGTGGGCAATGGACAAATTTTGATAAGCATCATTCTCCCAGGAACAGGTAAAAGCAAAAAACCGGGGAATATATTTCAGGAAGAAACATTTCTAAGATTAAATTCATTTCTACTGAAATTGTGGAGGAATAGAATTTTAAAACTATCTGGCAGTTGGGGGCTGAGGCTTGCTCTCCATAGGCTATTGGCAGTCTCAGCAGAAAAGAGATTTAGAAATTAATTTACGCTGATTATTTTTCAGTCTGGTTTTTTGGTTTTATTTTTTTTAAATGATATTTTTAATATAGGGGGACGGGGCGGCAGCCCCGGGGGAAAAGAACTAAAGAAAATTAAATTAAAACGAAACTTTATTCAGCCAGACTTTTTGGACAAAATTTTTTAAATATTTATTTTGTATCCGGGGGACGGGGCGGCAGCCCCGGGGGAAAAGAACTAAAGAAAATTAAATTAAAACGAAACTTTATTCAGCCAGACTTTTTGGACAAAATTTTTTAAATATTTATTTTGTATCCGGGGGACGGGGCGGCAGCCCCGGGGGAAAAGAACTAAAGAAAATTAAATTAAAATAAAAACTGTGCTCAACTGATAGGTGCAACACTATCCTTTAGTTCTTTCGCTTCGGTTACGGACAGGGCTTTATGCAGGCTAGGAATTAGCATTCCGACTGCCAATAACCACTGCCAATTGAAAATATTTTGCTGAAGTTAAGTACATAGTGGATGGTAATTCGTCTCACCGAACCAAAGCTGGGATTTGGAATTAGCTGATGTTATAATATCAAGCCCAATTTGCATAAAACCCCATGTTGGTGGAAGTGCCTTTTTTAAATAAATGGATTGGGTTTTTAATTGAAAAACAATCCATTTAAATTTATTACTGGGTATCAAGGTAGTCTTGTTCTATGAATGTGTATTTAAAATCCCATTCTCTTCGATGTTTTTCATCTCTTGTCATATTTCGTAGATAGTTCATGTCATTATAAATATTCCTATTTGAATTATATAGATATTCCTTTAAACTATTTCCAATCAAATTTGGTTTATAGTGTGATATCTTAAAAATATTATCAAATTTTACAACAAAAGAATCAACATTTCTATAATACTCACCGAAATTTAAGCCATTTCCAATACCTCTATTGTTTAATGTAAACACGGTCTTTGCTTCATTTGCTGATAATTCAAAGGAGCTTTCTGAATTCAAAAGACCATTCTTGTAACCTTCAACCAATATTAAATGGGAAGTGCTATTTATAAAGATAGTGCTGCTAAGTGTAACGCTGTCCTTTTTGCAGGAAATTACAAATAACATAATAAATAAAATTGAATATTTCATATTTGAAAAATTCAGCACGCTGTTCTTTAACAAACTTATCAAATGGTAATAATCAATTAAATTCAATACCTTTTTTATTACCTTCTATAAAAATAGTAAAGAAGAAACTATTTTAACATCGTTATGGTTCCCTTTCTGAAATTAACGGATCCGCGCAAACGAAAGCTGGCAATCCAGGTATAGGTGCCCATTGGAAGGCGGGATGCTTTATAAGTCCCATCCCATTTTTTATAAGGATCGGAAGTTGAAAATACCAGCTCTCCCCACCTGCCAAATACGCTCAACCGGTAATCGCTCACCAAACTCAAACCTCCCCAGGGGCCAAATCCATCATTTAATAAATCGCCATTGGGGGTAAAAGAATTGGGGAAATAAATATCAGGGCAATACATGGATACCTGAACGCTGCCACTACCTACACATCCCCATTGATCCTGAACTGTTACAGAATATAACCCAGCCTGATTCACCACAAAATTGGAATCATATGACCCATCCTGCCAGCTATAAGCAAAAAAATGGCCAGGATAAAGGTTTAAGGTTTGGCCCGGACAAATACTGGTATCCTGCCCAATATTAACCGGAATCGTATAGTTTATTGCGTTTACCTGATATTGAGGTGAAAGGAGGGTACACCCATTTTGATCGGTAATGAATACTGAATGAGTACCGGGGTAAAGCCCTATCGTAGTGCTGCCATGTCCACCATAATCCCAAGCATAGGAATAAGGCGGGGTTCCTCCACTAACGGTTGCGGTTACATGCCCATTAGGATGATTACAATAAGAATCGTTCCCCGTAAGTTCCACCTGTAAAGGAGGAGGGGCAGTAAGGGGCACAGAAACTGAAGCGGCACAAACCCCTATGCCGGAAACACTGGCCACATAATTTCCTTCATTTAAATTCGAAATCACAGAAGTAGTTTGGGGTGGTGAGGTATTCCAGACGATACCATAACTTCCTGCAGGGGTAACACTGAGAGAAATGCTCCCATTGGAATTTCCATGGCATAGCAATGGTTGAAGAATAGTGGATGTGAGTTCCAAAACAGTTACGGTTTTTGAAACTATCACATCGGCTCCTGTATTAAAACTAACGGTAAGGGTTACCGTATAAGTTCCGCCAGCGCTAAACTGATGGGTAGCAGAGGTCTGATCTGAAGTATTATTCGTTCCCGATCCAGGATCTCCAAAATCCCAATTTACAGCTGTAATGCATCCCTGGATGGAAGGAGTAAAAGATGCAGAAAGATTTCCGGCGCATGAAAAGGAATAATCAGCCTGGTTGGGCGGAGCTTCTCTAATAAAGAAATCATCGAATGCAAATCCGTCGAAATCATTGCAAATGGTCCCTGCGCCAAATACAAAACGGAACATTATTAAATTCCCCCCCAAACCTTCCAGGCTATGTTTGGCATTTAGCCATCCTCCACTACCATTTCCTCCCTGGCAGGAGCCAATGGTTGGCTGAATGTTTCCCGACCATCCCGGCATGCCAACAAAATTTACCGGGTTTTGGTTAAACCAATTCTCTCCCAGGCAATTCTGATTTGAATTAGCAGAGCCCAGTACATTCCATGTATTTCCATTATCAATGGAATATTGAAAACTGGCTCCATCAAATCTTTTCTCTGTTTCCCAAAAAACATGAAATCCCACTTCCGGATGCGTTAAGGTGGAAATATCAAAACAAGGGCTGGTAACAGTGGAAGTGCCACTGTTGTAAAAGTTGGTCGTCAGGCTTCCTGCAACCCAGCATTTCACTCCACTTGCCGCAGCGGTAATAACCGGTTTCCCGGAAATGATTCCCCAATTCCAGTGAACTGCATTCTCGGGTACCCATCCACCATCTCCGGACTCAAAATCCTGCAAGTAAGGAAAACTTGAAATAGGGCTTGCGCACTGCGACATAACCTGGCCGGAAAGCGCCCAAAGGAAAGTAAATAATATAAGCCTGAACGCATCTTTCATAGATAACCCACAAAGCTAAGCAGTTGCCGGTTAATAGCAACAAAATCCCTGTAAGCAACATAATAATTAATGAATGGTATTATAGACCGTCTTATCTTCACTCGCCAATTATTTATAATGAAAAAACTGTACATCCTGGGTTGCTTTCTTGTATCAGGTATGGGGGGTAAGGCCCAAATGGAGAATGAAGCCTGCGTTAAAAGATGCAACCATGAAAATATAATGAGTCGTCCGGCGCAGGCAACTTATTACCAATATCCTTCTTTATCAAAATATGACATGAAATTCCTGTGGCTGCAGCTTGCCGTTGAGCCGGGGAGCAATAACATTTCAGGCAAATCACAATTAAATGTACTAGCCGTTTCTCCCATGGATTCCCTTATCCTCGAGTTTAAGGATAACATGGTGGTAGATTCTGTATTGATCAATGGCGAATCAAAAATTTTTTCCCATGAAAATGATCATATTCTTATCCCCCTTGGAAATATTTTTCCAATAGGCACCAATTTACAATCAACTGTATATTACCATGGTACGGCAAATACAGGAGCTGTTTATAATGGAACTTATAATGGATTAACCTTCACCGCTTCCCTCTCAGAAAGTTATCAGGCCAGAGAATGGTTTCCGGTAAAACAAATCCTTTCCGATAAAATTGATTCCCTGGATGTTTGGATTAAAACAAGTGACGGTAATAAAGTTGGATCCAATGGATTGCTAATAGCCGTGGTGGATAGCCCCAATAATAAAAAAGAATTTCATTGGCATAGCCGCCATCCTATAAACTACTATTTACCCAGTTTCGCCGTTGGGAATTACCAGGAATATATAAATTATGCAAAACCTGCAGCAATAGCACCAGATTCTATTCCGATCATCCATTATGTAAGCCCGGCCTCAGGGTATCTTGATGCCATTAAACCCAACTTAGATAAAACTCCGGCACTGATAGAAAATTACAGTGAGTTGTTTGGTTTATATCCTTTTCATGATGAAAAATATGGACACTGCCAGGCAAATATTGGCGGAGGCATGGAGCACCAAACCATGAGCACCATGGTAAGTTTTGGATCAACCCTCATTGCCCATGAATTAGGCCACCAGTGGTGGGGCGATAATGTTACATGCGCTACCTGGAATGACATTTGGCTGAATGAAGGGTTTGCAGAATACAGCGTTTACCTTGCCATCGAAAAACTTCCCTCTTTATACAGTTTTACTTCTACACAGGAATATATGCAGGATGCCCATGATTATGTGATGAGCCAGCCGGGAGGTTCAGTCTTTGTTCCACTGGACCAAACCTTTAATGAGAACAGGATATTCTCGAGCAGGCTTAGCTACGATAAGGGAATGGCCATTATTCATACCCTTCGTTGGGAAATGCAGGACGACACCTTGTTTTTCAACTGCTTGAAAACCTACCAGGATACTTATAAAAATTCGGTAGCCACAGCAACAGATTTTAAAGAAACTGCCGAAACAATTTCGGGAAAGAATCTGACAGATTATTTTAATGAGTGGTATTACGGTGAGGGTTACCCTACATTCAACATCACCTATTTTACTCAAGGTGCCGATAGTGTAGTTCTATTAGTAAATCAAACAACCAGTGCGCCGGATGTAACGCCATTTTTTAAAGGCCTTTACGAGCTCACCCTTCAATTTCTTACTGGGGATACCACGGTAAAAATTCAATTAAGTCAAAACAATCAATTGTTTCGCTTTCATGCCAGCCAGCCAGTTGACAACATTATTGTGGACCCTAACAACTGGGTAATAAACGCCGTGGGTATTATTCAATATGGGGGTATTATCCCGGTAACACTTTCGGAGGTTACGGTTATAGCTGAATCGAATTGCCAGGCTCGAGTAAGCTGGAACGCAACCAACGAATCGAACCTCAGTTCCTACATCATCGAAATAAGTAAAGATGGTTATTCATACCATCAGGTAAAAACTTTACATCCCCATGGAGATGGTTACTATTCCACAGAAATACCCTTGGCAACAGGCCAATATTTTGTAAGAATTAAGATCAATAACCGGGATGGATCAATCAAGTACTCCGATGTACTAAAGGTCAATATGCAATGTGGAAAGGCGGAAAGCATTGCCATTTCTCCCAACCCTGTTCATAAAAATTTAGCAGCTCAGCTTTGGTGGAATAAGGATGAGATCATTTCCATCCAGATATATAATGTTCTCGGGCAAAAGGTGGCCACTCAAAAACAACAGGTTTTTAGTGGCACTAATTCCATTAGCATACCCACCCATTTCCTTTCCAAAGGAATTTATGAAATCAAGATTCACTCAGGGCAAAATAACATCGTGGCAAGGTTCCTTAAGGAATAGCCCGGTGCTATTTCATTTTGCCAACTTTAATGCTCCGTTTTAACCCAGAAAATGAGACAGATCCTAACGGATATCATATTCCCACCCGGCCTGTATCATAAATTTTGAAAAATAAATCGAGGACTTTAGAACAGCAAAAACCCCATATTAGATATGGGTTTATAAGGGCTCTTCTATGAATTTTATCCGAAACGATTGCATAACCTGTAAGGTAAGGAGTTGTTCCATCCTGAATCAATGCGACCTGGAAACCCTGGTCACTATTAGTGCCCATAAGATTTCCAAATCCATTAGAAAAGGAGAAAGGTTATTTGGAGAAGGGGATCCCGTACAAGGGGTATGCTTTATTAAGAAAGGTTTTCTAAAAATTGAACTGAACGGAAAGCAGGGCCGACCTCTTGTTTTACAATTTGCGGGGAAAGGCACCATTCTGGGTCACCGGACAAGTGCATTACACCAAACGCACAATTACTCTGCTACCGCAGTAACCGAAGTTCAATATTGTTACATTCCGTTTAACCTCTTCAGGGAAATTACAAAACGCAGCCAATCGCTGCAGGAACAAATAATAAATCAGATCCTGGTTGAACTTGACCTGGTGCAAAAGCGGGCTACCTACCTGGCGCATAAAACCGTAAAAGAGAAAGTTGTTCATGCACTCTTATTACTGGCTGAGGCATACGGTTATGAAGAAAAAAAACAGAGCTTCAGTATCGGTTTCTGCAGGCAGGATATTGCCGACCTGGCAGGTACCACCAAAGAACAGGTATCAAAAATTTTCAAAGAACTTCAAAAGGATAAACTGATCCGGTGCACCGCCAAAAAGTTCAGTTATATCCATATCGAAATGCTTCAAAAAATATCTGGAATCGATACCCAGTAGGGATATAAAATATTCCCGTCTAAAAAAAATACGAAAACATACTTTTCACCACATTAATCTGACTTCAACTAAAAAAGGGTTCAATGGGGCTGCTAACTTTATCCTGCACAAGCATTTGCTGCACGTGTATTTAAAAATTGCACCATGGATAATGAACTTCAGAAACCCGAAGAACGGGTTCCGTTTTACAGGATGATAATGGATGATTTTATGTTGCTTCTGTTTTTGGGAGTTACCATTTATGCCATCTTCTACCTGCTATGGGGAGTAATGGAACTATCAAACCTTCCTGCCATTCCGGAAGAATTAAAAGATTCCCTTCTTAAATAAATAATTTTCATTAAAACTAAAGGTATGAGTTTACTAAGCCCGGCAGAGGGATGGTACTATAAGAAAGTTTCCAAAGATGAGAAAATGTGGATGGTTATCGCCCTGGTACTTTGCATTATGCTCTTCATTTGGATGGTTATGTGGCATGTATATGGCAGACAAAACCCATCCAGCACCACCTACAAAACCAGCACCGCCGAATTCTCCAAATTAAGCGAAGCTTACATCAAACAAAACATGGTGGGTACCGACAAAGGAATTCCGGTGGTAAGGCCTCAACCCAACAGTGATGTGTTTATCCTGGCGGAAATGTGGCGGTGGAGCCCCGTCCTCATCCTGCAAAAAGACCAGGCATACAAAATGCATATTTCCTCTCGGGATGTGTTGCATGGTTTTTCCATTCAGCCGGTGAACATGAATTTCCAGGTGTACCCGCAATATGATTATGTGCTGGAATTTAAACCTACCGAAGCCGGGGAATATAAAGTTATATGCAATGAATTTTGCGGTATTGGTCATCATACTATGATCGGAAAAATGGTGGTGATTGAAAAAGAAGAAGACCTGAAACTATACGGGTATGAAAATTTTAAAAAGGCCCCCGACCCTAAATCCTCTAAAAAAACAGAAGCCCTTTCAGAAACAGAAATGGCCCTCCAGGGCGAACAGGTTTACGCATTAAAAGGATGCGCCGCATGTCATAAAACAGATGGCACAAGCCAGTTGGCGCCTACCTGGAAAGGGCTTTATGGCAAAGAAGAAAAGGTTTCCGAAAATGGAAAAGTAGTTTCCGTAAAAGTAGATGATGCATATATACGAGAATCCATAAAGAGCCCGCAGGAGAAAATTACAATTGGGTTTGAAAATACCCCAATGCCGGTTTTCCCCATAACCGATGAGGAAATTGATCAACTGATTGCCTACATCAAAACATTAAAAAACTAACCAAAACCTGACAACATGTTTCGGACTTGCGATATAACGGGATTTAAAGTTGA
This sequence comes from uncultured Ferruginibacter sp., assembly GCA_964647915.1. Taxonomy (GTDB): domain Bacteria; phylum Bacteroidota; class Bacteroidia; order Chitinophagales; family Chitinophagaceae; genus Ferruginibacter. The sequence goes on along the minus strand of CAZYKA010000009.1, from coordinate 45,956 downwards.
CTTACAATCGGAAAAACTAATCCGGTACAATGCAGTATTTGCAGTTATTTCATTATTACTGGCGGTAATTGCGGCTATCCTGCTGGTATTTACACGCTACCAACCGGTACATCTTTTAGGGGCCGAATGGTATTACCGTCTGGTTACTTTTCATGGGTTAAATGCCCTGATTTTCTGGATTATCTTTTTTGAAATTGCCGGGCTGTATTTTGGTTCAACTGTAATTTTAAATACCCGTTTCTGTGCTCCAAAATTGGGATGGGTGGCATTTGGCCTGATGGTTTTGGGGCTCCTGATGTCGAACACTTTAATCCTGATGGGCAAGGCAGATGTGATGCTCACTTCCTACACCCCCTTGAAAGCCCATCCCCTATATTACCTCGGAATTATTCTGTTTGCTGTGGGCGCCTTACTTGCGGTGATACTATTTTTTGGCAACCTGATGATTGCCCGAAGGGAAAAGACCTATGGCGATACCCTTCCGCTGTTTACTTACGGAATGATGACGGCCGCCATCATTGCCGTGATTACTCTTGCTTCGGGCGCTTTAATTTATATACCTACTTTCTTATGGTCGGTGGGGCTGGTACAAAATGTTGACCCCGCCATGTATAAGTTAATCTGGTGGGGGTTGGGGCATTCCTCTCAGCAAATAAATGTGGCAGCGATGGTCTCCATTTGGTACCTCGTTTCCTTCCTAACGGTGGGAGGTACTTCGATAAATGAAAAGGTTTCGCGTACTGCATTTGTACTTTACATACTTTTCATCTGCCTCGCTTCAGCCCATCACCTCCTCACCGACCCCGGAGTAAGCAGCGCCTGGAAGGTTTGGAACACCAGTTATGCCATGTACCTTGCTGTGTTGGCATCCATGATTCATGCCTTTGCCGTTCCCTCTTCATTTGAATCGGCACAACGAAGGTGGGGTTATAATAAAGGATTGTTCCAATGGCTTTCTAAAGCGCCATGGGGCAATCCTGCATTCTCCGCCATCATCTTAGCCATCATTGGATTTGGATTCATTGGCGGAACAACCGGCGTGATATTTGGAATGGAACAAACCAATATTATTGTTCATAATACCATTGCCATTCCCGGCCACTTTAAAGGCACCGTAGTAATTGGAACCACACTAACGTTTATGGGTATAACCTATTACCTGATTCCTTTAATCTTCCGAAGGAAAATAGTAGGGTTCGGATGGGCCAAATGGCAACCCTGGCTTTTCTTTATTGGCATTGCACTGCTTTCCATATCTATGATTGTATTGGGTCAGATGGGCGTACCCCGCCGGCATTGGGATAATACATTTTCAGGCGGCCCTTTCACCTATAATTTTAACCCTGCCGTGGATTTCTTTTGGGTTTTGATGATGTTGGGAGGGGTTATTGCATTCCTCTCCACCATCATCTGGATTGTAATTGTAGTGGTTTCTGTATTCCTTGGGCCTAAAGTAAATGGCCCCCAGGATATGCAATTGACCATTTCGCCTCTGGCGCCGCCGGCAAAACCGCATAAAGGATTTGAAGCCCCTGGCACGTTGGTGCTAACATTTATTTTCCTCCTTGTTTTCCTTGCCCTATTCTTCCTTAATTGGAAATGGCTCGCGGCAACCTGGTATGTAAAATAAATAGCCGGAGAAAGTAATAATGAAAATTAAATATCGGGGCAACGCCCCGATATTTTTAAACCCACATTCATGAAACTCCACTATACCTATTGGCTCGTTATCTGGCTTTTACTATCTGGTTTTAATTTCCCAAACGAGAAAAAATATCTTTCTCAACAGGCGGCTAATATTGATGTGTTTGATGCGGATGGAAACCTATTTACCCTCTATTCTCTGTTGCAACAAAAACCCCTAATTATTTCTCCGGTTTACACAAAATGTTACTCCTTATGTGGGGTGATCAGCAATGGTGTACAGAATGCAGTTTCGGGCCTGGGTACACTGGGCACCGATTTTAATATGGTTAGCTTCTCATTCGACAGTACCGATGCAAAGGAGGATCTCCGAAACTATCAGCTAAGATGGAATATGGATGGCAAGCATTGGAAAAGCATCTCTGCCTCCTCCGAAAACATAAAAGCATTAATGGCATCGGTAGATTATCAATATGATTTTGATCCCGCCACCAAAGAATACAACCACCCGTCCATCCTTATAATTCTTACCCCATCTGGGAAGATATCAAGATATATTTATGGAATCAACCCTTCTCCGAGAGACCTGAAATTAGCTGTAATTGAAGCCGCCGCTGAAAAAAACCGGCCGGGAATCATTAATGGATTTTACCTCCGCTGCTTTGGATATGACCCACTAACGAAAACCTATAAAATGGACTGGAGGTTTATTATTTCTACTTCAGCAGGCTTAGTGATCATCATAATAATGAGTGGAATATTTATCAGAACATTTATTGTTCAAAAAAAAGAAGAGTAATTACCATGCCAGAAGAAAAATTAATTAAAGAAGAACGCACCTTTGGACACCAGCTTTTTCAAAAATTTTCCTCCTTTTTCGGAAAAATATACTCAACCCAGCTTAATCCATTATACAACCTGGGGAGCATTGCCATCCTCATGTTTGTTATCGCCTGCATTTCGGGAATTTATGTATTTATATTTTATAACATCAACCCTCGCCATGCATGGTCATCGGTGGAAGATATTTCCAATAATTTTTTTAATGGCTGGATGCGAAATATTCACCGGTACTCTTCCGATCTGTTGGTGATATTTATTTTACTACATCTGGCACATACCCTTTTTACTTCCAAGTTCAAGAGGCTGGTTTCCTGGATCAGCGGGATAATCTCATTTTTAATAGTAATAATAATTGGGGTTACAGGATTTATCCTGGTATGGGATCAAAAAGCAAAACTCCTGGGCTACCTTACTGCCAGGTTATTCACCAGCCTCCCTATTTTCGATCCTTCTATTGCCGGTGGATTCTTAATGAACGATCTGGATACAATTGGCGGTTTTTTTAAAGTGGCTTTGTTCGGACATATTGCGTTTTCTCTTATTACCGTCATCATCATCTGGGTGCATGTATTAAGAATTTCAAAACCCAAAATCCTCCCGCCCAAAAAACTCATTATCTATTGTGTGGTTGCATTGGGGATTGTGGCCCTTTTATTTCCAGTTAAAAGTGATCCACCTGCCCAAATTACCAATCTGCCTACCCAAACCAGTTTTGACTGGTATTACTTTTTTGGGTACTATCTGATGAAAATTTTCAGCGTAAACCAAAATTGGCTAATCCTGATAGGATCCGGTATAATATTATGCATTATCCCTTATCTGTTTAAACGAAAAAACAGGCCACCGGTATTTATTGATTTAGATAAATGCAATGCCTGTAACCTTTGCTCTTACGATTGCCCTTATGAAGCCATTGATATGCTGATTGTTAATGGAGAGAGAAAAGCGATTCTATCACCCGATAAATGTGTGGGCTGCACCATTTGCATCGGCTCCTGCGATGAACATGCCATCAGCCATTCGCAATTTCCACAACTTAATCTTGGTCAAAATAATAAGGCAGATGTTACCCTATTCACCTGCAGCTATTTTCCCAAACATGAATTCCCGCAGAAATTAAATATAGTGGAATACCAGGTTCCATGTATGGGCAGTGTGATGCCAAAAGATGTTCAGCAAATGCTGGAAAATAACAGCGAAAAAGTTGCATTCCTGGGCTGTGAAGATTGTTACTACCGGCTTGGTAAAACATGGGCCATTAACCGCTTTTTGCGAAAAAGGGCTCCTTTGTTTTCAAAAAAATATGATGCCGGCAGGTTACAATTATTTACCCTAACCCAATACAGCAAGGAAAAGTTGGAGACATTCTGCAAACAAAGTTCCGGAACTGATTTTAATAAGAATCCGATGACCATTTTCGACAATTTGAAAATCAGGCCGGTATTATCCATAATTATCCTATCTGCCTTCTTTGCATTAATGGTTCCGCTTAGCAGTACGGTGGTTCACTTTTTTAACCCAAAAGAAAAAACACTTTTTATAAACTTTAAATATATTTCTACTCCTATGGAGTATGAACAAAATACTTCGACCGAAAAACACATGCAATCACTAACCCCGGTAGTAAAAAAGAGGAGCCCGGTAATGCTGCAAGTCTTTTCAGCAGATAACAACAAATTGCTTTATGAAAAGGAATTTACTCCAAGAGGGGTGAGAAACGATATTGCCATGTTTATATATACCCAATTGGTATTATCGGATGACGCAGTGAATGTGGAATTGACCGAAACTGCATTTCCAGACAAAAAATATCAGTTAAATCATATTAAACTAAAGGAGGGTGATGGCACATTTGTGATTTTTAAGGATAATGCGTTGAGGCTGGCCGGAGGAAATTAATAAATCGCCGGGGCATTATTTCAAATTCCAAAAAAGGGGAAGAATCCTTTTTGAATATATCGGAATCTTCAGTAGAAATAAATAGTTTTGCACTTCCGTTGGAGAGATGCCAGAGTGGTTGAACGGGGCGGTCTCGAAAACCGTTGTACCTGCAAGGGTACCCAGGGTTCGAATCCCTGTCTCTCCGCAACTTTTACCAGCCCTGATTTGGGTCCTTTTTGTCCCATAAATTTTTTCAAATTAGACTCCTTTAAAATCACCGGCCCAATAGATTTGGGCTCAAATAAATGCGAAAAAAGGGCATTTACCCAGAAATTGACAAAGGGGGCTAAATATAATTGGTAGCTTTGCAGCCCTATCCGGTTAACCCCGAATTAATAATTCGGATTAGTTGGGTTCAAAGCCAAATAACAGAAATTAAAATAATTCCCAAATGGAAATTTTTAAACAATTTTCCTTCGATTCAGCCCACTTCCTTCCCTTTGTTCCGGATGGGCATAAATGCAAAGAGATTCATGGCCATACTTACAGGGCGGTTATCTATATTAATGGGAAATTAGAAAGGGAGATTGGGTGGGTCATGGACTTCGCAGAGTTAAAACAGGTGATAGACCCAATAATTAAAAGTATCGACCACAAATTACTCAACAACCTGCCGGGACTAGAAAACCCTACCTGCGAAAGAATTGCAGTATGGATGTGGAATAAAATAAAACCAGAAATCCCTCAATTATCGAAGATTGTTTTGCATGAAACTCCAACCTCCGGGGTGGTTTATACAGGGGAATAATTAATAGGGTTTTTAAAATCAGATTGACCTTTCAAAATCATTTCAACAAGGTAATTTGTAAATAAAGTGATTAACTGAGTTGATCACCGGGGGAGGATTGACAAACATGGGAAACCTGTCGGCGTACCGCCGGTTCGGGATTTTTTATTCCCGCTTTTGAAAACAAGTTTTCAACGCTGTAAATAAAGTGATTAA